>JBDTTF010000092.1:0-27114 GCA_039930765.1 Gemmatimonadota bacterium | reverse complement strand
GCATGCTCAAGATGGACATGCTCGGCCTCAAGACGCTGACCGTGATCCACGACGCCGTGAACATGATCCGGGCCCGCGGCACCGACCTGCCGGACATGTCCACCCTGACGTTCGACGATCCCAAGGTCTACGAGCTGCTGCGGCGGGGTAGAACCGCTGGCGTCTTCCAGTTTGAATCGCCGCTGGCCACCGAAACGCTGCGGGCCATGAAGTGCGACCGGTTCGACGACCTGGTGGCCAGCAACGCGCTGCTCCGCCCCGGTCCGCTCGATGCCGGCATGCATACCGTGTTCATCCGCCGGAAGCTGGGCCAGGAAAAGGTGACCTACCCGCTGCCCCAGCTCGAAGCGGTGCTGGCGCCGACCTACGGGGTCATCACCTATCAGGAACAGGTGATGCGGATTGCCAACGTCCTCGCCGGCTTCTCGCTGGCCGAAGCCGATGTGCTGCGGAAAGCGGTCGGCAAGAAGGACCAGGAGCTGGCCAACCAGGAAGTGGCCAAGTTCATCGAACGGGCCATCGCGCTGGGCCACCCCAAGCATGTGATCGAGGAGCTGGGCCGGCAGATCGTCACCTTCGGCCGCTACGGCTTCAACAAGTCCCACTCGGTGGCCTACTCGGTCCTGGCCTACCAGACCGCGTGGCTCAAGGCCCATCACCCCGCCGAATTCATGGCGGCGCTGCTGAGCTCGGAAATCGGCAACACCGACAAGGTGGTGCAGTACATCGCCGAAGCCCGGGAGCTGGGCTGCGAAGTGCTGCCGCCCGATGTCAACGAATCGGGCTACAAGTTCACCGTGGTCGGCGATCTCCGGATCCGGTTCGGGCTCGGCGCGGTCCGCAATGTCGGCCAGGGCGCCATCGAATCGATCATCGGCGGCCGCCGCCAGCAGCCGTATGCCTCGCTGGCCGACCTGGTGGAACGGATCGATCTCCGGCTCTGCAACAAGCGGGTGGTGGAATCACTGGTGGCCGCCGGCGCCTGTGATGCGCTGGGCGGTCACCGGGCCCAGCTGTTTGCGGCCCTCGATTCGGCCCTCGGCGAAGCTCAGGTCCTGCAGCAGGAGCGTGAGGCGGGCCAGGCCAGCCTGTTCGGCGAAGCGGCGCCGGCCGCACGACCGCGCAACGGTGCCCTGCCGGAACTGCACCCCTGGCCGGAAGCCGAGCGGCTGGCCAGGGAAAAGGAGGTGCTGGGCTTCTTCATCTCGGGGCATCCGCTGGAGCGCTACCGGGCCGAGGTCGAGCTGTTCGGGACCAGGAGCACGGTCACTCTGGGCGAATGGAGCGAGCATCCGGTGGCCATCGCGGCGGTACTCACCACCGTGAAACGCCAGATCTCGAAGAAGACCGGAAAAGAGTATGCCCGCCTGGTGCTGGAGGATTTTACCGGGACCGCGGAAGCAATCGTGTTCCCGGAGGCATGGGCCAAACTGAGCCTGATTCTCAAGGAAGACGAGGCCATGCTGCTGACCGGCGGCTACAGCGCCCGCGACCGGGATGAGGACCGCGCCCCGTTCGTGATCGAAAGCGCCCGGCCGCTGGCCGAATTGCGGCCCGCCGGTGCCATCGGGGTCAGTATCCGGTGGCAGGCCCCGTCCGCCCCCGACGAGGACCGGGTCCGGTCCGCGGCGGCGCTCTGTGCCACCCACCCCGGGCCCGCGCCGCTCTATATTGAATGGTCCGACGGCAACGGCGAGAAGCTCCGCGCCCGGGCCCGGCGACTCCGAGTATCCCCCGATGAGGAACTTCTCACCGCCCTCAAGGGCGTCCTGGGATCTGAAGCCGTCTCCTTTGTGAAGGCGGGTTGACGATGGCCACAGCGTACACGCTCGAGTTCGAGAAGCCGCTGCAGGAAATCGAGAAGAAAATCGAAGAGCTGCGCCAGCTCGGCGCGGACCAGAAGATGGATGTGGAGGAGGAAGCCTCCAGCCTGCAGCGCCGGCTGGAGGCTACCCGCGCCGAGATCTACCAGAACCTGAGCCCGATGCAGCGGGTCCTGGTGGCCCGCCATCCCCGGCGGCCCTACACCCTCGACTACCTCAGCACGATCTTCACCGACTTTATCGAACTGCACGGAGACCGGCTGTTCCGCGATGATCCGTCGATCGTCGGCGGATGGGCCCGGCTGGGCGGGGTGTCGGTCATGGTCATCGGCCATCAGAAGGGTCGAGACACCAAGGAAAATCTCAAGCGCAACTTCGGCATGGCGCATCCTGAGGGGTACCGCAAGGCACTGCGGCTGATGCAGCTGGCGGCCCGGTTCGGCGCCCCGGTGATCACCCTGATCGACACGGACGGTGCCTATCCCGGCCTCGGCGCTGAAGAACGGGGACAGTCGGAAGCGCTGGCCCGGAACATCATCGAGATGGCGGCGCTGCCCACCCCGATCATCACGACTGTGATTGGCGTGGGTGGATCCGGCGGGGCACTGGCGCTGGGCGTCGCGGATCGAGTGCTGATGTTCGAGAACTCGGTCTACTCGGTGATTTCCCCCGAAGGCTGCGCCGCCATTCTGTGGAAGGATTCGAGTCTCCGGGAGCGGGCCGCCGATGCCCTCAAGCTGACGGCCGAAGACCTGCTCAAGCTCAAGGTCATTGACGAAATCATTCCGGAACCGGTCGGCGGAGCCCACACCGACCCCGACCTCACCGGTGAACGGCTGCGAGCCACACTGATCCGGCACCTCGGCGAGCTGCGCAAGATCCGCCCCGAGAAGCTGGTCAAGCGCCGGGCCGACAAGTATGCCGCGATGGGAGCGTATGTTGAAACCTGAACCGCAGCAGAGCGCAGAGGGGAGAGAGAAGAGGGGAAAAGCCTGTTCGAGGCGTTTTTCCGCTCTCCACTCTCCACTCTCCACTCTCCACGTTGTGTGGCGGCCCCGATGACCCTCGACATCGAGATTCCCGAGGCGGAGCCGGTCCTCGGCGTCCAAACCGTCGAAGTCCACTTCAAGGGCAATCGCCGCGCCTTCTTTACCTGGGACAAACCCGGGGAGGATCGGTTGCGGCTCCGTGAGGCGGTGATCGTCGAAGCCTCCCGCGGACTCGATTTCGGCCGGGTCAGCAAGGTCGGCGATCATGCGGCCAAGGCGTCCGCCGGGTCGTGCACCAGCTGCTCGGTCGGCGCCAAGCATGCGCCGGAGCCGTCCCGCCCGGTGGTCCGCCGAGCCAGCCAGGCCGAGATTGCGACCGCCAACCAGCTCCGGCGGGATGAGGAGTCGAATCGCCAGGCCACGATCGAGAAGGTCAAGGGCCACAAGCTCGACATGCGGGTCAGCGACACCGAGTGGCAGTGGGACCGGTCCAAGCTGACGCTGTACTTCACCGCCGAGGCCCGGGTGGACTTCCGCGGGCTGGTGCGGGACCTGGCCAGCTTGTTCAAGACCCGGATCGAGCTGCGCCAGATCGGGGTGCGTGATGAAGCGGCCCGGCTGACCGGTGTTGGCCGCTGCGGCCGCGAGTACTGCTGCTCGACCTGGCTCAAGGAGCTCACTCCAGTGAGCCTGGCCCTGGCCAAGGACCAGAACCTGTCGCTCAATCCGTCGCAGATTTCGGGTGGCTGCGGCCGACTGCTCTGCTGCCTCAAGTACGAGCACGAATTCTACGCCGCCCAGCGCCGCCGCTTTCCCAAGGAGGGAAAGATGATCCGCACCGCCAAGGGCGGTGAAAAGGTCGTGGCGGTCGACATCTTCCGGGAACGGGTGTTTCTCCGCGGCGAAGAGGGCTCACGGATCATCCCGCTGATCGAGCTGCAGGAAGAGCAGGCCCAGGTGGCGCTGCTGCCGCCGGAGGCCGGCGTCACCGCCGTGCCATCCACGCAGCCGCCACAGAGTCCGCCCCGGCAGGAATCACGGCGCGAGCAGCCCCGACGTTCCGACTCAACCGCCCGACCCACCCGGCCAGACAGTCGCCGCGCCAGCCGCCCCGCGGAACCGCCCAGAGCCGAGGCGCCGCCAGCCGCTGCGATCGTGCCGCCCGTCGAGCCGGTGGCACCACCGGCTGATCCCGTCGACGCGTCCACGGCGGCCAAGCCCGACGGCAGCAAAGGCCGCCGCAACCGGCGCCGCCGGCGCGGCCGCCGGCCGCCTGATTCCGCGCCCGGCGCTCCTCCCGAGAATCCCGGCAACTAAGTGGCGAAGTTCTTCATCACAACTGCCATCGACTACTCGAACGGCGATCCCCACATGGGGCACGCCTTCGAGAAGGTCGGGGCCGACTGCATTGCCCGGTACCGGCGGCTCCGCGGTGATGATGTCTGGTTCCTCATCGGCATGGATGAACATGGCCAGAAGGTGGCCCAGACCGCCGAAGAGCGCGGGGTCTCCCCGCAGCAGCTGACCGACGAAGTGGCCGACGTGTTCCAGGCCACCTGGGTCCGGCTGATGATCTCCCACGATCAGTTCATGCGGACCACCGCGCCCGAGCACAAGGACGGGGTGCGTGAGCTGATCGAGAAGATCTTCTCCCACAGCCCCGAGGATTTCTACGAAAAGGCCTACCGCGGCCAGTATTGCGTCGGCTGCGAGGCGTTCAAGACCGAGGCCGAGATCGTCGACGGCAAGTGCATTCTCCACCCGACCCGGATCCTGGAGTGGGTCGAGGAGCGCAACTGGTTCTTCCGGCTGTCGAAATACCAGAAGTTCCTGGAACAGCTGCTGGAGACCCACCCGGACTTTGTCCGCCCCGAGATCCGCCGCAACGAAATCCTCGGCTTGCTCCGCCAGGGGCTGGAAGATGTCTCGGCCAGTCGCAGCCGGTTCGGCTGGGGCGTTCCCTTCCCACGGGCCACCAGCGATGGCGAGTCGCAGACGACGTATGTCTGGTTCGATGCCCTGCCCAACTACTGGACCGCGCCGCGATTCGCCGGTTCAGGTGCGGCCTGGCCAGCCCAGTTGCACGTTGTTGGCAAGGACATCACCCGGTTTCACTGCGTGATCTGGCCAGCCATGCTCGAGGCCGCCGGTGAGGCGCTGCCCGGCGGCATCTGGGCCCACGGCTTCATCAATTTCGACGGAGACCGGCTCTCCAAGAGCGCGGGAGTCCGGCTCGACTTGCAGGAGGCCATCGGACGGCACGGCCCCGATGCCCTGCGCTACTTCCTGCTCCGGGAAGTCGGCTTCGATGGCGATGGCAGCTTCTCGTGGGAGCGGTTCGACGAACGTTATACCTCCGATCTGGCGGACGGCCTCGGCAATCTGGCCTCGCGCTCGCTGGCGATGATCGAGAAGTACCGTGGCGGTACCGTGCCGGCCGCCGCCGAGTCGGAGCTCGACCACGAGGGCGCCGCCCGGCTGGCGGCATATGCCACAGCCATGGACGCGATCGAGATTCGAAACGGCGCCGAGTCAGCGTGGGCGCTGATCACCGAGGCCAACCAGTACATTGTCAGGACCGCCCCCTGGGCGCTGGCCAAGGCCGGCAATGACGCGGCACTCGATGTGGCGCTGGCTTCACTGGCCCGGACCCTGGTCCGCCTGGCCGTGATGGTCGCACCGTTCATGCCCGGCAAGGCGCTGGCGCTCTGGGAATCACTCGGTCAGTCCGGCCACTTTGATGGTTCAGCCTGGGCGCTGGCCGCCACGCCGTCGGTCGCTGGCACCAGGGTCAGCAAGCCGGCCAATCTCTTTCCCAAGCCCACCACAACCTGAGCGCTCGAGTCACCTGCGGAGGGAGGTCACGATGGATGCTGGTTCAATCGCGCTGATGATTCCGATCGCCGCCATCCTGTCCGGCGCGGTGGTCAAGGTCTACAAGCTCAGGATCAACGCCGGGGTCGACGGCCCGTCGAACGACATCCTGAGCCGGCTCGACGCCATGGAACAGGAGCAGGCCGCGCTGCGCCAGGAACTGGGCGAAGCCCAGGAACGGCTCGATTTCACCGAGCGATTGCTGGCCAGCCACTCGGACCGGCCGCTTCCCCCTCAGCCATGAGACCGCTGCCGTTCGCGATCGCCGCCATGGCCGTGGTCGCGGTTCTACCGGTGACTGCCCGTGCCCAGGATTCGCTGGCCGCCTGCCCCGCGGTCGACTCAGCGGTGAAGGGCTCGATCACGCCGCACAGCTACCTGCTCGGTCGGTACGATCCGGTCGCCGATACCACCCATCTCGAAGGTGGCGGGACCGAGCCCCGTATCCATATCGACCTGCGGCTGGATTTCAGCGGTGCCCAGTCTGCGGCACCGCGCCTGGGCATCCTGGATGTCCTGCTGGGTGATCCGTACGTCGAGTCGGCCCGGCTGGCGCCGGACAGCACCAAACTCGTCCTGCTGGTCGATGACAGCATCAAGGTCCGGACCTATGTCACCGGGCGGGTGTATCGCCGGATGGACCCCTATCCCATTACTCTGCAGGGCGCCCTCAGCCCTCGAGGATTCACCGCCCTGCTCGGCGCCACCACGGCGACCCTGGCCTACGGCACCGACACCGTTCCGGTGAATCCCGAGGTCATCGAAGGCCTGCAGCGACTGGCGAGAGCCCTGCGATGTGCCCCCCAGGGAATTCCGGCCAGCCGGTGATCGATTCAAAACAAAAGGTTCCGGGTTCCGCGCGGCTTCCGTTCTTTCGCGGCCTCGACTCTCGACCATCGACTATTCCCTCGTCTCGATGAAAATCTGGATCGACGCTGACGCCACGCCTCGCGATGTGAAGGAGATCGTCTTCCGCGCCGCCCGGCGGCTGGCGATCGAAACGATCCTGGTCGCCAACTCCAGGTTGCAGACTCCGGCCGGCAATCCGTTGGTCAGTGCGGTCGAGGTCGCCGGTGGCTCGGACGTAGCCGATCAGCACATTGTGGCCCATGCTACCGCCGGCGACCTGGTCGTGACCCAGGACATTCCGCTGGCGGCTCTGCTGGTGCCCAATCAGATCGTGGTGCTCGACCCCCGCGGCGATGAGCATACCGCCGAATCGATTGGAGAACGGCTCTCGATCCGCGATTTCATGGAAGGGATGCGCGGCGCCGGACTGGTCAGCGGCGGGCCGCCCCCATTCGACGCCAAGGCCAAGCAGGCTTTTGCCTCGGCACTCGACCGGGCCCTGACCCGGTTGCACCGGAAATCACTGGAGCCCACCTGGAAGGATCCGAAATGACCGCTACCACTCCCCGTGGCCGGACCGATTACGGACTGGACGCACCCGGAGTTGTGCGCAACCTGCTCCTGGTAGGCATGGCGGGATTGCTGGTGGCCGTTGCAGCCTGGCAAGGACTACTGCCGCGCACAGTGAAGCTGGGCCCGGTCAACCTCGACCTGCTGGGCAGCGGCCGAGGCATCGGCCTCGGGTTTCTGCTCAGCGGACTCGGCATGATCTACGGCAGCCGGATCGGAAAACTCAAGCGGCGGGAACGGTTGCTCGATGAGCTGAGTTGGACCGGCAACGAGCAGGTGCTCGATGTCGGCTGCGGACGGGGGCTGCTCCTGGTGGCTGCGGCGCGCCGACTGACCACCGGCACCGCGACCGGCATCGACATCTGGCGCGCCGAGGATCTGACTGACAACCGACCCGACGCCACACTGGCCAATGCGGCGGCCGAAGGCGTGTCCGACAGGGTCAGGGTGGAAACCTCAGATATGCGGAAGATGCCCTTCCCGGATGCAACCTTCGACACCATCGTGTCCAGTTACGCCATCCATAATATCGAGGACCCCGCCGGCCGCGACGCCGCGGTTGCCGAGATCAGCCGGGTGCTCAAGCCGGGCGGTTACGCCATGATCGATGACATCCGGCACTACGACCAGTATCTCTCGAATTTTGCTACCCACGGCGTTCGACTGGTGCGCCGGATCGACAGCCGGATTCACAGCCTGTTCTGGATGCTGGTGACCTTTGGTTCGCTGAAGCCGGGAACGATGGTGGTGCGGAAGGACTAGAGACGAGAGAGGAGAGACGAGAGACGAGAGACGAGAGAGGAGAGACGAGAGACGAGAGACGAGAGACGAGAGACGAGAGACGAGAGACGAGAGGAAGGTATGATCGGAGCCCCCCCGGAACCCGGAACCTGTTGAACCGTGAACCTCAGGCGACCCTATCCCCCGCTATGCTTGGGATGAGCTGTCAAGGCGGCACCGGTTGAACCGTGAGCCGTGAACCCTCCGACCTATCTCCCGACGATCGTCCCCCGGCACTCCCCAAACCCGATCCGCACCCGCCCCTCTGCCTCCGCATAACCGCGCAGCACCACATCGTCTCCGTCCTCGAGAAACTTGCGGGTCTCGCCACTCGGCAGTGTCAGCGGCTCGGCGCCCCGCCAGGTCCGTTCCAGCAGGCAGCCGCGCGACTCGGGAGTGGGGCCCGACACGGTCCCGCTGCCCAGCAGGTCTCCGCTCCGCAGGTTGCAGCCGTTGGAGGTGTGGTGGGCCACCATCTGGCCCATGGTCCAGTACAGCCGGGAAAAGTCGGAGCTGGAAATCCGCGTCGGCCTGGCGCCGCTGGCCCGCATCTGGGCCGAACTGAGCCAGACCTCGAGGGTGATGCCGATGGCCCCGCGGGAACGGTCAGTCGGGCTGTCGAGCCCCTCGAGCGGAGCGGGGTCTCCGTCGGGCCGGAGGGCCCTCGCCCGGCGAAACGGCTGCAGGGCCTCCCGGGTGACGATCCACGGCGAAATGCTGGTCGCGAAGCTCTTGCCCAGGAACGGTCCCAGTGGCTGATACTCCCAGGCCTGGACGTCCCGGGCGGACCAGTCGTTGAGCAGGCAGTATCCGGCCAGCCGCTCATCGGCCTCGCCGATCGATACCGGTTCTCCCATCGGATTGCCGGCACCCACGAACGCCCCCAGCTCGAGCTCATAGTCGAGTGACTTGCTGGGACCGAAGTCGGGCTGCTCCACCGCCAGGTCTTTGCGCTGGCCCGACGGCCGCTGGATCGGGGTACCGCTCACCACGATCGACGAGGCCCGGCCATGATAGCCGATCGGGATCCACTTGTAGTTGGGCAGCAGCGGCTGGTCGGGCCGGAACATCCGGCCGACATTGGTGGCGTGGTCGATCGAGGCGTAGAAATCGGTGTAGTCCCCGATACTCACCGGCATCCGCATCTCCGCCCCATCCATCGGCACCACGATCCTCGGCGCCCGCATCCCGGCCAGGCGGTTGCCGTCGCCATCGGCCGAGAGCAGGGCGCTCAGCTGGCGGCGCAATCCGGCCCGTTCGATGGCCGGCAGGGCCAACATCGGGTTGAGCAGCGGGGCCCGGCAGGCGGACAGGGCGGACTCGGACAGGTTGGGCAGCAGGCCCCGGTCCGCCGCGGCGGCCAGGTCGAGAATCTGGTCGCCGATGGCCACTCCGACCCGCGCCAGCGGCTCTCCCGCGATCCGGAATACGCCGAACGGAAGGTTCTGAATCGGGAAATCGGTGTCGGCGGAATTGGCGCTCTCAACCCAGGAGCGCAGCTCGGGATCGTGCGTGGCGTTGATCACGCCGGAAGGTAGCCGATGCCGCGCAGGTCCGTCAGCGGCTCCTCAAACGAGCATGAACCGAACGAAATGGCCCCGCGCACCCTCGACTCGGCCAGCGCCTCCGTGCTGAGCGCGCGACTGTTCCAGTGCATTGCCGCATCATCGAACCGGATTTCCCCAGCCTGCATCTCGGCAATCAGGCTGGCCACCTGATTCACCGGCCAATGTTGACGGACCGCCGCTGCCGCCGCAAACATCGTGAGGAATCCGAACATCCGGCCCTGGGCCGAATCGGGCCTGTAGGTCAGCCGATAGTCGCCCTGCAGCGGGTGATGAAGCCCGGCGGTCAGCTTGAACGGCACCTGGAGCCGGCTGCAGACCTCGAAGAAACGCACCACATCGGCGAGGGCCGGAAACAGATCCTGAGTCAGCCCGCCGGTCCTGGCCTTGGCGCGAAGCCCCAGGCGGCCCAGATGAGTGAGCAGTGACGTCGGATCGGGAGTGAGCGGAACTTCCACGTAACCGGGGCGACCCGTGCCGATCAATGCCAGGACGGCGTCCACTTCCCCGGCATCCCTGGCCTTGAATTCGAGACCTTCGACGACCAACCGCCCACGGGCTTCCCAGGCCGTGATTTTTTCGAGGTCGGCACTCGGATTACCACCCAGCAGCACACTGACCGGCCACCGGTCGTCTGAGCCCCCGCCGTGGGATGGCCGTGCGCTGCCGAACTCATCGAGTCGAGCGGCCGACACGACGAACCGGCCCAGAACCCAGCCGTCCGGGCCGCGCCGCTGCCTGGCGTACTCGGCGACGGCGGTCGCCATATCCAGCCCGGCGGGGGGATAGAGGCCGGCGTAGTCGATCAGCCCTGCCAGCAGCGCCCGCAGGGAAGCGGGCGCTGCGAGTGAAGCCTGGCCCGCGGCACCGCTCACGATGTCGGCGGGCTGAAGCTGGCGCCCGAGGCATCCGACCAGGACCGGAAATAGTTCGGATCCTCGATCGGCAGCGCCGGAAGCGCCACCTTGAGCGGGCGGAAGGTATCCATCATCACCGCCAGTTCGTTGGTGAACTTGGCTCCAATCGATGCCTCGGCCCGGCCCGGATGCGGGCCGTGCGGCAATCCATCGGGATGATGCGTGATGCTGCCGAACTCGATCCCCTTGCGGCTCATGAACTCGCTCGAGGCGTAGTACAGCACCTCGTCGGAATCAACGTTGCTGTGATTGTACGGCGCCGGAATGGCATCGGGGTGGAAATCGTAGGGCCTGGGGCAGAAGCTGCAGACCACGAAGCCATCGCCCTGGAACGTCTGGTGCACCGGCGGCGGTTGGTGGACCCGGCCGACGATCGGCTCGAAGTCCATGATGTTGAAGGCCCAGGGGTAGAAACAGCCGTCCCAGCCGATCACGTCGAACGGGTGGTGGTCCAGCACCAGCTCGTTGAGCCCGTCGTACTGCTTGACCAGCAGCGGGAAATCGCCCTTCTGGTCGATGGTGACCAAACTGGTCGGCCGCCGGATGTCCCGCTCGGAATAGGGCGCCCCCTCGATGAGCTGGCCGAACTCGTTGCGGTAGCGTTTGGGCCAGCGGATGTGGCCGCGGCTTTCCATGATCAGCAGCTTGGGCGGATCGCCGGCGGCATCGAACCGGTAGCGGTGCAGAATGCCGCGATGGATGACGAGGTAGTCACCTTCGCCGAACGGCAGGTCACCGAACACCGTCTCCAGCGTGCCTTTGCCCTTGCTGACGTACACCAGCTCATCGGCCTGGCCGTTGCGGTAGAAGTGTTCATCCACCACATCCGGCTCGGCGTAGAGCATGGCCACATCGGCATTGAACAGCAGCGGCGTCCGGTTGAGGGTCGGGCTGCCACCCCGCTTGATCCGCGAGGTCAGAAAGTGCCGGTGCCGAAGGGTCAGGTCCGGGTCGGCTTCGAACTTCAATTCGGCCACCCGCCGGACGCTCTTCACGGTGGTGGGCGCATGGGTGTGATACAGCAGCGCGCTGGTGCCGGTGAATCCCTCGTGACCCATCAACTCCTCCGAGTACAGCCCGCCATCGGGCCGCCGGAAGATGATGTGGCGCTTGCGGGGGATGGAACCCAAGGTGTGGTAAAAAGGCATGCCTGAACTCCAGAATTCGGTGAGGGGTGACAGGTAAGAGGTGAGCGGGAGCAGTTTTCCCCTCTCACCTCTTACCTCTCACGCTGTTGTAGTTCCCGCGTTTAGAGGTTCCCTCTCAGGGCCTGCTCGCGCTCGATGGCCTCGAACAGCGCCTTGAAGTTGCCCTTGCCGAAGCTCTTGGCGCCCTTGCGCTGGATGATCTCGTAGAACACGGTCGGGCGGTCCTGGATCGGCTTCGAAAAGATCTGCAGCAGGTACCCCTCGTCGTCCCGGTCGACCAGGATGCCAAGCTCCTTGAGCGGGCCCAGGTCCTCGTCGATGTGGCCGACCCGGTCGAGCAGGTTGTCGTAGTAGGTCGTGGGTACCCGGAGGAAATCAACCCCTCGGCTCTTGAGGGCCATGACCGTGGCCACGATGTCATCGGTGGCCAGGGCCAGGTGCTGCACCCCGGGGCCATGATAGAACTCCAGGTACTCGTCGATCTGGGACTTCTTCTTTCCGGCGGCCGGCTCGTTGATCGGGAACTTGATCCGGTCGTTGCCGTTGGCCACGACCTTCGACATCAGCGAGGAATACTCGGTCGAGATGTCCTCGTCGTCGAACGACACCAGGTTGCGGAACCCCATGACCTTTTCGTAGTAACCGCACCAGGTGTTCATCTTGCCGAGCTCAACGTTGCCGACGCAATGGTCGATGTACTTGAGCCCGATCGGCGCCGGCGCGTAACCGCCCTCCACCGGCTGGAAGCCCGGCAGGAAGCGGCCCCGATAGTTCCGGCGCTCGATCAGGGAGTGGACCGTATCGCCGTAGGTGCCGATGATGGCGTGAATCACCTCGCCGTTGTCGTCCTTGAGCACTCGGGGCGGCTGGATGGCGATGGCTCCGCGAGCGATGGCCGTTTCATAGGCCAGCCGGGCATCCTCGACCCACAGCGCGATGTCCTTGACCCCGTCACCGTGGCGGGCCACATGAACCGCAATCGGTCCTTCAGGTCCGATACTGGTGGTCAGCACCAGCCGGATCCGCCCCTGCTCCAGCAGGTAGCTGGCCCGGTCACGCACCCCGGTCTCGGGGCCGGCGTAGCCGGTCAGGTGGTAACCGAATGCGGTGCGATAGTAGTGGCTGGCCTGGCGCGCGTTGCCGACGTAGAACTCGACGAAGTCGGTGCCCATGATCGGAAAGGCATCGACGGTCTCAGCGGCAGTGGGTAGCGTGGCATGTGCCATACGGTCTCCGGAGCGGGCGTGGCTGGCAGCGGTGCTGGCGGGCTGTGGCAGGATAGGGAGGGTGGCGCTATATGTCCAATATTACTTATCTTCGCGATTGATATGGCAATGATATGAAGCCAGAGATCGAGCTCCGGCACCTCCGGGCTTTTGTGGCGGTGGCCGAGGAGCTCCATTTTGGCCGGGCCGCCGCCCGGCTCGGCATGGCGCAGCCACCCCTGAGCCAGCAGATCCAGCGGCTCGAGGCCACCCTCGGTACCCGGCTGTTCGACCGGACCAACCGCCGGGTCGGGCTGACCGATGCGGGCCGGGTGCTGCTCGAACATGCGTCACGGGTGCTCCAGGGCGGTGCGGCGGCCGTCGAGGCGGTCCGCCGAGCCGGCCGCGGGGAATCGGGACCGCTCCGGGTGGCCTTTGCGGCCTCGGTGATGTTCCTGTCCCTGCCCCGGATCATCCGGGAGTTCCGGCAGCGATTTCCGGCGGTCCGCCTCGATCTGCGCGAAATGCCCACCGGACTGCAACTCGAGGCACTCCGGGCCGAGGAGCTGGATATCGGCTTCCTGCGGCAGCCCCGGCCCGATCCGGCATTGCAACTGGTCACCGTCATGCGCGAGCCGCTCAGGGTGGCCCTCCCCCACGGGCACCCCCTGGCGGAGCGAAAGCAGATCCGGCTCGAGCAGCTGGCCGATGACCCGTTTGTGCTGTTCCCGGCTGATCTCGCCCCCGGCCTCCACGCCCAGGTCATGGCACTGTGCCAGCAGGCCGGCTTCCAGCCCAGGGTGGTGCAGGAAAGCCGGGAG
The DNA here is from genome assembly GCA_039930765.1 of Gemmatimonadota bacterium. Classification (GTDB taxonomy): domain Bacteria; phylum Gemmatimonadota; class Gemmatimonadetes; order Gemmatimonadales; family GWC2-71-9; genus DATEHG01. The sequence continues at coordinate 13,573 of JBDTTF010000092.1, read as the reverse complement.
CTTTATACCACCGTCAGTCTCGTCGAGGCTGGCCTCGGGGTATCGATCATTCCGGCCTCCGTTTCCAAGATGGGGTGGACCTCGGTCCACTATTTGCCCATTGCTTCCCCGCTGGCCCGGACCAGTATCGCCGCAGCCTGGCGGACCGACCGGGACCGGCCCGTGATCCGCTCATTCCTCGAAGTGGCCAGGGCTGCCAGCCGCCGCAAATGAGCGAAATGACGAGTCGCTGTCGAGATATCTAACTATCGCACAGTCAAAGAGTTGGACGTTTCGATCCGAATCTTGACGGGCACTGGAATGGGTCCCATCTTATCGCCGCCTCGACCACCGAACCCCGGCTTGCGGGTTCATTCCGGATCGAGCCCCGCGCAAGAAAAACCGTGGATGGAGCCGAACTAACTGACGATGACCGATCGCCGCTGGAGGATTGTCGTGGTGCCGCCCGGAACCGGGGTCTCGAGAGCCATAGAGCTCTCGGGCCGGTTCCTGCGGGTTGCCGGCGGCATCGGCGCTGTCCTTGTCCTGGCCGCGCTGCTGCTGGGGTATGCCACGGTCAGTCACACCGTCGACATTGCCAGGGCCACGCGGGTCGAGCGCGAAAATGCCCGGCTCTCCGAAGAGCTCGGCATCCTGCACAGCCGGGTGACGGCCCTGTCTGATACGGTCCAGACCCTGGCAGTGCACGATACCCGGATTCGCCTGCTGGCCAATCTCGACCCCAACGATCCCTCGGTGCAACTGGCCGGTATCGGTGGTCCACGGGACGTCCGGCAGCTGACCCCGCTGACCACGATCCTGGACCGGCGCAGCAACGACATCCGGGTCGACCTCGACGCCCTGATCCGCCGGGCCAACCTGCTGGCCTCGTCGTTCCGGGAAGCCGCCGACAGCCTGTCGGTCCACCGTGACCGGATCATGGCCACGCCGTCGATCATGCCCACGGCGGGCTGGCTCTCGAGCGCGTTCAATTCGTCCCGGATGCATCCGATCCTGCACATCAACCGGCCGCACGAAGGCATCGACGTCAGCGCCCCGATGGGCTCACCGATCGAGGCTCCGGCCGATGGCACCGTCCTCTCGGCCGGCTGGGTCACCGGCTACGGCAACACCATCGAGATCGATCATGGTTTCGGGATCGTGACCCGCTATGCCCACGCCTCACGGTTGCTGGTGCAGCGCGGCGACATGGTCAAGCGGGGCCAGCGGGTGGCACTGGTCGGCAATACCGGCCTGGCCACCGGCCCCCATCTGCACTACGAAGTGCATGTCAACGGCAAGCCAGTGGACCCGCTGCGGTATGTGTTGCCGGACGCCATCGTCGACTAACCGATGCCCGGTGACAGGTGACAGGCGAGAGGTGAGAGGGAAAAACAAAGCCTCCGGATTCACTCCGGAGGCTGCTTGTTTCTAGTCACTGAAGGATGGGGCCCTGTTCCCTGTCACCTGTCACCTCTCACGTCTTAGAACTTGACCGCCGGCGGCGCTTCCGTCCCGGCTGCCGCCTCGAAGTACGTCCGTGGCGTCGAGTGTCCGGTGATCTTGGCGGTGATGTTGTACGGGAATCGTCGGATGTAGGCATTGAAGTCGTTGACCGCGCCGTTGTAGTCGGTGCGGGAGACGGCAATCCGGTTTTCGGTGCCGGTGAGCTCGTCCTGCAGCGCCCGGAAGTTCTCGCTCGACTTGAGCTCCGGATAATTCTCCGTGATGGCCAGCAGCCGTCCCAGTGGCGCGTTGAGTGCCTGGTTGGCCTCGGCCATCTGCTGGGGATCGCCGGACTGGATGGCGCCTGACAGCTTGGCCCGGGCATTGGCGATGGAAATAAAGACCGTGTCTTCCTGCTTGGTCACACCCTTGACGGTGTTGACCAGGTTGGGAATCAGGTCCGCCCGCCGCTGCAGCTGAGTCGAGATATCCGCCTTGCCCTTGTTGACCCGCTCATCAAGGGACTGGATCTGGTTGTAGCCGCAGCCGCTGAGGCTCAGCACCACCGCGGCCAGAATCAGGGGGTTGGTTCGCATCCGTCGCATTACTCGTCTCCCAGGTGAAGTTCATCCAGAAAGCCCGCCAGCCGTTCTGCCGTGGCCAGGTAGGCTTCGAAGCGTTCAGGGGTACAGCGCCAGCCCGACTCGCCACGGTGGCTCGTCAGGTCAGCCAGTGCCACGGGATCAAATCCGGCGTGCCGGCTGATCTCGCCGATCATGGCCACCGGGTCGGGGGCCACCGGCCGCTCGATCAACCCCAGGGTGGCGCGGCAGAGCAGCAGCATTCCGCCGATGGTCAGGCGGGCCAGCGAGGTGAGCCGATCGGCCTTCCCGTCCGCCTCCGCATAGCCTTGCCGCAGCCGCAGCAGCTTGCCCCGGGCGTCCCGTTCCAGGGCAGTCCTGAGATCGGACCGGCTCACCGACAACGCAGTGAGCGGATCGGCGCCCCGCACCACCTGGTGCCCGGCCTTGATATCGTGAATCTCGAGCGGAAAGGCATCGGCTGAGCGCAGCATCTCGGCCGGCGTCATCAGCAGTGGCGGCGGATGCCCCGTCTTGCGCCAGCGGGCAAACGGCTGGCCCAGCTGCCGCAGCGATTTTCCATCAAGATTCGGCAGCACCAGCAGCAGATTGATGTCGGAATGACCCGGCACAAAATCCTGACGTGCGGCCGAACCGTACAGGATGGCCGAATAGCTGGTGCCGAAGCCGGCGTCCAGCTCCTTGAGCAGCGGCTCGAGATCCTTGGTGATCGACTGATGCATGCTAGAAGCTCCCTCCCGCTCCGCCACCGCTGAACCCGCCACCGCCACCGAAGCCACCGAACCCGCCGCCACCACCACCGCCGCCTCCGAAGCCACCGCCGAATCCGCCACCCCATCCGCTGCCGCCACCCCAGTACACTCCGCGCCGACCGCCACCACCACCGCCCTTGGACCGCGAAATGATGATGATCACCACGACGAAGACGAGGATCATCAGGAGCTGCGGCGGGAAACTGCTGGGCTGGCCGTCCGGCCCGACCGCCATCGTGTCGGTGGAATCGCCGCCGCCCAGTCCGCGCCGCAGCCGGGCGGCCAGGTCGGTCACCCCGGTGACCAGCGCCGGCCCGTACTGGCCGTCTCGAAGCTGCGGAATCATCGCGTCGCGCACCCGGCCCGCGATGGCGTCGGTCACAATCCCCTCGGCCCCGTTGCCGGTACCGATGTAGATCTGGCCCCGCTGGCTTGAGCTCTTCGGCACCACCAGCATCACGATGCCGGCGTTGCGCCGCTGATCACCGATCTCCGCCTTGGCGCCCACTCCCCACGCCCGGCCAATGGCCAGCGCCACATCTCCCGGGACGTACGGATCGATCTTCGGCAGCGCCACGACGGCCAGCTCGGCACCGGTGCTGTGCCGCAGCGCCAGCCCGATCGAGTCGATCGTGGCTGCCGACGTAGCGTCGACGATCCCGGCGACGTCGGTCAGGTACCCGGTCGGCTTGGCTGGAAAGAGCTGGTTGATCCCCGGACTCTGAGCCACCGCCGTGGCGGCGGTGACGAGTTGTAGGGCAACCAGAATACCCGTAAGTTTCGCGGCCTTCATGAACCTCATCGAAATGATCCGCCGCCCCTGGTGCTGGCTTGGCGTACTTGCACTGGCGGCATGCGGCCCGCGTGATACCATCCTTCGCGTAACCATCCGCGATTTCGACGGGCACCTGGCACCGGTGCCCCATCTGCCGCTGGTCATCCTGCCGTATAACCGGGACAGTGTGCTGGCGGCACTTGCCACCCACGGCATGGCGGGCCGGCCCGGCACCCATGAGCTGGACAGTCTCTTTGCCGCGGTCCGTCAACCGTTTGCCACGCTGCTCCGCGAGACCGACCTCGACCGGCAACTCCGCGATTCGCTGGAAACCCTGAGGCAGAAGGCCGGCGCCGAGGCGCGGGGCAGTGCCCGCTACAAGGAGCTGTATCTGGCCTTTGCCACCGCGGCCGACTCACTCGCCGCACTGGAGCCCCGGTTGCTCGATGCCAACCGGGCGGCGGCGGTCATTTACAAGCGCCACGGTACCCGACTCGATCAGCTCAAGCTGGCCGTGACGCGGTGGGAAGATAGCACTTTCCGGCGTTACGACAGCGCCGTGACCGCGCTGAGCGGCAAGCTGGGCCGCCAGCGGCGGGAAATCGTCACTGGCGCCGACGGCCGGGCTGCCATCCGGCTCGGCGGAGGCCCCTGGTGGGTCTACGCCCGCGCCCCCGACCCCGCTGACCCCAACGCGGCCTGGTACTGGAACGTACCGCTCGGTGGCGATAGCATCGATCTCGGCCCGGCGTCGGCCGAGCATCGTCCCTGTTACTCAACGAGGTGTCCGTGACCGTCGATTTTCGCTGGGCATTGAGGTGCATCGTCCTTGGCCTGGGCATCACCACCGCGACCGCCCGAGGCGCCACCGCGCAGCTGCTGGCCAAAAAGGTCGATCCGATGCTGGACTCGCGGACCATCGGCGATGTCCATGCGCCGGTCACGGTGTACGAGATGTCGGACTTCCAGTGTCCTTGGTGCCGCCGGCACGTGCTGGAAAGCTGGCCCGCGATTCAGAAGGAGTATGTCAGTACCGGCAAGGTCCGGTTCATCTTCATCAACTTTCCGCTGACCCAGCTGCATCCCAACGCCGCGGCCGCCGCGGAGTTCGCGATGTGCGCGGCCAAGTCGAACGGATTCTGGAAGATTCATGACCTGCTGTACCAGTACCAGGACAAGTGGGCCCCGTTGCAGAACCCCGCCCCTTTCCTGCTCAGCCTGGCCGACACGGCCAAACTGCCCCGAAAAGCAATCGAGGCCTGTCTGACCAGCGGCGAGATGAAGGAGGTCGTGCAGGCGGATGCGGAAGGGGCGGCCCACGCGGGAGCCCGCAGCACGCCGTCTTTCCTGACGGAGGGTGGAATCGTGGCGGGGTTCCTGCCGATCGAGAAGTGGCGGCCGATCCTCGATACGCTGATTGCGCTCAAGAAGAAGTAGACAGAAGAGAGGAGACAGAAGACAGGAAGGCAACCGTGCTGGAAAATCGGGATCTTGTCCCTTCTCCGCAGGCCCGTCTGCTGTCTTCTGTCTCCTCTCTCCGGAGTCGGCTTAGCCAACTCCACTGAGGGCCAGTATCACATCATACATCGCGTGGGTCCACGCGGCGATCCCGAAGCCCCGCAGCAGGAACAGCGCGCTCAGCAGCACCCCGGCGATGGTCCGGAAGATGAACGATCCCAGCTCCAGGTGATCGCCCAGTGGACCGATATAGTGAAACGCCGAAAAGATCAGCGCCCCCACGATCGTGGCAAAGACGCCGGCCGCCCGCGGGCCCCAGCCGAGCAGCACCAGGGCGCCACGCGCCAGCAGCCCCACGATGATCACCCGGAACAGCAGCTCTTCGTAGATCCCCGCCCCGAGCGAGACCATCAGCTGGGTAGCCAGCCCCAGCCTGGCCGCACCACCTGACTGCAGCACCAGCAGGCTCGGGCCCCGGAGCAGCAGGCCAGTCAGCACACTGACCACCGAACCGAACAGCGCGGCATACAGCAGCGATTCCACCATCATCCAGATGAAGTACTTGCCCTGCAGCGGCGCGCTCTTGCGGCGGTCCCGCCAGACCAGCCACGCCCCGGTCCCGATCAGGGCCACGCCGAATGCCGCCAGCCCGTACCGCCCGCCCAGCATGATGAACAGGCTCTTGAGCAGGACGTCGGCGCCGTTGCGGACCCCCTCGATCGAGTCGTGGGTGATGGCAAACGCCAGCAGCTCATACAGCAGCAGCAGTGGCGCCACGAACAGCAGGCTGTAGCGCGGTGCCCGGGTGTCCCGCCAGTAACTGGAAGCGGCCATGGAGTGAGTGATGGGTGAAAAAGACTGACGGGACCGCGGCGTTGAACCGCCACGGCCCCGCCGATTGTCATCGGGCTCGAGACGACGCCTGGCTCAGGCCAGGGGTGTCAGCACCCTGCCAGGCGATCGCTTGCCCACCTCGAGCTCCGGATGCAATTGTCGCTGGACAACAGATCACCTCCTTTCAAGATGGTGGTACATCGGGCGAACGACTCGACATTAAACCGCTACCCGGGCGAGCGTCAAGGTTGACCGCCCCGCTCGGCGCTGGCATCATTGCCGGCCATGCCGCAGACCTCTCCGATCTATCGCGCCTTTGCCGCGCTGGCACGCGCCGGCCTCGGTGTCGTCAGCCGATTCGATGCCAAGCTGGCGCGCGGGCACCGCGGCCGGATCGAGAGTCCGGCGGAGTTCACCGCCTGGGCCGCACAGCACCGCGACCTCTCGCGGCCGCTGATCTGGTGTCACGCCCCCTCGGTCGGGGAGGGTTTACAGGCCCAGACCGTGTTGCGGCGCATCCGGCGCGATCATCCCGACTGGCAGCTGGCCTACACCTGGTTCAGTCCCTCGGCCGAGCCGTGGGCCGAGCGGCTGGATGTCGACGTCAAGGGATATCTGCCGTACGATCTCGCCGGACCGGTGGAAGCCGTGCTGGCAGCGCTGCAACCTCAGGCTCTGGTCTTCAGCAAGCTTGATCTCTGGCCCGAGCTGGCGGTCAGGGCCGCCGCCCGCGGGGTGCCGGTGGGATTGATCGCCGCGACGGTGAGGCCGGGCAGCGGACGGCTGCGCTGGCCGGTGCGGTCGCTGCTCGAACCGGGATATCGGTCGGTGACCGCCGCCGCCGCAATCTCCGAGGAGGACGCGGCCCGGCTGGCGCAAATCGGCGTGCCGCGGGATCGAATCCACGTCACCGGGGATCCCCGGTTCGATTCCGCGCTTGAACGGGTCCAGCAAACCTCGCCGGAGGATCCGCTGCTCCGGTTCGGAATCGGCGCTCCGGCACTGGTCGCCGGCTCTACCTGGCCGGGAGACGAAGCCGTGCTGCTCGGCGCCATGGCCAGGGTGCGGCAGCGTCACGCCGAGGCACGGCTGATCCTGGTGCCACATGAGCCGACCGAGCATCACCTCCAGGATGTCGAGCGCGGTGCCCGCGCCCTGTCACTGCCAGTCCCGCAGCGATCGAGCACGACGGGTGCTTCCGCCGAGTTGCTGCTGGTCGATCGGGTTGGCCTGCTGGCCACCCTGTACGGTGCGGGCACGATGGCGTACGTTGGCGGAGGATTTCACAGCGCGGGACTGCATTCGGTGCTCGAACCGGCGGCGTGGGGCCGACCGGTCGCGTTCGGACCACGATGGCAGGAGAGTCGTGACGCGGCCCTTCTGGTGGACGCGGGGGGCGCCGCACCGATTGCGGCGGAATCGACCACCGAGGCCATTGCCCAGCTTGCGGGCACCTGGGGCCGCTGGCTCGACGACCCGGCCAGGCGCGCAGTCCAGGGGGCCATGGCGCTGGGGCTGGTCACCAGCGGACTCGGTGCCGCCGACCGCGCCGCGGATCTCGTCGAACAACTCGTACTCGCGGGGTCGCCGAGGCGTTGACACCAACCGGCGCTCGAAACGACTAACGGGAGGTGAACCGATGCCAACGATCCGGAACCCGATGGAGCGCGCTGCGATCATCGCACGGTTGCGGCGCCTGACACCCGAGACGGCGCCACTCTGGGGAACGTTCACGGCGCCGCGAATGATTTGCCATTTAGCAGACTCGCAGCGGGTCCCGCTCGGCGAGCTTCCCCTACGCCCTCGGGGTTCCTTCCTTGCGCGGACCCTCGGTCGGTGGGTCGTGATCCACACACCGCTCAAGGCGCCGCGCGCCAAAGTCCGCACCGTACCAGAAATGCTGACGACCCCTCCCGGCACGTGGGAAGCCGACCTGGGAAATTGCGAACAGTTGCTGGAGCGGATGTCGGCGATGACTTCGAGCACGGTTCACCCCACCTTCGGGCGCCTCACCCCCAGAGAATGGGGGCAGCTGGTCTGGAAGCACCACGACCATCACTTGCGGCAATTCGGAGTCTGAGCCTGCTGGATGAAATGACAGACGGCGCCGCGGCCACCTGCCGCGGCGCCGTTCGAGTTCCAGGCCAGCTACTTCTTGGGCGGAGTCGCCGTCGAATCGACGACCGGAGTTGCCCCGGTCACCACTCCCTCAAAGGTGACGGTGCGGGGAATGATGATGCCGGCAGTGAGCACGGTAAACAGCACGTCGGTAAACCTGCTGTGGACCCGGATCCTGAGATCGGCGACCCCGGTGCCATTGCCGAGCTGCCCGGCCAGTGCCTTGCGGAGCGAAGGGGAGGCAAACTTCGCGATGCCCCACAGCCCGAAGGTCGCGTGGCTGTTCAGTTTGAAGGGAACTCCCTCGGGAACCGTTCCGGCGGCGCTCGCCATCGTCACCGGCACTCCCAGCCGCGTCGCGTCGAAGGTCTGGGCACAGCCCGCCAGCAGCATGACGGCAGCCGCAAGTCCAACTACCCGGCTCTGTATTCCGTTCACAGTCCCGGCACCTTGAACACCCACTGCAGGCCGAGGCCGAAGACGCCAGGACGGACCCCATCGCCCTGGTTGACCCAGTCATAGCTGGCGCGGACGCCGAAACCGGAAAGGGTCCCGACCTCGACACCGGCGCTGAGGCCGAATTTGGCCTTGGTCCCGTCGAAGTGCTGCAAGTCGACTCGCGGCGCAATCCACGGCTTCACGCTGAAGGCCGGGGTCGGAACCCGGAACGCGAGGCCCAGGCCAATCGGAATGTGATCGTAGCCCTGATCGCCGAACTTGGCGTGGGCGTAGCCGGCCTGCAGTGTCAGGCTGATCGGCGCCAGCGGCAGTCCGAACACCCGGAGGTTGGCGGTACCGCCGTAGCTGGTGACGTTGTCGCCGGCGGCCTTGGGGTTGTAGCTGGCCACCGTGGCGGTGAACCCGACGGGACCGAAGCCGATCATGCCGGTGGCACCGAAGGTGGTGCCCTTGCCGGCATCGGCGTTGCCAAAGCCGACATCGCCGGCGATCCCGATGCCGGTGTGCACGCCGCTGTTGATGACGGGAAGGCCGACCACCTGCGCCTGCGCGGCCGAGGCGGCGGCGAGGATCGCGAGCGCCGAGGATATCAGGACATTGCCGAGTCGCATCTCATCTCTCCATGTGGGACGGTCGGCGCGCAAGCTACCGGGCTTCGCGGCCTGCCGTCAATTGTGGTCAGCCTGAAACAGACGACCCTCCGCCCACGGGGCGCGGAGGGTCATGGCGCGGGCAGCGGACCGGAACTAGTGCAGGTAGCTCAGGCCAATCCCGATCCCATCCTGGTCGCCGACGCCGGCCGTGAGCCGGATATCGAGCTGGGGCGCCACCTTGATATCGACGCCCAGACCCAGGGTGAACAGCACATCACTGTTGCCGCTGCTGAAGGCTGGAGTCAGGGTCGGCTGGACATAGGGAACGAAGCTGACCTTCGAATTCTCGAGTTCGACCCGGCGGCCCAGCGAAAACCCGACCGGAACGAAGACCACCGAGCCGTCACCCAGCGCGCCACCCAGGCCCAGGGTCAGAGCACCATCGAGCGGGAACGACTGCGAATGGGAAATCAGCCGGGACCGGAAATCGACCCCGAGCAGCAGCCGGGTCGTCCCGCCGAAATCGGCGACCCCAACCCGGAAGCCGACGTCGTTCTTTTTCCAGCCGTAACGATAGAACCCTTCCACCGCCCAGCTGGCACTGCCCGGATCTGAGATGTAACCACCGAATTCGTAACTGGTAAAGGCTCGGTACGGAGCCATGAAGACCGGCGTGCCGACGGTCTGCGCCACGGCGGTGCCGGCGCTGAGCAGGGTCAGGGCCGTTGCGATCGAGAGCAGCTTAGCGCGCATCTGGGGTTCCTTCGGTTGCAATCTGTTCGGCCACGACGCGTACCGTATTGTGAACCGCCTGGAGAAAACCGCCCTTGACCTGGTAGCGGCGCTCGCCGCTGTCGGTCCGGATTTTCAGGGTGCCTTCGCCGAGCAGCGTCATGAACGGGGCGTGATTGGCAAGGATGCCCACCTGGCCGTCGTAGGCCGGCGCGACCACCGAGATCGCGTCGCCATCGAAGCTGGCCGCGGCGGGGGAAATGACCGTGACATGCATTACGAGGCCGCGAGCTTCTTGGACTTCTCGACCGCTTCTTCGATCCCGCCGACCATGTAGAACGCCTGCTCGGGCAGCTGGTCAAACTCACCTGACAACACCCGCTCGAAGCTCTCGATGGTGTCGCTGAGCTTCACGAACTTGCCCTCGAGGCCGGTGAACTGCTGGGCCACGAAGAACGGCTGGGACAGGAACCGCTGGATCCGGCGGGCCCGGCCCACGATCTGCTTGTCCTCTTCGCTGAGCTCGTCCATGCCCAGGATCGCGATGATGTCCTGCAGGCTCTTGTACTTCTGCAGGGTGCGCTGCACGCCGATGGCCACGGCGTAGTGCCGCTCGCCGATGTACTGGGCGGCCAGGATCCGGCTGGAGCTGTCCAGCGGATCGACGGCCGGGTATATGCCGAGCTCGGAGATCGGGCGGGACAGCACGACCGTGGCGTCAAGGTGGGCAAACGCCGTGGCGGGGGCCGGATCGGTGAGGTCGTCGGCCGGCACGTAAATGGCCTGGACCGAGGTGATCGACCCCTTCTTGGTCGAAGTGATCCGCTCCTGCAGGTCACCCATCTCGGTGGCCAGCGTCGGCTGATAACCGACCGCGCTGGGCATCCGGCCCAGCAGCGCCGACACTTCGGAACCGGCCTGGGTGAACCGGAAGATGTTGTCGATGAACAGCAGCACATCCTGGCCTTCGATGTCGCGGAAATATTCCGCGATGGTCAGCCCCGACAGCCCGACCCGCAGCCGGGCGCCCGGCGGCTCGTTCATCTGGCCGTACACCAGCGCCACGTTGGGCAGGATGTTGGCTTCCTGGAACTCGAGGTAGAGGTCGTTCCCCTCGCGGGTCCGCTCCCCGACGCCGCAGAACACCGACTTGCCGCCGTGGGCCCGGGCCACGTTGTTGATCAGCTCCTGGATCACGACCGTCTTGCCGACGCCGGCGCCGCCGAACAGCCCGATCTTGCCGCCCTTCACGAACGGGGCGATGAGGTCGATGACCTTGATGCCGGTCTCGAACACCTGGGTCTTGGGCTCGAGGTCGACGAACTTCGGAGTCTCGCGATGAATCGGCCAGCGCTCGGTGCTGGCGGGAATGTCCGGGCCGCCGTCGACCGGCTCGCCGAGGACGTTGAGAATCCGGCCCAGCGCGGCGGCACCGACCGGCACCGTGATCGCCGAACCGGTGTCGGTGACCGCCATGCCGCGGATCACGCCGTCGGTGCTGCTCATGGCCACGGTACGGACCATGTTCTGGCCAATGTGCTGCTGGACCTCGACCACCACCCGGACCGGCACCGACCCGGAAGAGTCCTCCAGCAGCAGCGCGTTGTACAGCTCGGGCAGATGCTCGGGCTCGAACTCGACGTCAAGCACCGGTCCGATGACCTGGACGACCTTGCCGATGTTCTTGGTCTTGGTGGCAGGAGCACTTGCGGTTGCAGTGGCCATCTGTTCTGTCTCTCTCGTGATCGTGGAGGCCGGCAGTCCGGCCAGCTCAGGGGGCGGGTCTGCGACCACGCCCTTACACCAACGTTGCCACCCTCAGGCGGCTGGCACGGCCGATCTTCACCTCACTTCGGCGCGCCTGTCCGCCCGTCAGCCGCCGAGGGCGGCTGCGCCGCCGACAATCTCGGCGATTTCCTGGGTAATGGCTCCCTGGCGCTGACGGTTGTAGGTCCGCTTGAGCAGGTCGTAAATCTCGCCCGCATTGTCGGTGGCGTTCTTCATGGCGGTGCGCCGCGCGCCGTGCTCGCCAGCGGCAGTCTCGACCATCGCGCGGTACACCTGGTTGCGCACGTACAGCGGCAGCAACTGCTCCAGGATGGCAGCTGCGTCCGGCCTGAGGATGAAATCGGGCCGGGCGCCCTCCCGCTTGACCGCCGGCGGCTTGACCGGCAGAATCGCGAGCGAAGTCGGCGGGGTCGAAATGGCGCTGACATACGAGGCGTAGACCACCTCCAGTGCCCCCAGGCTGCCCTGCTCGAACGCCGCGATCAGTCCGCTGACCAGTTCACTGGCATGCTCGGCCGTCGGCTTGTCGCCGATGTCGGTGCGCGCCGTGGACAGGGTGCGGCCCAGGTACTTGAAGTAACCGATCCCCTTCTTGCCAACCACATGGAGGTCAACCTGGTAGCCAGCCCCCTCGAGCGCCTCGATCCGGCGGCGGGCTTCCTTGATCAGGTTGCTGTTGAATCCACCGGCCAGGCCACGATTCGAGGTAATGACCAGCACGGCCGCTTTGGTCGGACCGCCCTTGGACGGCGGCGCCGGCTGCCGCAGCAGCGGAAACTGCTCGGCCAGCTCCGGCGTGACGAGATCGGCAATGACCTCGGCCAGCGCATTGGTGTACGGGCGTGCCGACGCGACCCGGTCGGTGGCGCGCTTGAGCTTCGAGGCGCTGACCAGCTCCATGGTGCGGGTAATCTTGCGGGTGTTCTGGACCGACTTCATCCGCCCGCGCAACGCCTTGGCAGAGGCGGGCATTTACTCGGCCTTGAACATCGGCTTGAAGCTGGCAATGGCAGCCTTGAGCTTGCTGGTGCCATCCTCGTCCAGCGCCTTTTTGGTCCGGATCCCGTCGAGCACCGCCGGCTGGGCTGAGGTGAGGTAGCTGAGGAAGTCGGCTTCCCACTTCCGGATATTCTTGACCTCGACGTCGTCCAGGTAGCCGTTGGTCACCGCAAAGATGATGGCCACCTGATTCTCGACCGGGGCCGGCGAGTACTGCGGCTGCTTGAGCACTTCGACGGTCCGGGCGCCGCGGGCCAGCTGCCGCTGGGTGGCGGCGTCGAGATCGGACCCGAACTGGGCAAAGGCCTCGAGCTCCCGATACTGGGCCAGCGCCAGCCGCAGAGGACCGGCCACCTGCTTCATGGCCTTGATCTGGGCGTTGCCACCGACTCGGCTCACGCTGATGCCGGCGTCGACGGCCGGGCGGACGTTGGAGTAGAACAGGTCGGTGGTCAGGAAGATCTGGCCATCGGTGATCGAAATGACGTTGGTCGGGATGTAGGCCGAGACGTCACCGGCCTGGGTCTCGATGATCGGCAGCGCGGTGAGCGAGCCGCCCGGCTTCTTGATGCGCGGGTCGAGCTTGGTCAGGTTGGGATCGTCCGAAATCTTGGCGGCGCGCTCGAGCAGGCGGCTGTGGAGATAGAAGACGTCGCCGGGGTAGGCCTCACGTCCGGGCGGCCGGCGGAGAATCAGCGAGAGCTGGCGGTAGGCCGCAGCCTGCTTGGACAGGTCGTCGTACACGCAGAGGGTCGGCTTGCCCTCTTCGTACATGAAATATTCGGCGATGGCGCAGCCCGTATAGGGTGCGATGTACTGCAGCGGGGCCGGATCGGAAGCCGACGCGATGACCACGACCGTGTAGGCCATGGCACCCTTTTCCTTGAGCCGTTCCACCACCGTGGCCACCGTCGAGCGCTTCTGCCCGATGGCGACATAGACGCAGATGACGCCGGTGCCCTTCTGGTTGATGATCGTATCGATCGCGATGGCGGTCTTGCCGGTGCCGCGGTCGCCGATGATCAGCTCCCGCTGGCC
>JBDTTF010000091.1:0-15024 GCA_039930765.1 Gemmatimonadota bacterium | reverse complement strand
CCGGACTCTGGGCCTTCTGGCTGCAGATGGCCGGCATGTTCGGCATGACCATGGCATTCGCCGCCGCCGGTATCACCCAGACCTATCTGGAACGGATCATGGGCCTCGGCTACCTCGATACCCAGCGCAAGATCCAGGTTCACTTCCTCATGGTGCTGGGCACGGGGCTGGTGTTCTGCCTCGGGGTGGCCCTGTACCTGTATGACTTCTTCTTCCTCGGACCGAAGCGGCGGGTGGCCACCGCGACCTGGCCTGCCTCCACCGAACCGCCCGCGTAGCGCCATGACAGTGCAGCGTATGCCGACGGCGGTGCGGGGTCTTCCGGACGGATTGCGGCATCCCGGCACCGGTGAGCCGTTCTACCTTCCCGCCGGCAATGAGATCGAAGTGTTCGAGGAGTGTCATCGGCGCGGCCTGGCGGTGATGCTCAAGGGGCCTACCGGCTGCGGCAAGACTCGTTTCGTGGAGTACATGGCCTGGCGGCTCAACCGCCCAATGGTCACGGTGGCCTGCCACGATGACCTCTCGGCCAGCGACCTCACCGGCCGATGGCTGATCCGCGGCGGTGAAACGGTCTGGCAGGACGGTCCGCTTACCCGGGCCGCGAGGCTTGGTGCGCTGTGCTATCTCGATGAAGTGGTCGAGGCCCGCCAGGATGTGGTCGTCGTCATCCATCCGCTGACCGATGACCGCCGGATGCTGCCGATCGAGAAAACCGGTGAACTGGTCGAGGCCGCCGCAGGATTCCAGCTGGTCGTCTCGTACAATCCCGGGTATCAGCATGTGCTCAAGGACCTCAAGCCGAGCACCCGGCAGCGATTCGTGTCGCTGGAGTTCGACTTTCCGCCGGCCGAGCTGGAGCGGCAGGTCGTCATGCACGAGGGCGGCGTGGATGACGCGACGGCCAGTGCCCTGGTCGAACTGGCCACTCGAGTGCGCCGGCTGAGGGATCGGGGGTTGGCCGAGGTTCCAAGCACCCGGCTGCTGATCGCGGCGGGGCGGCTCATCGCCGGCGGGATCCCGGGGGACCAGGCTGCGAGGGTGGCGCTGATGCTGCCGCTGACCGACGATCCCGACCTGCTGGCCGCCATCGGCGATCTCATCAGCGCCAGCTTCTGAGTCATGGCGGAGCCGGAGGATGTCCTCGCGGAGGGGGCGCTCCTGGTCACTCACACCGTCCGGCAGTTGTGGCTCCGGGCGTCCCCCGCCGGTCTCGACCCGCAACCGAGGCTGATCGACCTCAAGCGTCGTCTCGAGCTGTTCCTGGCTGCCGTCTTTGCTGCCGCGCCGGAGATTGCGACGGCTGAACCACCCGCTCCACGAAGCTTCCTTGCCCGCCTGGCCCACCGCCGGACCGCACACCTCGACAGTCCCCATGCCATCGCGAGCACCGACGGGGTCGGCATCCGCCTTCCGGCCGCGCTCGAGGGAATACCCCGAGCGGAAATTGCGGACCGGTATCGATTGCTCGCTCTGGAGCAGGCCACCCGGATTGACCGTGGCACGCTCCGGTGCCTGACAGACGACCGGCTTACCCGCGATTTCTATCTGCTCGCCGAGGCTGCCGCGATCGATGCCAGCCTGGTGGCGCTGTTTCCGCGGCTGCGGCCCGCGATCGTGGCGGCCCGCCGGGAAGCCGCGATGTCCCGGCCCGTAGTGCGTCACCCATCCGCCCTGGATCTCACGCTTGAACAAATGCTG
The DNA here is from genome assembly GCA_039930765.1 of Gemmatimonadota bacterium. Lineage (GTDB taxonomy): Bacteria > Gemmatimonadota > Gemmatimonadetes > Gemmatimonadales > GWC2-71-9 > DATEHG01. The sequence goes on along the minus strand of JBDTTF010000091.1, from coordinate 13,323 downwards.
CTGGATCTACTTGAGGCGGACCCGGCCGTACCGCCTTTGGCCATTCCGAACCTCGCGACGCCTGAACTGTCCCGGCAATGGGCTCAACTCCAGCGGGCTCGGCTTGACGGGCCGTACACTGGCCTGGCGCCGGTGCCGCTCTGGGGCACCATCGCCATGGTCGAGGCCGCGACCGCGACTCCGGGCCCCGGGCAGGAGGGGATGCCGAGTGCGCCGGGCCGGACTCGCACCTTGCCGAGGCGCCCCAGAGTCCGGGAGGCCGCGGCGGATGAGGATGACGCCGAGTCCGGGACCTGGATGGTGCGGGCCGACGACCTTCAGGAAAAAGCCGAGGATCCGGCCGGGCTGCAGCGTCCCTCCGATCGCGACCAGCAGGCTGATGCGGGGGCCCTGGCTGATATGCTCTCCGAACTGCCTGAGCTGAGGTTGGTGCGGGTACCCGGCGCGGTCCGCGAGGTGCTGCTGAGCGAGGATCCCATCCCTCGGCGACCCGGGCCTGCGGCCGAGACCGTCTCAGCCGGGCTGGCCTATCCCGAGTGGGACTGGAAGAGCGGCAGCTATCGACCGAGGGCGGCGGTGGTCCATGAGATTGCCGCAGACACGAGGGATGACGGCTGGGTCGAGGCCATGCTCCGTCGTCAGGCCGCGATGCTGGGGGTCGTGCGCCGGGATTTCGAGCGGCTGCGTCCACGGCGGGCGGCGCTGAACCGCCAGTCCGAGGGAACCGAACTGGATCTGGATGCAATCGTGGTGGGCCTGGCCGACCGCCGGGCCGGCGGAGTGCCGGATGACCGCTGCTACATCGATGCCAGGCCCGGACGGCGGGACCTCGCCATCGCGATCCTGGTCGATGCGAGCGCGTCGACCGATGGGTGGGTCACGGGCGACCGCCGGATCATCGACGTGGAAAAGGAGGCGCTGCTGGTGGTGACTGAGGCCATCACCGCGCTGGGTGATCCCTGCGCCATTCTCGCGTTCGCGGGTGAGGGTCCGGGTCGGGTGGAGGTCAAAGTCATCAAGCGTTTCGACGGGCGGGAGACTGCGGGGGTCATCCGTCGTCGGATCGGCGGACTGGAGCCGGGCGGCTTTACCAGGGCCGGTGCGGCCATCCGTCATGCGACCGCGGGCCTGGCCCGCCAGACCGCCCGTCATCGACTGCTGCTGCTGCTGTCCGACGGTCGGCCCAACGATGTCGATCACTACGAGGGACGCTACGGCATAGAGGACACGCGGGTCGCGGTGGCGGAAGCCCGGCTGCAGGGCCTTTCCTGCTTCTGCCTCACGGTCGATCGCGAAGCGCCACGCTACGCCGCCCGAATCTTTGGGCGCGAGTATGCCGTGCTCACCCGGGCGGAGCGGCTGCCCCTGGCATTGACCGCCGTGCTACGCGACCTGGTGCGGCGGTGAGTCGAAGCGAGCTAGTGCCGGATTGCCACGGCACCGCGGAACTGCGGACGGTGCCGGTCGACCATCCCCGCCCCGGCATCAGCTTGACGTAGCGATCGTCGGGCTGAGCGGGCGCGAGGACTGACTGGAGCCAGGCTGAGGGGGAGTGCCTCCTCCCCGCCGCCTTAGCGGATGAGGACCGTCTGGTTGTGATTGGAGGCTAGCTTGTCCTTCCGCCCGCCTTTGACCTGTGCCGCCATCTTGACGGTCGGGGACGTCGTCCCGCGAATACCAACCGGAATCAGTGGCGCTGCACCGTCTGGTTGTGATTGGCGGCCAGCCGGTCCCGGCGGCCGCCTTTGACCTGGGCCGCCGCCTTGTCGGACAGCTTCCGCCCGGACAGATCCTTGCTCTTCTGAGCCTTCTTCACCGGTTTGACGGTCTTCCGATTGGTGGCCATGGCCTCTCCATGTTCAGGGAAACTGGATTGATCGCGAATTGACTGAGCTGGCAATCAGTGCCGCAGCACAGCCCGGACCCGGTCGGTTTGCGATGCATCGGTATCGGCTCTCGTGGACAGGGGTTGGGCTTCCCTTAGATCGCAGCGCCGGGACGGGATATGACATGGGGGACTGGCATCGCGCTCCAAGGTGCCGGACCGTACGTTGAGAGACCATCCTCTGCCGAGCCGGCCCAGTGACCTGCCGGGAAAAAACGCCCTCTCCACTGGAGAGGGCTTTTGGTTTGCCGGTTCCCGGCCCGTCCGGCAGGACGCTGGCGGACCAGGATGGCGATCAGCGAGAAGCCGCAGGCCAGTCGCTCTGCCGCGCTGTCGACAAAGCCCCGCGATGCCATCGTCGCAGGGCTTTGCAATTCAAGCATCTATAGTTTCGACCCGATGAGCAAGGCCGGCCGGCTACTCCAGTCCGAGCTCCACCGGTTCGTCGGTGCGGGGCCGGAGCTGGCTGTTGCCGGCCACGACCCGGGCACAGGTGTTCCAGCGCAGGATCGCCTCGTCATTGCCGGCCGGCCGCTGGCTTTCCGCCTTTTCGTACCAGCCCATGGCCTCGACAAAGGAATGATAGGCGATTTCGCCGGAGGCCGGCGTACCCCGCCGGAGCTGTGCCTTGGCCCAGCGTTCGGCGATGATCCCCGCGTAGTAGGCCTGGCGGTAGGCGTCACTCAGGCGGGGCAGCACTTCACGGGCTCGGCGCACGCTGTCCTTCGGGGCCTCGCCGAACTGGTCGGTGATCGACAGCAGCAGGGCGATCAGGGCCGCCTGGTTATCCGGCTCGACCTGCAGGATGTCGAGGCAGATGCTCTCGGCCGACGAGGGGTCGTTGATGACCCGGTAGCGCTCGGCCTTCTGCAGGGCCAGCGGGATTCCCGCCCTGGTGATCGGCTTGGGAGTGAACATCGCGGTCACCCGGAATTGGAGTCGGTGCGGCTGAACACCTTGAACAGCTTGCCCAGTGGGTCGTAGAACTCATCGACCACTCGCTCCTTGAGCGGGATGATCGCATTGTCGGTGATGGTGATGTTCTCGGGGCAGACCCTGGTGCAGCACTTGGTGATGTTGCAGTACCCGATGCCGTGGGCCTGCTTGAGGTCCGCCACCCGGTCGGCGGTGTCCAGCGGGTGCATCTCGAGCGCCGCGGCGTAGACCAGAAATCGCGGCCCGATGAACTGTTCGTGGAGCTGGTGGTCCCGCAGCACGTGACAGACGTCCTGGCAGAGGAAGCACTCGATGCACTTCCTGAATTCCTGGACCCGGTCCACGTCGGCCTGGTCCATCCGCCAGGTGCCGTCCGGCGCGTCGGGCGGGCGGGGTGTGAACGGCTTGATCTGCTGCTTGACCCGGAAGTTCCACGACACGTCGGTGACCAGGTCCCGGATCGGCGGGAAGCTCCGCATCGGTTCCACGGTCACCGGCTTGTCCAGCGCCAGCTCATTGAGCCGGGTCATGCACATGAGCTTGGGACTGCCATTGACCTCGGCCGAGCAGGAGCCGCACTTGCCGGCCTTGCAGTTCCACCGGACCGCGAGGTCGTTGGCCTGTTCTGACTGGATCTGATGGATGGCATCGAGCACCACCATGCCCTCGGAGACGGCGGTGGTGTAGTCGACGAACTTTCCGCTCGGCCCCTCGCCGCGCCAGACCCGGAAAGTGGCACTGGCCGGCTGGGTGGTTCCGGCTGATGAAGTCGTCATAGGCGCTACTTCTGCTCCTCGATGACGCGGGCCAGCTCGGCCGGCATGGGTGGAATCGGCTCATGGGTAATCTGCATCTGGCCGTCCGTGCCTTGCCGGATGACGATGTTGAAGGCACCAAAGGCAGGGTCCTTGGCCGGGAAGTCGTCCCGGAAGTGGCCGCCGCGGCTTTCCTTCCGTTCGATGGCGGCTCTGGCAATTGCCTCGGAGACCGAGAGCAGGTTGGCCAGATCCAGGGCGGTGTGCCAGCCGGGATTGTACTCGCGATTGCCGTGCACCCCGACCTGGTCCGCCCGCAGCTTCAGCTGTTCGATTCCCGCCAGGCTCTGCTCCATCTCCGGCCCCAGTCGGACGATGCCGACCAGGTCCTGCATCATGACCTGGAGCTCCTGCTGGACCTGGTAGGGTCCGTTGGCGTCGGACGCCGCGCCGCGCTCGAACGGCGCCAGCGCCTCGCGGGCGGAGGCCTCGACCTGCCCGGCATCAATGGCGGCGCCAGGATTGTTCCGGGACCAGGCGGCGGCAAATTCCCCCGCCCGCTTGCCGAAGACCAGGAGGTCGGACAGTGAATTGCCGCCGAGCCGGTTGGCGCCGTGGAGGCCCGCGGCGCACTCGCCGGCGGCGAACAGGCCGGGCAGCGTGGACATCTGGCTGTCCCCATCCACCCGGATGCCGCCCATCATGTAGTGGGTGGTCGGGCCCACTTCCATCGGCGTGGCGGTGATGTCGATGCCGGCCAGCTGCTTGAACTGGTGATACATGCTCGGCAGCTTTTTCATGATGTGCTCCCGCGCGTGGGGGAGCTTCTGCTTGATCCAGGAGATATCGAGGAAGACGCCTCCGTGCGGGCTGCCGCGTCCCTCGCGGACCTCGCGCATGATACAGCGGGCGACATGATCCCGGGTCAGCAGCTCGGGGGGCCGGCGCGCGTTCTTGTCGCCCTGGGTGTAGCGCCAGCCCTCCTCTTCGTTGTCGGCGGTCTGGCCCCGGTAGTTCTCCGGAATATCGTCGAACATGAAGCGGCGGCCGTCCTTGTTGCGGAGCACGCCGCCCTCGCCCCGGACCCCTTCGGTGACCAGGATGCCGCGGACACTGGGCGGCCAGACCATGCCGGTAGGATGGAACTGCACGAACTCCATGTCCTGCAGCGCCGCGCCGGCCCGGTAGGCCAGGGCATGACCGTCGCCGGTGTATTCCCAGCTGTTGCTGGTGATCGAAAAGGCCCGGCCCACACCGCCGGTGGCCAGCACGATCGCCTTGCACTTGTAGACCCGGAACCGGCCCCGCTCCCGATCGTAGCCGAACGCGCCGGTGATTCGGCCGGCATCGGTGAACAGCCGGAGGACGGTGCACTCCATGTGCACGTCGATGCCCTGGTGGATGGCATGATCCTGCAGGGTGCGGATCATCTCGAGGCCGGTACGATCTCCCACGTGGGCCAGCCGGGGATATTTGTGACCGCCGAAGTTCCGCTGCAGGATCCGCCCGTCCGGGGTCCGGTCGAAGGTGGCGCCCCACCCCTCGAGCTCCCGCACTCGTTCCGGCGCTTCCCTGGCGTGCAGCTCGGCCATCCGCCAGTTATTGAGGTACTGGCCGCCGCGCATGGTGTCGGCGAAGTGGACCTGCCAGCTGTCCCGGTCATCCACATTGCCCAGCGCCGCCGCCACCCCACCCTCCGCCATCACCGTGTGGGCCTTGCCGAGCAGGGACTTGCAGACCAGGCCGACCGATGCCCCGGCGGCCCGGGCTGCGATGGCCGCGCGAAGTCCGGCACCGCCGGCGCCGATGACGAGCACGTCATGCTCGAACGTCTGGTAGTCGGTCATGAGTAGTGGAGCGTCACAGGAGTCGGAGGTCAGTCCAGATGCCCATTGCGCAGAGACGGATGTAAATGTCCGCAAACATGACCGAGACGAGGCTCATCCAGGCCCACCGCATGTGGACCCGGTTGAGGCAGCTGGCGCAGTCGTACGCCCGCTTCCGTACCGGCGATCCGGACAGCCGGTCCTTGTACCCGCCGATGATGTGGCGAAGGGAATGGCAGCCCAGGGTATAGCCACCCAGCAGGGTCAGGTTAGCCGCCAGGACCACGGTGCCGACCCCGATTCCGAAGACTGCTCGCCCGGTGGCAGGGTCGGTGAACCACATCGCCTTGTAGACGTCGGACAGCAGAATCACCAGAAAGACCAGCGCCACGTACAAGAAGTAGCGATGCACGTTCTGGATGATGAGCGGCAGCGAGGCCTCACCCCAGTAGCGCTGGCGGGGTTCTCCGACCGAGCAGGAGGGTGGATCGGCCCAGAACGCCTTGTAATAGGCGCCGCGATAGTAGTAGCAGGTAACCCGGAACAGCCCGGGAAAGGGCAGGATGATCAGGGCCGGCGAGAAGACCAGCCAGGACGGCCACCAGGCTGGCGGAGGCCCGAACCAGGCGTGCGGTGAGGTGCCCCAGAGTTCTGGCGAGTAGAATGGCGAGAGGTAATTCCCGAAACTGTAGTGGGCACCCTGCCAGGCTGCCCAGTTGGCATAGCCAAGAAAGCAGGTCAGGATGAGGAAAACGACCGCGGGCTGGACCCACCATGCGTCGGTACGCATCGTCTCGCCGAATCGCCGGCGGATCGGGAGCGGCGCAGATGCCATTCGGAATCCCTTCGCAGTGGGCGGAGGCCGAATTCAGGACAGAACTGATAAGGGATGTGGGCTCAACCGGTCAGCCGCACGACTCGGCAGGGAGCGGAATGCAATTAACAGCCATAGGCCATCAGCCGAAAGCCCCGGGCCATCAGCTGTAAGCTGACCGCGGGACGCTGACCTCCGCCTCAGCCAACGATACAGGCAAACGCCTGGACTGCCGGATCGAGGAGCTCGATTTCGAAGGTCCGATCGGCGACCGGCAGGCGGCACGCTGGACATCGCCGGGCCCCGCAACGGGTACACCAGCAGCATTGCCCTGGGCGGGTGCTCGGGGGGAAATACGAATTCCTGACCGGGATCATGGTGGCGCTGATGCCATTCACCATCCTGTATTGCGGCTTGCTCGGGCGGAGTTTCCCGTATGCCTCTCACTCCTGGGCCTGAGATTCGAGGTACACGCCAGTCCCGCGGGCGCCTGGCCTGCTGGCGTGCCAGCTCGCGGCTCAGGAGTCGAACCGCAACGATCACTGTCGCGGAGCGTGCCAGACCGGAGTTGCGGTTGAGGATGTTTCCAGGCCTGCGGCAACGCCGGGTGTGGCCGGCATTTGGTGGTTGGAGAATCCCGGGAAGTGGTTGGAAATCGGCCCCAGAACAGCCAGGGTGAGCCCGTTCGGGGGATGGTGAATCGCCGAGGTGCGCCTAGACTTGGACTGCGGGGCGCGTCGCGCCCCAGTCATCAGAGGAGCTCGCATGCAGATCCAGGTCAATACCGATCGCAACATCACCGGTCATGCGGACATGATCGCCCAGGTCCAGGTCGTGGTGGAAAATGCCCTGAGCCGGTTCAGCGCCCACATTACCCGGGTGGAAGTCCACCTGAGCGACGAGAACAGCGACAAGAAGAGCGGGGTCAACGACATGCGGTGTGTGATGGAGGCCAGGCTTGAGCGACGGAAGCCGGTGGCGGTCACCGAGCATGCCACCACGGTCGAGCAGGCCGTCGAAGGCGCCGCCCACAAGCTGGCTCGGCTGGTCGAGAGCGCCCGCGGGCGGGAACACGATAAGAGCAGCCGTTAGCCGTTAGCCGTAAGCCGCAAGCCGCAGGCCGCAGGCGAGTACACGCAGGGCGTCCTGCCGCGGCCTTACGAAGGCCATCGAAACATGTTGGCGACTGCGAGTTGACCTCTAGTCTCTCGTCTCTCGTCTCTCGTCTCACCTGCAAGGAGTTCGACGTGAGCAATCAATCAAACAGCGGTTCTGAAGAGGGAGAGCTCCTGGCCAACGCCATGGCCGAAACAAGGGCCAAGTTGCGCTCCCGCAACGTCATGCTGGCCGGCCGCGAGACCAGCGATGAACTGGCCGATCTGCTCGAGGCGGTGGAGCAGTTCGAAAGGGCGGTCCAAGGCGCCGGCGGCGACCTGATGATGGACGAAGCCCCTCAGGGCAAGACCGCCCAGCCCGACGATCCCCACTTCGTGCTTCCGGTCCGTGCAGCCAGCGAGTCCGCCTCGGCCTACATCGAGCGCATTTCGGCCGCGGCGGACAAGGTGCGGCATCATAAGCCGCATCGGTAGAACGTGGCCGTTGGTCGTTAGCCATTCGCCATTGGAAAATCCCGGTGTGCGCTGTTGATCGCGCGGGGCCGCCGGGCTTTCTACCGCTCGTATGGCGGAGCGTCGTACCGGGCGGTAGCTTGGTCAAGCCGGTCATCCGCACCGATTGAGGCGGCGGACCGGCGCTCACCAGGATACTTCCAATAGGAGGCTCTATGGCTGACCAGAAGAATTCCCCCGATCAGGACAAGCAGAAGGACCTGGCGGACAAGAAGATCTCGAAAGAGGATTCCGAGCAGGTAAAGGGTGGCCGTGCCTGGGACATTCCGGCTGGCACCGCGAGCCCGGGCAACAACAAGTAAGCTCTGGCACCATCCCGTGAGCCGAGCCCCGCGAGACGACAGCGTCTGGCGGGGCTCCGGTTTTCGAGGCCCGCTGTCCCGCTCCCACGAGCCAGACTTGCGCCATTCCCGGACTGTGGCACACTTTGAAAGCCGTTGAATCGCCGGATCGCGGTCCATAGCGCGGTTCCCTTTTCGCCTTTCGCCTTTCGCTTTTCGCCCTTCGACCAACGACGCGGTGACCATCGTGCGCCTCAGCTCCACCATAGCAATGTTCTCCGTCTACGCTTCACTCCTCACGGCGCAGGCTCCGATTACCCTGCCCGGCAACTTCGTCTTCCCCGAGAACCTGAGCTCCGACAGGGCCGGCAACATCTACGTCGGCAATCTTGGCATGGGCGGGATCTACCGGATCAAGCCACACAGTACGACGGTCGAGAGCTGGATTGCTCCGGCCGCCTACGGCAGTTCCGGCATCCTCGGCGTCCTGGCCGACGAACGCAGCAATACCCTGTGGGTCTGCTCCAACGATCTCAGTGCCTGGGGTGTCACCATCCCCGGGGGAGACACCGCCAGCACCCTCAAGGGTTTCGATCTCAAGACCGGCAAGGGAAAGGTGAGCGTCCCCCTTCCCACCACACCGTCACTCTGTAACGACATCACGATCGGCCCCGACGGCGCGGCCTACGTCAGCAATTCGAATGCGCCCGAGATTCTGCGCCTGGCACCCGGTGCCAAGTCATTCGAGATCTGGTTTTCCGATCCGGCGCTGCAGCCTGCCAAGGGCCAGACCGGACTCGATGGGCTCGCCTTTGGCGACGATGGCAATCTCTACGTCAACCGCTACGACGCGGCCGACCTCTGGCGGATCGACGTGACGGATGGCAAGGCCGGCAAGGCGACCAAACTCACGCCGTCGCGGAAGCTCACCGGCACCGATGCCATCCGGGCACTCGGCGGCAACCGCTTTCTATTGGTCGAGGGGAGTGGCAGCGTCGATCGGATGACGATCAAGGGAGACAGTGCCATCATCGAGACGCTCAAGGACGGCTTCGACATTCCGACCAGTGCCACGCTGGTGGGCAACACGGTGTGGGTCAGCGAGTCCCACTTCGGCTGGCTGGAGCCCCCCAAGAAGGGCCAGACCCCGCCACCGTTCCGGATTTACCCGGTGCCGTTCAAATAGCAGCCACGCGTCGTCAGCCTCAAGCCGTTAAAGATGAGATCCATCAACCAGGGACACCGATCGATGCTGATTCGATACCTGACCCTTGCCGCGGCCCTGCTGCTTGCCGGCTCCGCCTGTGCCCCCGGCTCGGCGGACCACAGCGCACAGGCCGACAAGCGCGCGCCCGCCGCATGCGACCCGGACAACGGCGGCATCACGCTTCCGGTCGGCTTCTGCGCCACGATCTTTGCCGACAACATCGGTCACGCCCGCCACATGGTCGTCGCCCCCAATGGCGTGGTGTACGTGAATACCTGGAGTGGCGAGTACTACAACAATGACACGCCACCGGCCGGTGGCTTTCTCGTGGCGCTCCGCGACACGAAGCAGACCGGCCATGCCGATGTCATCACCCGCTTCGGCGATGGGGTGCCGGAAGGCTCGCACGGCGGCACCGGTATCGGAATGTACAAAGGCGCACTGTACGCCGAGATCAACGATCGGATTGTGCGGTACACGCTGCCATTGGACAGCATGGTGCCTTCGGCCAAGCCCGAGGTCATCGTCTCCGGACTGCCGATTGTCGGCGATCACCCGATGCACCCATTCATCATCGACACGTCAGGCAATCTGTTCGTCGACCTCGGCTCGGCCACCAACGCCTGCGAGGTCAAGAACCGGATGCCGCTGTCACCGGGTAACAAGCCCTGCACCGAGAAGGAAACGCGAGGTGGTATTTGGAAGTACGACGCCAACAAAACCGGCCAGGTATTTTCGTCGGCCGAACGGTATGCCACGGGAATCCGGAACGGTGAGGGGATGGCGTTCGACGCTGTCGGGCGTTTGTTCGTGAGCCAGCACGGCCGGGACCAGCTGGGACAGAACTGGACCAAGCTGTACACCCCGCAGCAAGGCGCCGAGTTGCCGGCTGAGGAGGTCGTGGAGCTCAAGCAGGGAGCCGACTACGGCTGGCCGGAGTGCTATTTCGATCCGGCCCAGGGCAAGCTGGTGTTGGGGCCGGAGTATGGCGGAGATGGCGGCAAGACCGTCGGGCTCTGCGCCGACCGCACGCCGCCGGCCGCGGCGTTTCCGGCGCATTGGGCGCCGAATGCGCTGCTGATTCTCAACGGCAAGGGGTTTCCCGACGCGTACCGTCAGGGGATGTTCATCGCTTTCCACGGTTCGTGGAACCGTGCTCCGGCAGTGCAGGCCGGCTACAACGTCACCTTCCAGCCGATGGCCGAAGGTAAAGCCGCCGGACCGTACATCACCTTTGCCGATGGATTCGCCGGAGCGGTGAAAGACCCGGGGAAGGCCGCGTTCCGTCCTTCGGGGCTGGCCGCCGGTCCCGACGGCGCGATGTATATCTCGGATGATGTGCACGGCCGGATCTGGCGGGTGACCTACACTGGCAGCGCCGAGGCAAAGGTGGCGGCGGCGCCAGCGCCGGCTCCGTCTGCCGCTCCAGCACCGACTGGACCGAGCAGTGCAGATCTTGACCTCGCTCCGGGCGCCACCCGGGCAGAGGTGGTTCTGGGAGACAGCATCTTTCACGGATTGGTGGCCAACGGCACCTGCGCCGGATGCCACGGCTCGGACGGGAACGGGACCGCCAACGGGGCGACTCTCACCGCGGGCAAGTGGCTCTGGAGTGATGGAAGCCTGGCGGGCATCTCAAAGACGATCGCGGCGGGCGTACCGAAGCCCAAGTCCCACGGTGGTGCCATGCCGCCGATGGGTGGCACGTCGCTCAAGCCAGCACAGTTGGCGGCGGTGAGTGCGTACGTGTGGGGGCTGGGGCACCAGAAGTAGCCGTTAGCCGTTAGCTATTAGCCGTTAGCGAGCGCATTTGTCGTTGCGCCTATCGCCTATCGTCCATCGTCTTTCGGGATTTAACCTGGGTAGGAATATGAGTAACAATGAGAGCGCCTCGAAGCGGGAAGTGGCCGTGATGGCCGGCGGCTGCTTCTGGGGCGTCGAGGAAATCCTCCGCAAGGTGCCGGGCGTGATCGAGACCGACGTCGGGTACACCGGCGGCTGGCAGGAAAACCCGACCTACGACGATACCCACGACAGCAAGTCAGGCCACGCCGAGGCCATCCGGATCACCTTTGACCCGTCGGTGCTGAGCTATCAGGATCTGCTGGAGAACTGGTTCTTCAAGCTGCACGACCCGACCACCCTCAACCGCCAGGGTAACGACGTCGGCACCCAGTACCGTTCGGCCATCTTCCCTCAGAGTCCGGCCCAGAAGGCCACCGCCGAAGAGGTGAAGGCGCGGGTCGAGGCCTCAGGCAAGTGGAACAAGCCGATCACTACGAGCATTGAGCCTGCGGGCGTCTGGTACAGCGCCGAGGGGTATCACCAGGACTATCTGCAGAAGCATCCGTCGGGGTATTCCTGCCACTTCATGCGCGACTGATCACCAGCCCTAAGCCATAAGCCATAGGCCTGAAGCCATAAGCAGTAAGCCGCAACCCATAAGCCTGAAGCCAAAGGCAAAGCCCCGCGAATCTGGTTCGGCTCGCGGGGCTCTCAATTGGGCCCTTCCCGCCGGCGCCTGACCGCCATCGCAACCATCAGCAGGGCAGCCGTCGCCAGGGCATATCCCATCCGCGTCGTGCCGGTTGCGCTGCCGGTGAATCCCGCAAAATCCATGGCCGGCTCTCCGCCGCTCCGGACGACACCATAGAGAAAGAGCAGAAAGGTGCCGGCGAATGCCTTGGGGCCGCCGCTCAGTACGCCGAGCGATACCGCTGCGGCCGCGACGAAGGAACCGCCGATCACCAGCGAGAGGGCCAGGTCCGGGCGGACGATCAGGAGGCGCAGCAGGGGCACCAGCAGGAACAGCAGGACCGTGCTGGCGGCAGCGCAAAGCTTGATCGGGAGGTATCGCTCCCGCATTCGCGGCATCGTCAGCAGCAGTGGGGTCATGCCCACCGCCCCGTCACGGGTCGGGATCTCCGCAATCGCCGCCACCAGCCCCAGAAAGATGAGTGGCACCACGCCATGGAGCATGACGGGGAACGGCGTCACCAGGCTGGCGATGGCAGCCGCCATCAGCCAGAGCAGCCCCGCGGGCCCAAGCATCAGTCCTAGCGCGGTCTCGGCGGCGATGAGACGGGACGTCCCGTGTCCTAGTCCCGGCAGCGGGGCCACCAGTCGCGCCAGCGGCTTGAGCGCGCGGTTCAAGACGTCCAGAGGACTGCGCCGTGCGTGGGTGGCTCCGGATTTCACGATGGCCGGATCGAACCGCCCGAAGGCAAGCCCCGCAATGAGCAGGAGTGGCACGGCAAGGGCCGCCGTCATGGCCCGCGGGGCGATCGAGCGCCAGCCCCACTCGATGCCCGGAAAGATCCACACCGACTTGTCCGCGTCGAACACCGTCGATCCGATTGAAAGACTGTCATGCGGGCCGGTACCGCCGACCTGCAGTTGCATGAAGGCCATGCCGAACACGTCCGCCACGTGATGCCAATCGAGGCTGGGGATCCGCCGGGCCCCGGAGGCCACGGACACCATCGCGATCCAGACGAACAGATAGAGGATATCGCCCAGCCGTCCGGCCAGGAGTGGCACGCACTCGAACAGCAGAGCCAGGGCCGACACGACCAGGATCGTCGGCCCGATCATGACCGTAAAGGTGCCCAGATAGACCAGCGGTTCGAGCGGCGCCTCGCCCCGCAGCAGGTGCATCCCCATCACATTCACCATGTAGCCCAGCACCACGGCGCCGAGGTAGGCTGCATTGCCGAAGAACTTGCCTGCGAGATATTCGCCATTGCCGACAGGCATGGCCGCGATGACGAACCCGGTCCGGGTCTCGAGGTCTCGGCGCACTGCGCTGCTGACCATATAGAAGCCCAGCATTCCCAGCATGACCGAGGCCAGCGCCGCAGTCACAATGGAGATCGTAGCCGAGTCGTTGAGCGCGCGGTGCCCGTCGATCTGCATCAGGGCCCGGCCGGTGTCCACTGGCGGCACGAATCGATAGGCCAGGACGCAGAGAATCAGGAGTATCGGGAGGGTG
>JBDTTF010000090.1:0-8692 GCA_039930765.1 Gemmatimonadota bacterium | reverse complement strand
GTCGCCCTTTTTGTCTGCCATCGCGAACAGCGAACAGCGAACAGCGAACAGCGAACAGCGAAAAGCGAAAAGCGAAAAGCGAAAAGCGAAAAGCGAAAAGCGAAAACTCAAGACGATCCAGGCTCGACTTCGATCAATTTCAATGAACTAAATTCGGTCCGCCTGTCCGCCTGTCCGCCTGTCCGCCTGTCCGCCTGTCCGCCTGTCCGCCTGCGACCGAGCGGCATCAGGGCGCGGTTCTTGGCGCCCTCGCCGCGAGGAAGTCCTTTAGGGTCCGCCTGTCCGCCTACCAGTCTTTCCCGCCTGCCTTGCCCTTGGCGTTCGGCCGCCCCTCGTGAGTCTGCAGCTGTTCGCGCTGGACCGCGTCGAGCATCCGCCGGGCCTGCTCCTCGGTGAGTTCCTTGGCGGATTCTCCCTCGACGGACCCATATCCGCCGCCGGCCATGGCGCCGACAACCGCCTGGTCGTTGCCCTTCTTGTTGGGATCGTCCATCGTGCCTCGGCCATAGTCCGCCCGCCGGCCCCGGTTGGGTGAGCCATCACCTGATTGATCGCCCAGACGGCGCAGGGCCAGTTCGAGATTCCACTTGGCCTCGACGTCGCGCGGATCCATCCGCAGCACTTCCTCGAACGCGCTCACCGCCAGGCGGAGCGGCTGGTCCCGGGCATTCTCATCGGCCTCTTCAGCGGCCCGGACGTACGCGTTGCCGAGGTTGAACCGGGCGGCCCGGTAGAGCCGAGTCGAGTCGTCGGGCACATTCTGGTAGCGCTTGATGGCGTTCTGATACTGGCTCATCCGGTACAGCGCGTTGGCCGCGTCGTACTCGACCACACTACCGGCGCCGGACTGGAGCGACTTGTCAAAGGCGACGAAGGCTTCCCGGAACTTGTCCTGCAGGTACAGTTTCTCGCCGCGGCGGGCTTCCAGAGTTGCGGCGGAGCAGCCGGGCAGGGTCGCGGAAGCCACGACGATCGCGACAATGGTCAGCGACGCGGGCGCTGCCGGGCCCCGGATATTCCTGGCGAGTCCGGAGGGCGGCAGCAGCGTGAGCAGCATTTCGTAAAGCAGCAGGGCAAGGGCGATCGCCAGCGGCCACTGGAATCGATCGGCATGCTCGTTGGTGCCCGGAGCATCGCTGAGCGTGCGGACCTCGATCTTCTTGATCCGGTCGAGCAGGGGGCCCATGCCCTGGCCATCGCGCCAGCGGAGATACGCCCCACCAGTTTCCCGGGCCAGCCTGACCAGCACCCCTTCCTCGAGACGGGAGTTGACCACCCGTCCGATGTGATCGCGATGCCACTTTTCTGGAGCCTCGCTCGTGTCCGCCGGAACCGGCGCGCCTTCCGGGGTGCCCACGCCGATGGCGATGACCGGAATCCGTTCCTGCTGCAGCTTGGGTGTGATATCCTCGACCGCCTCCGGCTGGGTTTCACCGTCTGACAGCACCACGATCGCCCGCGAGCCGTGGCTGCCTTCATGCTCGAAGGTGGCCAGTGCGGTCTTGAGCGCCTGCGACAGGTCGGTCGACGGATCGTAGAGGTATTCGTTCGAGGCCGCGTCGAGGAAGAGCTGGAAGGCCGCGTGGTCCTGCACCAGCGGCAGCTGGAGGAATGCGTTGCCGCCGAACACGATCAGGCCAACCCGGTCGCCCGGCAGGGCAGACAACAGGCTGGTTGCCGCCAGCTTGGCCGCGCCCAGCCGGCTGGGAGCCACGTCCGCCGCGCCCATCGAGCGGGAAATATCCAGCAGCACGAGCAGGTCACGGCCTGAATGGGGCAGGGTACTGGGCCGTTCTCCCAACTGCGGGCGGGCCAGCGCCACGATCACGAGGGCGGCAGCCCAGAGCCGGAGATGGATCCGGCGGTGGCGGAGCACCGGATCGGGCAGCCGTGAACTGCGTGACAGCAGCGTCGGGTCCCCGAAGTCTGCCAGCCGACGCCGGCGCTCCCGCTCGGCCCCGGCCAGGAATTGCCAGGCCGGGATGAGCAGCAGGAGCAGGAGCAGCACCAGCGGATGGACGAAGTTCATGATGTCAGCCCTGTGACCGCAGCCAGGTCGCCGACAGGGCGGACTGCAGCACCAGCAGCAGCAGGCCGGGTATCAGGAAGTACGAATACAGTTCGTGATAGTCGTGCAGCTGGGCGATTTCGACATCGGTCCGTTCCAGCGGGTCGATCTTGTTCATGATGGAGGTGAGGATCTCGGAGTCGGTGGCCCGGAAATATTCGCCGCCGGTCCTGGCGGTCAGCCGTCGGAGAATCGCTTCATCGGAGGCCAGCAGCCGATCGCCCTCGCGCCCCATCCGCCAGATGTATCCATCCTTGTGGGTGGTGGTATCAATGGCGCTGAGTCCCACCGCATAGATCTTGATGCCCAGCGCCCGGGCCGCTTCCGCCGCCGCGAGCGGAGTCGGCTCGCCGGTGTTGTTGGCGCCGTCGGTCACCAGGATTACGGCGCTGGCCTTGGGGGGAAGATCCTTGAGCTGGCTCAGCCCAAGCGTCAGCGCGGTTCCGATGGCAGTTCCGTCTGGCAGACTTCCCAGCTCGACCTGGTCGATGATCTGCCCCAGGATCTCGGTGTCAGGACCGAGGGGAGCCTGAAGAAAGGCCTTGCCTGAGAAGATGACGAGGCCCAGCAAGTCGCCCTGGCGGTGACGGACGAATCGGGAAATGATCCCGCGCGCCAGGGCCAGCCGGTTGCCGGGCTGGAAGTCCGGCGACTTCATGCTGCTCGAGATGTCGAGCACGATCATGATGTTGCGCGAGTGGGTGTGCTCGTTCTTGATCTCGCCCACCAGCTGTGGACGAGCCAGGGCCAGGCACACCAGGCCGAGGCCGAGCGAACCGGCTACCAGCGGGAGCGAGCGCCAGCGGACCCGGCGAGTCGGTGCAGTACCGGCCAGGAATCGCAGGGTCGGCAGTGCGATCCGCTCGAGTGGCGGATTGGTTCGGGCCAGCCACCAGCGCCGGAGCAGCAGCCCGGCCGGCATCAGCATGAGGAGCAGCACCCAGGGGTCAGCCAGCCGCATGAATGCCTCCGTTCCTTCCGGCGGGCCACTCGGAGATCAGGATCCGGGCTGCGGACAGGTGCTCAATCGATTCCGTCCCGCCGGGCACCACGGCCGCAAATTTCACTGCGTCCGCTTCACCGAGCACCCGGCGGCAGCGGGCCAATGCCTCGCTCGGCGCCGCTCGCCGCCGCAGCTCCCGGATCAGTTCGCTGCTGGTCAGTTCACGAGCCGGGGTATGCTCCGCCTCGGCCAGATAGTCGCGCACCACATTGGCCACCGCCTCGTAGTGCCGAGCGAGCTGGCCCTGCTCGAGCCAGTGTTCGGCTTCGATGGCGCGCAAACGGTCAAGCGCCGACTCCACGGGATCGTGGACCGCGAGCGGTTCGGCAGGCACTTCGATTTTTGGGGTGATCCTGGGCCGGCGGATCCGCCGGGCAGCGAGCCCGGCGGCCAGGAGGACAAGTGGAAGGATCAACCACGGCCAGATCGGGGCCGGGCTGTGTTCGATCGGCTTGATGTCCTTGAGTGGCTGGTCCCCGGCTGGCAAGGTCGGGATGATGTCGATGGTGCCGTTTTCGCTGCTGAACACCGCCCGCTCCACCCCCGCCACGACCCGCGCAAACGCGACCCCGAAGTTGGGCAACGCCTGGGTGCCGGGACGGTAGTAGGCCACCTTGGCCTCACCGGTCCAGACTCGGTCCGTTCCGCGGGTCAGGCGGGATATCGACAGGATCTGAACCCCCCGGTCTCTCGGCCCCACCGGGACGGGCAGGGTATCGAACAGCAGATCCCGATCGGCCAGCCGGAGCCGGAGATGCAGGGTGACGGTGTCGCCCACGGTGACACTATCGGGCTGGCTGGTGACCTCGAAGGACTGGTCGGACATCTGGGCCGCGGCCGGCCGCAACGCAGCCAGTGTCAACAGCAGTGACAGCGCCTGCCAGCCTGCCGGCTTCACCGGCTCATTCTCCGTTCGCGTGCCCGGAAGAACGCGATCAGCGGTTCGGCGTAGCTGCGATCAGTCTGCAGCCGGACCAGGTCGATGCCGTGGGTTCGCAGCGTCCGGGCCAGCCCGTCGTCGAGTTCGGCCATCTGTTCGTGATAGCGGCTCCGGGTGGCCGGGCTGTCGGTGTCGATGACCTGCCAGTCACCGCTTTCCTCATCCCAGAGCGTCATCAGTCCCGCCGGTACCAGCTCCCGCTCCCGGGGATCGAACAGCTGCAGCGGGATGACGTCGTGACGCTGGGCCGCTCGCGCGAGGCCGCCCTCGAATCGCTCGGTCAGAAAGTCGGAGACCACGAACAGGACCGTGCGCCGCCGGAGCGCCGGTTCGAGGTACTCGAGCGCGGCGTTGAGATCGGTGCCGGAGCCCTTTGGCTCCATGGTGAGCAGCTCGCTGATCATCCGGAGCGCCTGGCGGCGGCCCTGGCGCGGTGCCAGGTACTGCTCCACCCGGTCGGTGAAGAACAGGGCGCCGACCCGGTCATGATTGCGGGCGGCGGCCAGTGCCAGGACGGCGCAGACCTCGGTCGCGAGGTCGCCCTTGGTGCGGCCCCGGGTGCCGAAGCGGCGTGAGGCGCTGAGATCCACCACGAACATCACCGTGAGGGCCCGCTCTTCGATGTAGCGCTTGATGTAGGCCGATCCCAGCCGGGCGGTCACGTTCCAGTCGATGGACCGGACGTCGTCGCCGGGCTGGTATTCACGGACTTCGGAGAACTCGACTCCGCGGCCATGGAACACGCTGAGATACTGCCCGGCCAGGATATCCCTGACCAGGTGACGCGTCTTGATCTCGAGCCGGTTGACCTCCTGCATGACCTCCTGATCGATCATGGCACCCGGACGGACTCGAGCACTCGGCCGATGATCGTATCGGAGGTCACCCCTTCGGCATCAGCGCGGTAGGTCAGGATCAGCCGGTGGCGAAGCACGTCGAGGGCCAGGTCCTTGATGTCATCGGGGGTGACGTAGCCCCTGCCATCCAGAAAGGCGAGCGCCTTGGCCGCGCGGATCAGGAAGATGCCGCCGCGCGGCGAGGCACCATATTCGATCAGCGGCGTCAGGTCCGCGAGGCCGACGGCCTTGGGGTTGCGCGTCGCCGCGACCAGGTCGAGGACATACTCCTTGATCCGCTGATCGACGTAGACCTGCCGGACCTGCTCCCGGATCCTGAGGACCTCTTCGGGAGTGAGTACCGCCCTGATCACAGGATCGGCCTGACCCGTCATGCGCTCGAGCACCTCGAGCTCCTGGGACCGATCCGGATAGGTCACCACCAGCTTGAACATGAACCGGTCGACCTGGGCCTCGGGCAAGGGATAGGTGCCCTCGTGCTCAATCGGGTTCTGAGTGGCCAGGACCAGGAACAGCTCGGGCAGGGGAAAGGTCTCGCTGCCGATGCTGACCTGCTTTTCCTGCATGCTCTCGAGCAGGGCGCTCTGGACCTTGGCCGGCGCCCGGTTGATCTCGTCGGCCAGGACGATGTTGGTGAAGACCGGACCGCGCTCGACCGTGAACTCACCGCTTTTCTGATTGTAGATCCGGGTGCCCAGCAGATCGGCCGGCAGCAGGTCGGGGGTGAACTGGATCCGGTGGAAGCCACAGCTGATCGTACTGGCCAGGGTCCGGACCGCGAGAGTCTTGGCCAGACCCGGCACTCCCTCGAGCAGGACATGGCCGTCGGCCAGCAGGCCGATCAGCAGCCGCTGCAGCAGGGAGGACTGACCGACGATGACTCGATTCATCTCCTCGAGCACGCCACCGGCCGGATGTGCGGCGGCATCGATAGAGAAGGGGCTTCCAGCGGGAGGCTTGAAGCGGTCGGCGGCCTGAGGCGTGGCGGGCTCTGTCATTGGGTTGTGGAATGAGGGCTAAGGTCGGAATGGAGCCGGATTGCGGCGTCAGCGTCCCTAAGGTATTCGGCTCCGGGGCAGGAAGGGAGGGAGGGGCTGGATATGCGCGCATAATTATCCAGTTGATCTGTCGATTCGGGTTGTGTTCGGGGTCAACGGACGAGGGTCGAGGGCCTACGACCAGGGTTCCGGGTTCGGATTCGGGCTCCACGTTCCAGGGTCGAGGGTTCGGCGTATCGGGTTATTGGTGGAAGGGGGAAAGGGTCTCATATCCTGTTCCTGCCTCCTCTCTCCTGTCCAGTTGACATACCCCCGCAAGTTGTTACTTTTGCCGGGCTCTGGGAATTTGTGGTCGGTGTTTGGACCGTACCAGAGCAAACATCGGGTGATGTGACCGCCGGTTCCAGAGTACCGGGGCCCCGCGAGCTACCTCTCGCCTTCTGAGCCAATAACGCATGGGGCAGTACTGGGCCCCCGTCTTGGGCCTCCGGCCCGGATGTGCGCGGAGCGATACCACCGGGATTCTCCGGGTCGGTCGCCCCGCTTTTTCGCTGGTAAGGGATCGGACCGACGCATGTCACGCGCTACACCGCTCGACCGTTATCGCAATATCGGCATCATGGCCCACATTGATGCCGGGAAGACGACTACGACCGAGCGCATCCTCTACTACACCGGCAAGAACTACAAGATCGGTGAAGTCCACGAGGGCGCGGCCACCATGGACTGGATGGAGCAGGAGCAGGAGCGGGGCATCACGATCACCTCCGCCGCCACCACCTGTTTCTGGACCCGGAACGAGATCCTGTACCGGATCAACATCATCGATACTCCCGGACACGTGGACTTCACGGTTGAAGTCGAGCGGTCGCTCCGGGTGCTGGACGGTGCGGTCACCCTGCTCGACTCCGTGGCCGGCGTCGAGCCGCAGACCGAGACGGTGTGGCGCCAGGCCGACCGCTACGGCGTGCCGCGCGTCATCTTTGCCAACAAGATGGACCGGGTTGGCGCCGACTTCGACCGCTGCCTGTCGATGATCCGCGGCCGGTTGACCCGCCGGGCCTATCCGCTGCAGCTGCCGATGGGTTCCGGCGAGAGCTTCACCGGTCATCTGGATGTGCTGCGCCGGGTCGAGATCACCTTCGACGACGAGACCCTGGGCAAGAGCTTTGCCGAGACGCCGGTGCCCGAGGAATACAAGGAGCGGGTGGAGAAGGCCCGCCATGAAGTCATCGAGGCCGCGGTCGAGCATGACGAAGTGCTGCTGGAGAAATACCTGGCCGGCGCCGAGCTGACCTTCGACGAGATCCAGTATGCCATCCGGAAGGCCACGGTGGGCGGGCACATCGTGCCGGTGCTGTGTGGCGCGTCCTTCAAGAACAAGGGTGTCCAGGCCCTGCTCGACGCGGTGATCGATTACCTGCCGAGCCCGGAAGACATCCCGCCGGTGAAGGGCACCCTGCCGGATCATCCGGAGACCGTGGTCGAGCGGGTCGCCAACGACACCGAGCCGTTCGGGGCGCTGGCATTCAAGATCATGACCGATCCGTTCGTCGGCCGCCTGACCTATTTCCGGGTCTACTCGGGAATGCTCAAGGCCGGCAGCTACGTCTACAACAGCACCAAAAACAAGCGCGAGCGCATCGGCCGGCTGCTGCAGATGCACGCCAACAAGCGCGAGGAAATCGAAGAGGTGCTGGCCGGTGACATTGCCGCCGCCATCGGCCTCAAGGACACCCGGACCGGGGACACGCTGTGCGAAGAGGACAAGCCGGTCATCCTCGAGGCCATGCGGTTCCCGAATCCCGTCATCGACGTCGCGGTGGAGCCGAAGACCAAGGCTGACCAGGACAAGATGGGCATCGCGCTGCAGAAGCTGGCCGAGGAAGATCCGACCTTCCGGGTCCGGACCGATCCCGAGACCAGCCAGACCATCATCGCCGGCATGGGCGAGCTGCACCTCGAGATCCTGGTCGAGCGGATGCGGCGGGAATTCAAGGTCGATGCCAACGTGGGCCGCCCGCAGGTGGCGTTCCGCGAGACCATCACCAAGCGGGTCGAGTACATCGAGGGCAAGTTCATCCGGCAGTCGGGCGGCAAGGGCCAATACGGTCATGTCGTCATCCACCTCGAGCCTTCCAAGCCGGGCGAGGGATTCGTCTTTCTTGACAAGGTCGTCGGCGGCACGGTGCCCCGCGAGTTCATCAAGCCAGTCGAAGCCGGCATTCGCGAGGCGCTCGAGAACGGCATTCAGGCCGGCTATCCGGTCGTGGATGTGACTGCGACCCTGGTCGACGGCAGCTCGCATGATGTCGACAGCTCGGAAATGGCCTTCAAGATCGCCGGTTCGATGGCCTTCAAGAGCGCCGCCGCCCAGGCCAAGCCGGTCATCCTCGAGCCGATCATGGACGTCGAAGTGGTATTGCCCGCCGACTTCCTCGGCGCGGTGGTCGGTGATCTGAACAGCCGGCGTGGCAAGGTCGGTGGCATGACCCAGCGCGGCGACGCGCAGGTGGTGTCGGCCCACGTCCCGCTGGCCGAGATGTTCGGCTACTCGACGACGCTCCGCAGCGCCACCCAGGGCCGCGCCGTGTACACCATGCAGTTCCTGCACTACGCGGAAGTGCCGAAGAACATCGCGGAAACGATTATTTCGAAGCAGAAGAAGTAGCCGAGAGACGGGAGCCGAGAGTCGAGAGTTGTTGTCTCTCGTCTCTCGGCTCGTGACTCTCGACTCAGAACCAATACTGACCAGGCAACGAGGCTTACAAAATGGCCAAGGCAAAGTTCGACCGGACCAAGCCGCATGTGAACGTGGGCACCATC
>JBDTTF010000089.1:0-9359 GCA_039930765.1 Gemmatimonadota bacterium | reverse complement strand
CGATGCGCAAGGTAGGGACGAATCCCCGCCGGGAACGGCGGAAATGTTCGCCACGATTCAGAATTCAGCGTGGAAGTCACCCTCCCCACGTAGTGGGGAGGGCCGGGGAGGGGACAGAGCTCGAGGGATGACAGTGGTGCGGCGTTTGGTCGCCGGGTGACATCGAGCCGCTCCGTCAGGAAGGCGGAGCGGCTCTACTCCCGTGTTTCAATCTCCGAGCCTGCCGCAGCATCGAGAATCCAGCATACCCGGCTGTCGACTGGAGCGATGACCTGCGCCGGCAGGGGTGTCCGGCGGGGTGGTGAGTCCAGCACCTGCTTGACGATGCCCGCCTTGTCGCGCCCCACCACCAGGAACACGACCCGTCTCGCGGCATCGATGATCAGTGGCGTCAGGCTGACGCGCCAGGTCGACGAAGCCTCGTGATATTCGGCTCGCACCCATGAGGTCGTATCGCGGGCCCAGTCCCCGCCCGGAAACAGCGACGCGGTATGACCATCCACCCCCAGGCCGAGCAGGACCAGGTCGATGCGGCCAACGTGTTCGATCGATGGCGGACCGGTTGCTTTGCCGAGCAAGGTGCGGAGTTCCAGTTCATACCGCTCGGCCGCCTCGTCCGGGCGGTCCTCTCCGCGGATCCGGTGTACCCGGGCCTCCGGAATCGGAACCCGGTCGAGCAGGGTGGTCCGCACCATGAGGTAGTTGCTGGCCGGCTGGTCCGGCGCGACACAGCGTTCGTCGCCCCAGAGCAGATCGACCCGACTCCAGTCGATCCGAGAGGCCATCGGCTCGGACGCCAGACGCTGGTACACGGCACGGGGAGTCGAGCCACCGGCCACGGCCACCACAAACCGTCCTCGGTCTCGTATGGCGGATTCCGCCGATTCGGCGAACAGCATGACCGCCTCATCGGCCGCGCCCTCGGCGGTGGGGAGGATCCGCCTATCAGGCGTCATGATCGGCCTCGACGGCGGGCCACAGCGTTGTCACTGTTCCATCCTGATGGCCGGCCAGGACCCGTTCGGCCGTGCCGAGAAACAGTCCCGTGTCGATGACACCGGGAATGGCCAGCAGGCTCGCCTCCAGTTCCCGGGCCGCGGCCGGGCTCAGCGAGCCGGCGAGAGCGCAGTCGATGATCGATCCACCACCGTCAGACAGGAACGGGGCCCGACCGTCAGCATCCATCCGCAGGCGCGGTGTGAGGCCCATTTCGGCCATTCGCTTCATCACCAGCGCCTGCGCGAACGGGATGACCTCGACTGGCAGCCGCCCCCGGCTGCCCAGTCGAGCCACCAGCTTCTGATCGTCGACCACCACGATCTGTCGTCGCGATGCGGCGGCCACGATTCGTTCCCGAACCAGTGCCCCACCCCACCCCTTGATCAGGTCGAGCGAGGGGGACACTTCATCGGCCCCATCGATCGTGAGATCGAGCGGCAGGTCTGAAGTGAGCTCGATGAGGGGAATGCCCTGCCGGGTTGCCTCGCCAGCGGTCTGTCGCGAGGTCGGGACGCCCTGCACTCGCAGTCCCTGGCGGCATCGCTCGCCGAGCAACGCGAGGAAGTGGCCCACCGTCCGGCCTGATCCGAGTCCGATTCGCGCCCCGTCCTCGATCAGCTCGACCGCCACCATCGAGGCCGCTCGCATGCCCGGCTCGGAATTCAATTGACCTCGGGGGCGGCCGCCGGCCGCTTCCCCTCCCGCCGGGCCTGTTCGGCCTGCTGAGGGGGGATGGCGAGGACGCGAGCGGAATTGATCAGGGCCATGTGGGTGAGCGCCTGGGGAAAATTGCCGAGCATGCGCCGCTGATGAGGATCGTACTCCTCCGACATCAGGCCCACGTCATTGGCCAGGGTCAGCAGCCTGGTGAACAGGGTCTCGGCGTCGACTCGGCGGCCGATCAGCGCCAGCGCATCCACCAGCCAGAATGAACAGGCCAGGAACACCCCTTCAGTGCCCGGGATCGCATCGACGCCGGAGCCGGTCGAGTAGCGCCGGACCAATCCGTCGACCATCAGCTCCCGCTCGATGGCCGCAATCGTGCCGCGCACTCGTGGATCGTCGGCCGCCAGGAACCCGACCTGGGGAAGCAGGAGCAGACTGGCATCGAGATGGGGCGATCCGTACGACTGCACGAAGGTGTTGCGCTCCGCGTCAAAGGCCTCGGCGCAAACCTGGGCATGAATCTCCGCCCGGATCTCTCGCCACCGGTCGACCGGGCCTTCGAGGCCGAACGTCTCGACATCCCTCACCGCCCGGTCAAACGCCACCCAGGCCATGACCTTGGAGTGGGTGAACTGCAGCCGGGGTCCCCGAATTTCCCAGATCCCTTCGTCCGGCCGCTGCCAGTTGGCTTCCAGGAACGTGAGCAAGGCACGTTCGATGTCCCAGGCGGCCGACTCAGTCTCGAGGCCGGCGGCACGGGCCAGGTGCAGGGTGTCGAGCACCTCGCCGTAGATGTCGAGCTGGAACTGGGTCGAGGCGGCATTGCCGATCCGTACCGGATGGGCCCCGTGATAGCCGGGCAGCCAGCCCAGCTCATATTCATCGAGCCGGCGCTGACCGGTGACGCTGTACAGGGTCTGCAGGTCCTCAGGGCGGCCGGCGGCGGCGCGCAGCAGCCACTCGCGCCAGTCGGCGGCTTCCTCATGGTAGCCGGCCAGCAGCAGCGCGTTCAGGGTGAAGGTCGCATCCCGGAGCCAGCAGTAGCGGTAGTCCCAGTTGCGCACGCCACCCGGCTGCTCCGGCAGCGAGGTCGTCGGCGCCGCCACCATTCCGCCGGTGGGGGAGTAGGTGAGCGCCTTGAGAGTGATCAGTGACCGCATGACCGGCCCGGGCCACTGCCCGCGATACGTATTGCGGCCGGACCACTCGCTCCACTCCTTCTCGGTGGTGGCCAGCGCCTGCTCCGGATCCAGAGGTGGCAATCGGGGCTCGTGGGAAGGACGGTAGTTGAGCACGAACGGGATCCGCTGGCCCTCGGTCACTTCGAACTCCGCCACGGAGGTGAGCCCTTCCCCCCGTACCGTGACCGGGGTGCGGAGTTCCAGTCTATCCGGCCCCGCGACCGCGAGGAGGGCGTCATTCACCTGCCTGACCCATGGCACGATGGAACCGTAGTCGAACCGGATGATGAGCTCCATCCGCAGGGCCACCCGCCCGGCAACTCCCTCCACGATCCGGACCACGTCCCACCGTTCCTTAGACAGCGGCATGAAGTCGATCAACCGGACGGAGCCTTCGGCCGTCTGCCATTCGGTTTCCACGATCAGGGTGCTGTCCCGGTACTGCCGGCGCGTGCCCCGGATCTCACCCGCCGGGGCGATGCACCATCGTCCATGCTGTGGCTCCCCCAGCAGCGCGGCGAAGCAGGCCGGCGAATCGAATCGCGGCAGGCAGAGCCAGTCGATCGAGCCGTCCCGCCCCAGCAACGCAGCCGCATGGCAGTCCCCGATCAGGGCATAATCCTCGATGGACAGCGGCATCAGTCGACGACGGGATTGTGCCAGTGACCGTCGGCCTTGATGAGCCGGTCCGCCTCGGCCGGTCCCCAGGTACCGGCGCGATAGGGAATCGCTGGCCGGTGACGCCGGATCACCGGCTCGACCACGGCCCACGCCGCTTCGATCGAGTCCTCCCGCGCGAACAGGGCTCCGTCCCCGGCCATCGCATCTCCCAGCAACCGTTCGTAGGGCAGCGGCTCGTCGGCGTGTTCTTCGAGAAGGTAGAGCTCATGCTGGTCTCCCACGAACGCCTTGCCCGGCCGCTTGACTCGCGCCGCGATGGCCACCGCGGGGTGCGGCGAGAGGCGGAAGCGGACGTAGTTGCCCCGCCCCGCCGCCGCCAACGAGTCGGCGAACACCTGCTGGGGCGGCGACTTCAGCTCGACCAGGACTTCGGCCGCGGTGGCGGCCAGACGCTTGCCCGAGCGCAGGTACCAGGGCACTCCCTGCCAGCGCCATGAATCGATGTGGACCCGCACGGCGCAGAAGGTCTCCACATCGGAGCCCCGGGCCACACCCGCCTCACGGCGATAGCCGGCATATTGTCCTCGAACCACGTCCCGGACCCCCAGCGGACGCATCGACTGAAAGACCTTGGCCTTCTCGGCATGCACCGCCCCGAACCCATTGTAGGCTGGGGCCTCCATGGCCAGCAGGGCAACGACCTGGAACAGATGGTTCTCGATCACATCCCGCAGGCAGCCGGCGCTCTCGTAGAACCCGCCGCGGCTGCCGACCCCGAACCGCTCGGCCAGGGTGATCTGCACACTGGCCACCGAATTGCGATTCCAGAATGGCTCCAGGAATGAATTGGCAAACCGGAAGTAGAGGATATTCATGATCGCTTCCTTGCCCAGGAAGTGATCGATCCGGAAAATGTTGTCCTCCTCGAAGACCGACAGCGCCACCTGGTTGAGGGCCCTGGCCGAGGCCAGGTCCCGGCCGAACGGCTTTTCCACGATGACCCGCGCGTTGCGGTCGAGCCCCGCGGCGCCGAGGGCCGTGATCACGGTGGCAAAGAGTGAGGGCGGGATCGCGAGGTAGTGGGCCGGCCGCCGGGCCGGTCCCAGTGCGGTCTTGAGCGCGGCAAAGGTGGCGGGATCGTTGTAATCGCCATCGATGTACTGGAGTCGGGCGAGCAGGCCACGAAGAATCTTGCCATCGGGACGCTTGACCACCCGTCGAATGCTCTCCGCCGCCCGGGCCCGCAATTGCGCCACGGTCCACGCCGAGCGGGAGACGCCGAACACCGGCACATTCAGCGCCCCCCGCCGGGCCAGCGCGTAGAGGGCCGGAAAGATCATCTTGTAGGCCAGGTCGCCGGTGGCGCCGAAGATGACCAGGGCGTCGGACCGCTTCAGGCTTTTCTTCCCGGTGGGCATCCTCGTCTCCGCCTTATCGCTTTTCGTCATGGCCGCCAAACTGCTTGCGCATGGCGGAGAGGACCTTGCTGGCATAGGTCGCGTTGCCCCGGGACTGGAACCGCTCGAACAGCGCGGTGGCCAGCACCGGTGCCGGTATCCCTTCATCGATGGCGGCCATCAGGGTCCAGCGGCCTTCCCCGGAATCCGAGACCTTGCCGGAGTACTGCTCGAGGGCGGGATCATCCTTCAGGGCCTGGGCCGTGAGGTCGAGCAGCCATGAGCTGATCACGCTGCCATGTCGCCATACCTCGGTAATCGCGGGCAGGTCCAGATCGAACCGGTAGTACTCGGGGTGACTCAGCGGCGTGGTCTCGGCGTCGATTGCCTGTTTCTGGCTGCCGATGTTCGCGTGATGCAGAATGTTGAGCCCCTCGGCATAGGCCGCCATGATGCCGTATTCGATGCCGTTGTGCACCATCTTGACGAAGTGGCCTGCGCCACTGGGACCACAATGGAGGTAGCCGCGTGGGGCGGTCCCATTGCCGGAAGGGTTTTCCGCGCCCGGCGCCAGCGTGGCAAAGATCGGCTCGAGGCGCTTCACCACCGCGGCTTCACCACCCATCATGAGGCAGTAGCCCCGCTCCAGCCCGAACACCCCGCCGCTGGTCCCGCAGTCGACGTAGTGGATCCCGCGCTTGGCCAGCCGATCGGCCCGGGCCATGTCGTCGCGATAGTACGAATTGCCGCCATCCACGACCACATCGCCCGATGCCAGCATCGGCGCCAGCGCCTCGAGGGTCGCATCCACCACGCCCGCGGGCACCATCAGCCAGACGGTGCGGGGCGGTGTCAGCTGCCGCACCAGGTCTTCGAGAGATTTGGCCGGCGCCGCGCCCTCAGCCGCCACCGCCTGCACCGCGGCCGGAATGGGGTCGTGCACCACGCAGGCGTGTCCGCCCGCCATCAACCGGCGCACCATGTTGCCACCCATCCGTCCCAGTCCGATCATCCCCACCTGCATCCCGGCCTCCCTTGTGGTATATCCTGCCTCAACGTGCCTGACGAGCCAGCACTGCGCGTGCAGTGGCGATCAGATGCTCGACCGTGAAGCCGAACTCGGTCATGACCACCGGTCCCGGCGCCGAAGCGCCGAAGTGATCCACTCCGACGATGGCGCCGGCCGGACC
This sequence comes from Gemmatimonadota bacterium, assembly GCA_039930765.1. Lineage (GTDB taxonomy): Bacteria > Gemmatimonadota > Gemmatimonadetes > Gemmatimonadales > GWC2-71-9 > DATEHG01. Next base: position 3,305 of record JBDTTF010000089.1, on the reverse strand, counting down.
CACGTAGCGCTCCCACCCGAACGGCGATCCCGCTTCGATGCTCACCCGGGCTGCAACCTGAGCCGGCAGCACCGATTCCCGATAGTCCGCCGACTGGGCCTCGAACAGGTCCCACGACGGCAGCGAAACCACCCGGGTCCGGATTCCCTCACCGGCAAGCTGGCGCTGAGCCCCGATGGCCAGGGACACCTCGGAACCGGTGGCAATCAGGATCAGCTGGAGGCTGGTTCCCGGCCCGGAGTCGAGCAGCACGTAGCCGCCCCGGGCGGTACCGCTGGCCGGCGCCAGGATCGAGCGGTCCAGCACCGGAATTTTCTGGCGGGTGAACACCAGGCCGACCGGCCCGCCCTTGTGCCCCATCGCGATGCGCCACGCCTCGACGGTTTCATTGGCATCGGCCGGGCGGATCAGCAGCAGATTCGGAATGGCCCTCAGGCTGGCCAGATGCTCGATCGGCTGGTGAGTCGGCCCGTCCTCGCCGAGTGCGATGCTATCGTGAGTCCAGACGTAAATGACGTGCGCCTTGCTCAACGCGGCCAGCCGGATGCTGGGCCGCATATAGTCGGAAAAGGTAAGAAACGTCGCGCCGAACGGCACCAGGCCGCCGTGATGGGCCATGCCCGTGAGGATCGCGGTCATGGCGTGCTCGCGGATGCCGAAATGAATGTTGCGGCCGCCATATCCCCAGACACCGCCGGCGGCGCCCTGGGTCGGCGGAACCTGTCCCGCCTCCGGAACCGCCGGCGACTGGAAGTCGCCGAGGCCCTTGAGCATCGTCTTGGTGGAGGGATCAAGATCGGCTGACCCGCCGATCAGGCCGGGAACCGTCTTGGCAATCGCCTGCATCGCCTGGCCTCCGGCATCCCGGGTGGCCACCGGCTCGCTACTGGCCGGATAGGTCGGGAGACTCCTGTCCCAGCCTTCGGGCAGTTGGCCCGCCATGGCCGCGTTGAATCGGTCGGCCAGCGCACCATCCGATTCACGATACCCTGCCATCGTCTTCAGCCACTGCTGGCGCAGTCCGGCTCCCCGGTCTCCGACCTTGGCGAATTCTCGCTCAGCGTCGGCTGGCACCAGGAAACTCGAATCCGGCGGCCACCCGTAGCCCTGCTTGGTCAGCCGTGATTCCTCGGCCCCGAGCGGCTCGCCGTGGGCGTGGAAGGTGTCCTGTTTATGGGGGCTGCCCCAGCCGATGTGAGTCCGGGCGATGATCAGCGAAGGCCGCTGGGTGTCCGCCTTGGCCGCCGTCAGTGCGGCGTCGACCGCCGTGACGTCCTGGCCATCAATTTCCTGGACCTGCCAGCCGTAGGCGGAAAACCGGGCTCCGACATCTTCCCGGAAGGTGACATTGGTGGTGGCCGAGAGGGTGATGCGGTTGGCATCATACAGCACGATCAGGCGGCCCAGGCAGAGGTCGCCGGCCAGTGAGGCGGCTTCCGACGCCACACCCTCCATTAGGTCGCCGTCGCTGGCAATGACGTAGGTCCAGTGATCGACGATCGAATGCCCGGGCCGGTTGAATGTCGCCGCCAGGTGCCGCTCGGCCATGGCCAATCCCACCGCGTTGCCGAAGCCCTGGCCCAGCGGACCGGTGGTCACCTCGACGCCGGCGCTGCTGCCCCGCTCCGGGTGGCCCGGGGTGCGGCTGTCCCAGCGTCGGAACCGCTTGAGATCGTCGAGCGACAAGTCGTAGCCGGTGAGGTGCAGCAGGCTGTAGAGCAGCATGCTGCCGTGCCCCGCGGAGAGCACGAATCGATCGCGGTCCGGCCAGGCAGGATCGGCCGGGTCATGACGGAGATGCCGGGTCCAGAGGACGTAGCCCATCGGGGCGGCGCCCATCGGCATCCCCGGGTGACCGGACTCCGCCAGCTCCACCGCATCAATGCTGAGCACCCGGATGGTGTTGATGCAGAGTTCGTCGATCCCGCCGATAGCAGTCATCCCAGCTTCCTCCCGAGCACCCGGCTCTTGGTGGCAATCTGGTCCAGCAGATCCTGCCAGGACTTGGTGAACGACGCGACCCCTTCGCGCTGGAGCTGGTCCGCCAGAGCGGTCACGTCGATCCCCGCGGCGCCAAAGCCGGCGATCGTCTGCTCGGCATCGCCACCGTCAACCGGCATCGGAACGGGCGCCCGTCCGTGATCGGCGAACGCGATCAGCGTCTGGTCTGGAATCGTGATGATCGTCTCCGGCGCGGCGAGCCCATCGAGATACAGCGTGTCAGCCGCGTCAGGGTCCTTGGCGCCGGTGCTGGCCCAGAGCAGCCGCTGCACCCGGGCACCGGCCGCGGCCAGCGCCCGCCAACGGGGGGACTCGAGCCGTTCCCGGTGCAGCCGGTAAGTCCGCCGCGCGACCGCGATGCCCAGACGATTCCTGAGCTCCGGCGCGACCTTGTCCTTGACGGCCACATCCCAGCGGCTCACGAACAGTGAGGCCACCGAGACCACATCCGGACTGAGCCCAGCCTCGAGCCGTCGTTCGATCCCGCGCTCATATGCCTCCGCCACCGCCAGGTACTGCTCGGCCGAGAAGAGCAGGGTCACGTTGATCGGCACGCCGGCAAAGATCGAGGCCTCGATGGCGCCAACCCCGGCGGCCGTGCCGGGCAGCTTGATGAACAGGTTCGGGCGGCCGGCCTGCTGGTGGAGGCGGGAGGCGGCCTTGAAGCTCCCCGCGGTGTCTCCGGCCAGGAGCGGGGACACTTCCATCGACACCCAACCATCCGTTCCGCCGCTGGCATCGTGAATCGGGCGGAAGAGATCGGCGGCCCGGACCAGGTCTTCGAGTGCCAGGTCGACGAAGAGCGCCTCACCCGACTCCCCTGCCGAGGACTTCTGCCGGATGGCCGCGTCGTAGCTCTCGCCGCCTTTGATGGCGTGGTCGAAGATGGTCGGGTTGGAGGTCAGCCCCGTAATGGAGTAGTCGCGGATGTAGCGCTCGAGGGTGCCATCCGCCAGCATTCCCCGAGTGATGTTATCGAGCCACAGCCGCTGACCCAGGTCGTGCAGCAGGCGTGTTGCGTTCATCATATCTCCTCGCGCCCACCGGGGGCGCCACCGGCGGCCGTCAGGGCAGCCGGCATGAAAGCCAGTAGATCGCCGATCCGCGCGCCCGTTCGGTCGGGCCTGAGGCGAGACTGAAGCTGATCGAGATCGAGTGCGTAATGGCCCTGGCGCACGAAGCTGGTCGTCAGACGCCCGCCCCAGCTCTGTTTCATGCTGGCGAGGATCCGCGTCTTGTCATTCACCATCACGCAGTGTTCCGCCGGATAGCACTCGGCCACAGTTTCGAGCGCCTGCTCCAGA
>JBDTTF010000088.1:0-6771 GCA_039930765.1 Gemmatimonadota bacterium | reverse complement strand
GGCGAAAGGCGAAAGGCGAAAGGCGAAAGGCGAAAGGCGAAAGGCGAAAGGCGAACAAGAAGTGCAGACTGCAGCCGGGAGACTCCCGTCCGAACGGTCGGTTCAGTAAAAATCAAGTATGTCTGATTTGAGGATTCGAAGTCGGGATTGCCACGGAGCGGTCCGTGGCCATCCGCGTCGCGCAGCGTCCGTGTTCATCCGCGGCCTGGGCGCCTCCGCCGCGCCAGCCAGCCCGGAATTGCACCCTCCCCCACTACCGAGTCACCCTCCATATTGAAACACCCCCATCGATGGAACCGATGCTCGCTCCTGACCCCAAGTCGAACCTTCCCACTCCGCCAGCAGCGCCTGACGCGACTCCGGTCACGACCGACGCCTTTTTCGCGCTGCTGTACCGGGAGCTGCATCAGCTGGCCGAGCGGCAGCTGCGGCGGCAGGGATCGGGAGTGACGCTGGGGGCCACGACACTGCTACATGAGCTCTACCTCAATCTGGCCGACCGGACCAAGGCCCAGTTTCCCGACCGGCCCCGCTTCCTCGGATACGCTTCCCGCGCCATGCGCGGCCTGATCATCGACTACGCCCGGCGCCGCAAGGCCACCAAGCGGGGCGGCGAATTTCAGCTGCTGCCACTCGAAGAGGAGCGGGCCCAGGAGCAGGCGTCGGAAGGCACCGACCTCGAGGAGCTGGGGGATGCCATCGATCAGCTGGCGACGGTCGATCCCCGGCTGGCCGAACTGGTCGACCTGCATTTCTTTTGCGGGCTGACCTTCACCGAAATCGCCTCGCTGCGTGACGTGAGCCTGCGGACGGTGCTGCGGGACTGGCGCAAGGCACGAATGGTACTGCACCGGGAGCTGCGCAAGTCCGGTCCTGATGATGCTGAGGACCCGGAGGTGTCATAGTCCCCCGGCTAATTCCGATCTTGATGTGAGCCCGCTCACTTTCCGCCACCTCCCGCAGGCCACCTGAATGCCTCGTTTCAGCAAGGAAAACTGGCCCCATCTGAGTCCGTTACTCGATGAAGCGCTCGAGCTGGCGCCGGAGGCGCGGGCGGCCTGGCTGGAGCGGCATCGGGTGTCTCACCCTTCGCTGGCGGTGGAACTCGAAGCGCTGCTGGGCAGTGAGGACGAGCTCGAACGCGAAGGATTCCTCAGCCCTGCCGAGGCGCCGGTCATCCCGCTGGTCTCGACCCTGGTGGGGCAGCGGCTTGGCGCCTACGTGCTTGAACGGCCGATCGGCCAGGGCGGGATGGGTTCAGTCTGGCTGGCCCGGCGGAGTGATGGCCGGTTCGAAGGCGCCGTCGCCATCAAGTTTCTCAGCCTGGCCGTGGCGGGTCCGGCGGGAGAAGCGAGATTCCGGCGCGAAGGAAGTGTGCTGGCCCGGCTGACTCATCCCAACATCGCGCGGCTGCTCGATGCGGGAGTCAGCCCCGAGGGCCAGCCCTACCTGGTGCTCGAGCATGTCGACGGCCTGCCGATCGATCAGTGGTGCGATCAGCGCCGGCTGCCGGTCGAGGCCCGGCTCAAGCTGTTTCTGCAGGTGCTGGACGCCGTGGCGCATGCCCATTCCAACCTGATCGTCCACCGCGATCTCAAGCCGGCCAACATCCTGGTCACGCCGGACGGCACCGTGAAGCTGCTGGACTTCGGCATTGCCAAGCTGCTGGAGGATGGGGCTGGAGCACGCAGCGTGCTCACCGGTTCCCACGAGGCAGTGCTGACCTTCGAATACGCCGCGCCGGAACAGATCCAGGGCGATCCCATTTCCACCGCCACCGATGTCTACTGCCTCGGCGTGCTGCTGTACGAACTGCTGGCCGGTCAGCATCCGACCAGCAAGGGGTGCGTTACGCCCGCCGAGCATGTGCGGGCCATTCTGGAAACCGATCCGGGAGTGCTGTCGCGGGTGGTGGGACCGAGCGGTACCCGGAGCAGTGAAGAGGCCATCCGCCTGGCCGCCGCGCGTGATGCTTCACCGGATCGGTTGCGCCGCTGGTACACCGGCGATCTCGACAACATCCTGTCCAAGGCGCTGCGGAAGAATCCATCCGATCGTTATCCGACGGTGACCGCGTTCGGCGATGATCTCAGCCGCTACCTCGGCCACGAGCCGGTGCTGGCCCGGCCCGATGCCTGGACTTACCGGGCCGCCAAATTCATCCGGCGGCACCGTGGCTCGGTGAGCAGCGCAGTGCTGGTCGCCATCCTGCTGGTGGCCGCCGCGGTGTTGACCACTCTTCAGGCCCGCCAGGCCAGGAAGCAGCGGGATGTCGCCGTGCTGCAGCTCAAGCGCAGCCGGGCCATCGCCGCGGTCGAGCGGGTGCTGGCCGGGGACTCCCGCGGAGCCGACGGACGACAGCTGAGCCCGGCCGAACGGATCGGGCTCGCAACCACTGTCCTGGAGCGGCAGTTCAAGCAGGAGCCGTGGCTGGTGGCCGAAGTCATGGCCGATCTGGCGAGCCCGTTCTACGAGAGCGGCGACCGTCTCACTGAACGCAGCATCCTGCTCAAGGCCCAGGAAGTGGCCCGGGCCTCGGGCAGTGACATGCAGGTGGCACTCGCGTCGTGCCACCGGGTTCACAGCTTTGCGTACGACAACCTGCTGGATTCGGCCCACGCTGACCTGGCGGAGGCCAAGGCCGCCATGGCGCGCACCAGGGACCTGCCGGCCGAGGTCGACGCGCTCTGCCTCGACGCCGAGGCGTCACTGCTGATGGAGGAAGGACATCCCGATTCGGCGGTGCCACTGATGGCCCGTGCGGTGGCGCGAGTGCAGGCGGACACCAGCACCGGACCACTGGACGCGACCTATCTGGGTTCACTGCTCAACGACTACGCGTCGGCGCTCAGGGGCAGCGGCCGCACCCGGGAGGCCAGCCGGTACCAGATCCAGCTGGTCGCCTCGCTCGATACCGCCGGGTATGCCGACACCGACATCCTGCCCAACGCCGTTTCATTCCTCACGGGAGCGCTGAACGAACTGGGTGAGTTTGCGGTTGAGGATTCGATCCTGCTCGGATTTGTCCGCCGGCAGGAGCGGCGGGACGGCCCGGGGCACACCACCTCGATGCTGGGTTTCCTGCATGGCCTGGCCCAGCTCAGGATCGGGGTGATCGATTCGGCTGACCTCTGGATTACCCGGTCGCTGAGCGACACCTCGGCCAGCAGCGTGTGGACCGCCAGCTGGGCCCCGCCGGCCCTGGCTGAATTGCGACTGCTGCAGCACCGGCCGGCCGATGCGAGAGCGCCGCTCAAGCTCATCTCTACCGACACGACCGGCAGCCGTGCCTTCCGGTTTTATCACATCTCCGCCCTGTTGCGCTCTGAGCTCAGCGATCGGGCCGGCGCTGCCGCGCTGCTCGAGGGCGCCATCGACGGGTTGACCAAACCCGGGGTGACCGTCGTGCCCCGGCTGGCGCCATTGCTGCTGACCGCCGCGCAGTGGCGGCTGGCCAAGGGGGATGGAATGATTGCCGATTCCCTGGCCCGACGAGCCGTGATTGCCGCCGCGGTTGATTCGCTGTCGCTGACCCGGAACGGGGTGGTGGGGCAGGGCGAATTGCTGTCGGCCCGAGCGCTGCTACTCCGGCAGGATTTGCCGGCGGCGCGCGCCGCCGCCGGCCGGGCCGTCGTGGCGCTCGGCAACGGTCTGGGGCCCGACAGCCCGTGGACTCGACAGGCCCTGGCGTTGAGGGATTCGCTGGGGAAGTGAGGGAGGGTCGCGAACAGCGAACAGAGAACAGCGAACAGCGAACAGGAACTGCAAACTGCCGACGAGGGTCGAGGGAAATGACGTGAATGCCCCCGACCCGTGATTGGTGACTAGCATTCCCGATGGCTTCCTTCCCCACCCACATGATCCTCGGTGCTGCCCTCGGCACCGGCATCGCCCAGCCGCCGCAACGGGGGCGAGTGCTGCTGCTCGGAGCCGCCTGCGCGGCGCTGCCGGACCTCGACGCCATCGGCTACTGGCTCGGGGTGCCGTACGGTTCGCTGTTCGGCCACCGTGGATTCACTCACTCACTGGTCTTTGCAGTCCTCCTGGCCACCGTGAGTGTCGTCGCGGTGGGCCGACGCGGCATCGGTGGCACCTCGGCGCCCTGGCTGTGGGCTTACCTGTTCGTGGCCACGGCCTCGCACGGATTGCTCGACGCCATGACCGACGGGGGAATGGGCGTGGCGTTCTTCGCGCCGTTCTCGACCGAACGCTACTTCCTCCCCTGGCGTCCGATCGCGGTCTCTCCGATCGGGATCCAGCGCTTCTTCTCCGCTCGTGGCGTCATGATCCTCGCCAGTGAGGCGGTCTGGGTCTGGCTGCCGGCGGGGGTGATTGCATGGGTGGGGACGGTGGTGCGAAGAGAGTGTCGAGTCGAGAGAAGAGGGTCCAGAGTCTAAAGTCGGATCCAGCACATTCCATCCGCCACACCCAGAATTCGGTCGTGGCATTCGGGTGGACTGGATTCCTTCATGGCACCTTCATGACACCCTTAATTGTCCATGGTTCGGGTTTGCCCAGCCGAATGTCACTCCTTGCGCGACCCCGGCCCATCGTGGAGTATCAGTATGTCAGTAGCGGCCAAATCGGCCGTCGTTACCATCTGTCCCGCAGCTCCGGGCCCTGGCGTTCGAATTGCCTTCAGTCCAGCGCTCCCTGCCTGCCATCTGTCCAACCCGCCTGACCCGGAGTCCGACCATGACCTCCACCATGAAGCCGAGTGGCAACGCCACACTTCCCACCTCGGCGCCCGCCGCCAAGCTGAAGATCCCGATCCGGGCCCGGTACGACAATTGGATCGGTGGCGAATACGCTCCGCCGGCACGAGGGCAGTACTTCTCGAATCCCACCCCGATCACCGGCCAGCACCTCTGTGATGTGGCCCGCTCGACCCACGAAGATGTCGACAAGGCGCTGGATGCCGCCCACGCCGCCGCGCTCAGCTGGAACACCACGTCTCCGACCTACCGCGCCAACATCCTCAATCGGATTGCCGACCGGCTGGAGCAGAATCTCGAGTCGATGGCACTGATCGAGACCATCGACAACGGCAAGCCGATCCGCGAGACGATGGCGGCGGACATGCCGCTGGCGGTCGATCACTTCCGGTACTTTGCCGGGGCCATCCGGGCCCAGGAGGGGGGCATCTCCGAGCTCGACAGCGACACCGTCGCCTACCACTTCCACGAGCCGCTCGGTGTTGTCGCCCAGATCATTCCGTGGAACTTCCCGCTGCTGATGGCGGTCTGGAAAATGGCGCCGGCCCTGGCCGCCGGTAACTGCATCGTGCTCAAGCCGGCCGAGCAGACGCCGGTGTCGATCATGGCCTTTGCCGAGCTGATCGCGGATATCCTGCCAAGTGGGGTGCTCAATATCGTGCAGGGCTTCGGGGTGGAGGCGGGCAAGCCGCTGGCCTCGAGCCGCCGAGTGGGCAAGGTGGCGTTTACCGGTGAGACCACGACCGGTCGCCTGATCATGCAGTACGCCTCGGAGAACCTGGTGCCGGTGACGCTGGAGTTGGGGGGCAAGTCGCCCAACATCTTCTTTGCCGATGTCATGGAGGCGGACGACGACTTCTTCGACAAGGCGCTCGAAGGGTTCGCGATGTTCGCGCTCAACCAGGGCGAGGTCTGCACCTGTCCCTCGCGGGTGCTGGTGCAGGAGTCGATCTACGACAAGTTCATGGAGCGGGCGGTCAAGCGGACCCAGGCCATCGTCGAGGGCAATCCGCTGGACATGGCCACCATGATCGGGGCCCAGGCCTCCAACGATCAGCTCGAGAAGATCCTGAGCTACATCGACATCGGGAAGAAGGAGGGGGCCAAGGTCCTCACCGGTGGCGCGCGGCGGATGCATTCCGGTGAGCTCAAGGATGGCTTTTACATGCAGCCGACGATCTTCGAAGGCCACAACAAGATGCGGGTCTTCCAGGAGGAGATCTTCGGCCCGGTGGTGTCGGTGACCCGGTTCAAGGATGCCGACGATGCGCTGGCCATTGCCAACGACACCCTCTACGGACTCGGCGCGGGTCTTTGGAGCCGCGATGCCAACACCTGCTACCGGATGGGGCGGGCCATCAAGGCCGGGCGGGTCTGGACCAACTGCTACCATCTGTATCCGGCCCACGCCGCCTTTGGCGGCTACAAGCAGTCCGGCATCGGCCGGGAAAACCACCGGATGATGCTGGATCACTATCAGCAGACCAAGAACATGCTGGTCAGCTACAGCACCAAGAAGCTGGGCTTCTTCTAGGCCCGGGTCGATGAACCAGGGCACACCCGGTCCGGCGACCATCTCGCGGGTCGACGTGACTCCGGCGGCGGAAACGATGCTGCGCCAGCTGGTGGCGCAGCACGGACCGCTGATGTTCCACCAGTCGGGGGGCTGCTGTGATGGCAGCTCCCCGATGTGCTATCCCAACCTCGAGTTCAAGATCGGCGGCGGGGACATCTTCCTCGGCGAGATTGCCGGGGTGCCGTTCTACATGGGCGGCCAGCAGTTCGAGCTGTGGCAGCACACCCACCTGACCATCGATGTGGTGCCGGGGCGGGGAAGCGGGTTTTCATTGGAGGCACCGGAAGGGGTGCGGTTCCTGACCCGGTCAAGGCTGTTCACTGCCGAAGAGCTCAAGTTGCTGGAGGTCAATGATCCGGCCCGGAGGGGCGGGACAAGCGAAGAGTGAAAAGCGAAAAGCGAAGAGTGAAAAGTGAAAAGTGAAAAGCGAAAAGCGAAAAGCGAAAAGCGAAAAGCGAAAAGCGAAAAGCGAAAAGCGAA
>JBDTTF010000087.1:0-4504 GCA_039930765.1 Gemmatimonadota bacterium | reverse complement strand
GAGCGGGTGGTGGAACTGCTCCGCGCCGTCGGGGTCCACGCCTCGAAGGGAGTTCCGAGGCCCGATGAGCCCGGCGCGCGGGTGGCGGCGGCGGCGGATGCCCTTCGAAGTCTCGGTGCCGAGATCGACATCTCGCGCACCGCCACCGGGTGGCGGCTGCAGGGCTACGGCTGCCCGCTCTCGGCGGTCACCGAAAAGCGCCCCAGCGTCTGCTGCCTGGCCCACGCCCTGGTTTCCGAGGTCACCCAGCAGACGGTGATCGAGTGCTGCGACCACACCGGTCGTCCGCGCTGCGCCTTTGAGATCCTGGCCGGCGCACAGCCGACCCCGTAACCCGGCCTTCATCTCTCTGCTTCCCACTGGACCGAGGCCCCGCCTACTTTCCTCGGCATGAACGAAGCCCAGTCGGTGCTGCTGGTGGTCGCGGTCGGGATGGCGTCGATCCTGATTTCCGCACTCGGCCGACGGCTCCCCATTCCCACCGCGATTCTGCAGGTCCTCGGCGGCCTGATGATCGGGCTGGTACCCGGCGCCAATGCCCTTCGGGTAAGCCCTGATCTGGTCTTCTTCGTCTTCCTGCCGCCGGTTCTCTGGTCTGCCGCTTTTTTCACTTCATTTCGCGATTTCAAGGCCAATCTCCGGCCAATCGGGCTACTGGCCATTGGGCTTGTGGTGGTCACGACTGCGGCGGTGGCCCTGGTTGCCCACCACCTGTTGCCCGGGATGCCGTGGGCTGCCGCCGTCGCGCTGGGCGCGATCGTGTCGCCGCCCGATGCGGTGGCGGCCGAAGCGATCCTCAAAAGGATGCCGATTCCCCGCCGGGTGGTCAGCGTTCTCCTCGGTGAGAGCCTGGTCAATGATGCTTCGGCGCTGATCCTCTATCGCGGGGCGGTGGCGGCGCTGCTGACCGGGCTGTTCAGCCCCGGTGAACTGGTGGTCCGATTCTTCATCGACGCTGCTGTCGGCATATTTTTCGGTCTGTTCGTCGGGTGGCTCATCGTGGTGGCGGCCAGGCGGACCGATGATCCACTGGCCGAGACGGCGCTCACACTGCTGGGACCGTATCTGGCCTGGATCGGCGGGGAATACCTTCACGTATCTGCCGTCCTGGCCTGTGTGGCCGGCGGTCTCTATGTCCGCCAGCACTTCTCCATCGTCGTGGCGCCGGCCTCCCGAATTCAGAGTCGAGCGGTGTGGGACCTGTTCCTGTTCGGGCTCAACTCCCTGGTGTTCCTGCTGCTGGGGGCGGAATTCAGCAACCTGCTGGAGAGTGTCCCGGCGGGAACCCTGGTCACCGTCGGGATTCAGGGCCTGGTGATCAGCGCCCTGGTGATCGTGGTCCGGCTGATCTGGGTCCCCATGGCCGTTGTGGTGCCGCGCTGGCTCAGTGCCGCACTCCGAGTCCGGGACCCTATCCCGCCGCGGGCCACGATCTTCATCATTGCGTGGACCAGCATGCGGGGGATGGTGTCACTGGCGGCGGCGCTGGCGCTGCCGCTGGTCACGGCAGCGGGCGCCGCGACTCCCTTTCGTACCGAGATCATCCTGATCACCATCATCGTGATCATGGTGACGCTGGTGCTGCAGGGTCTCACCCTGATCCCGCTGTTCGGCCGGCTGCATTTTCCCGAGGACACGGGGCCAGCGCTGGAGGAAAAACATGCCCGCATCGAGGCCCGCCGTGCCGCCCTCGAGCATCTCGCCGACCTGGCTGACGAGCCCTGGGCCACCACCGAAGCGCGCCAGAGCGTCGAGACGGACTTGCATCAGCCGCACAAGATTTCGGACGACAGCAGCACCAATGCGGGCCACGTGCAGGTGGTCCGCCGGGTCCGGCTCGGGACGCTCAGGGCCAAGCGCCGAGCGTTGATTCGGCTGCGGGATGAAGGGGCGATTTCCGACGACGTGCTGCTGGACCTGGAGAGTGAGCTCGACTACGAGGCACTGCGGCTCGGGGCAGGGAACGTCCGGGATTCTTCCTGAAACTGCCCGTCGAACAATCTCGGAAGACCGCGGAGTTCCCCGAGCCTATGCGCCGTGGCTGGCTTCTCCGGCAGCGGGGATCGAAGTAGAGCCTTCGGCCAGGCGGTCCAGCCGATCGAGGCGGTCCACATCGATCGTCACGACGCCATCCGGTGAATCGATGAAGGCGTCGGCGAACTTCGCATCCCAGGCCACCTCATCGTACAGGTAGGAGGTCCGGGCCGTGACCCGGGTCGAAAAGGTTTCCTCGTGCGCGGTGACCAGCACCAGCAGCTCCGCCTTTCCCTCCCGCAATTCCTCAGGCGTCACCCCAGCCAGCGGACTGTCCTTGTCGATCGGATGGACCACGGTCCAGTGGAGGGTGAAGAACTCGATCCGGGTGCGTTCCAGTGCCAGTTGGTGGAACCGCCGCTCCCGGGCGTCACCCACCCGCTCGAACCACGACAGGCTGACCCGAACTTCCGCGTCGCTCACTTCGCTCAACTCGACGTTGGCCAGCCGGAACATCAGGCCGCGTCCGCCGCGGTATGGTGCCACCACGGCTCGCTGGGAGAACTTGATCTTGGCTCTCGGTCGAGACAGGCGGGCCAGGGTCAGGCCCCCGCCCAACACCAGCCCCACCAAGCCGGTGATCGACTCGAACATCGTGAGCCAGACCGCGGTCGAACCGACCGCGGACACGGGGCCCGCGCCCACGCCGGTCAGGATCTCGACACTGTAAGCGAGCGCAATGAAAAACGGGTCAGTCAGGCCGAGCTGTTCGGTGCCGGCCAGGGCCGTCGGTCCCAGGCTGCGGTATCCAATCGCGAAAACACCCGACATCAGCAGAATCAGCCCGATGGCCCAGATCATGAATTCGGGCCAGCTGGCTGTGAGGGCCCGGAGATACAGCCGCGACCACGTCTGGCCGCCGAGTCCGTACTTCCGGCTGTTGGGCGTGCCGTCCTTGTTGAGGAATCGGCCACGGACCCGCTGCAGGACCACCTTGCCAAAGCCCAGATCGTTTTCTGCCATGGCCGCTCCGCCAATGCTTGAGAATTCAGGATCGCCAGCGGGGAAAAGGTAACCGGTCCCCGGTCCGGCCCCAGCCCTCGCGGCGTCCGGATCGACTGGGGGTGCCGCCGCGAGGCAGGTCGGTCAACCGCCGGAATGCGTGGCAGGCAGGAGTTTGACGGCAGGAATCGGAGTGCCACGATTGTGGGCAGCCGGTAGACTGTCCTGCGTCTCCGATGTCGGCAGTGACCTCGTCATGATTTGGAAGGAGCGGCACCATGAGTCCAACGATCTATTGCCCATCCCCAGCCACAGTCACCATCCGTTTTGTGAGCGGCCAGTCCTCCCTGGGTGCCGTGCTCGTGGCCTGGAGCGAGCTTGGAATCTGCGCAGTCCTGTTCGGCGACTCAGCCGAGCAGCGTCTGTCGGATCTGGGCCACCGGTTCCCTGACGCTCGGCTGGAGGAAGGCGGGGCAGAATGCCAGCGGGAACTGGCCCGGGTGCTGGCCTGCGTGGATGGGGCTGGGCTGGTCTCCGACCTCGAGCTCGACCCTCAGGGAACTCCACTCCAGCGTCGGGTCTGGCGGGCAATCCAGCAGATTCCGACGGGTGAAACAACCAGCTACCGGCAGTTGGCAGACGCTGTCGATGCTCCCGGTGCGGCCCGGGCGGTGGCCCAGGCGTGCGGCGCCAATCCGATTGCCGTCCTGGTGCCGTGCCACCGGGTCGTGAGAACCGACGGCGGATTGTCGGGCTATCGCTGGGGAGTGGAGCGCAAACGGGAGCTGCTTCGGCGGGAGCAGGCCGGATGACGCGGGCCAACGACTGGATCAAGGGTGCCACGGCTGATGGTTCACGGGTTCCGGGTTCCGGAACGCTCCGAGGCGGTTACCGACCCTCGACCCTCGACGCCCGACCCTCGAAGATCGGCGGGGACTCTTGACGGGCCGAGCCCCGGGTGATATTTACCGTCTGTCGTAGTTAACCATATGGTAAAGTACATGATGCAGGCAGATGCCCTCAGTACCACATTCGCCGCCCTGGCGGATCCCACTCGGCGGGCCATCCTCTCCCGGCTGTCCAAGGGGGAGCGGTCGGTCAACGAGCTGGCCAAGCCGTTCCGGATGACGCTGCCGGCCGTCTCGAAGCACCTCAAGGTCCTGGAGCGGGCCGGGTTGATCAGCCGGACCAGGGAGGCGCAATGGCGTCCCTGCAAGCTCAAGCCAGCCGCGCTCAAGCGGGCCGATGACTGGCTGGAGCAGTATCGCGACATGTGGGAAGACCGGCTGGACCGCCTGGACGACTATCTCAGGGAACTACAGGGAAAGGCAAAGACAAATGCCCGTCAGCCATAGGATGGCCAGCGAGACCGAACTGGTGATCACCCGGATATACGATGCCCCCCGGCAGCTGGTCTATGACGCGTGGACCCGGGCGGAGCATCTTGAGCGGTGGCAGGGCGCACCGAAGGGAATGACTGTCACCATCACGGAGTCGGATATCCGGACTGGCGGCAGGTTCAGGCTCA
>JBDTTF010000086.1:0-5297 GCA_039930765.1 Gemmatimonadota bacterium | reverse complement strand
ATAACCCGGAAAGAGCCCGGGGTGGTGCCGGCGGTGTACAGTCCCGAACTCGAGACCGAACCGCCGGTGCTGGTCCAGGACAGGGGGGGCAGCGAGGTCGAGCCATCACTCCAGAGCGCCGAGGCACTGAACTGCCGGGTGCCGCTGGTCAGCAGGCTGGTTGAGCCGGGACTCAGGGTGAGACTGGAAAGGGTCACGACCGGCGCATTGACGTTGACGGTCGATGTATCGGCCAGGGTCCCGCCTATATGGGCGGCGATCACCCGGAATGTGCCGGCGGTGCTGCCAGCGGTGTAGAAACCTGACGACGAGATGGTGCCGCCGTTGGCGCTCCAGCTCACGGCAGGAGTCGAGCTGCTGCCATCGCTCCAATTTCCATTGACCGTGAACTGCCGCCCGCCACCGGCCGCCAGGGTGACGCTGCTCGGCGTCAGGGTCAGGCCCGTCAGGGTGACCGGCGCGGGGGTGATCGTGACGGTCGCGGTGTCGGCCAGGGTACCGCCCTGTACTGTGGCGATGGCCAGAAAGGTGCCGCTGCTCCCGCCCGCGGTGTACCGACCGGAACTGGAGATCGACCCTCCGGTGGCGGCCCAGGTCATGGCCGGAGCGGTGGTGCTGCCGTTGCTCCAGTGGCCGGTGACCGCAAACTGGCGGCTGGCGCCGGAGGTCAGGGTGGCGGTGGTGGGAGCGACCGAGACGCCAGTGAGGGTAACGGGATTGCCGACCACGACGATCAGCGAGGAGTCACTGAGAGAGGAGTTGGTGTGGTGGCGAGCCCTGACCCGATAGGCTCCGGGTGCCGAGGCCACGAATCGGCCGCTCCCATCGACGGTACCACCCGAGGCTGACCAGTCGATCGGAGCGTTGACCGGGCCGCCGGATGCATCCAGGGCCTGCGCGGTCAGCTGAATCGCCTGGGTGATGCTGGCGGTATCGAGTCTCGGTTGCACCACGATCTGCACCACGGTCGAATCCGGCGGGGGCGCGAAGCCGGCAATCATCTCGGGCTCTTTGCAGGAAGTTCCAGTGACGATGAGGCCCAGCAGGGTGAGATGGGCTATCGCGAGGCGCCGAGACAACTTGAACGTGTAGGTCATGGTGCTGCAGATCCTCTTACCAGCATTCAGCCAGTCCAACCGTTCCCCGACCCACAGCCCCCCTTGGACGCGACAAGAATGGCCCAATCCGGCGCATAGTTCAATTATTAGAAGCTGTACATCGATTTTTTTACTGCTAGTTTGATCATGCTAAACGATTTAATGACATGATGTTATAGAAATCTGACATTATCAATGTATCAATGCACTGTCATATTTTACTACCATCATTGTAACTGTTCGGAGCCTTTGAGCCGCGATGGCATGCATCCCAACTCGGGGGGCCGACGCGCGGGCCAATCCCCGGTCCGGAGTCCTGCCCCAATGCGTGGGCAGACAGCCGACAAAAAAAGACCGGGGAGCCACGCGTCGTGGCCCCCCGATCAATCCATCACCCAGTTGTCCTGGCTGGTTAGCAGCCGATGCGACTGGTGCTCACCACAATGTTGTCGAAATAGCGCTCCTGGGCCTTGGGTGAACCCGAGTTCCAGAAATTCTCGAAAAAGAGGGTGTTGATGCCGTAACTGCTGAAGCTGCCGAGCCAATTGAGGCCGGTCCGGGACGCATCCAGCTGGCCGTTGACCCAGACGTCGAACGCACCATTTGACTGGCCCGCGTCATTAAGCCGCATGTGGGCCTCGACGCAGTACCACTGCCCGACGTGACTGGCATCAAACAGCTGGATCTTTCCTTCGGCTGCGCCGAGATAGCTGAAGTGGGCGAAGTCATTGAAGCCGGTGGTGACGAGATTGCCGGCTGCGTCCGTGCCGCGATACGGATCGATCTCGAGATGATTGGCGTCCGATCCCATGCCGCTCCAGACGTGGCCGGCAGCGGCCTGGGCCCAGGTCGACGAGGACGCGAAAACGAAGGCCCGGCTCAATTTGTCACCACCACCGCCGGTCCAGCCCGCCTGGTGGCGAACGTACATCCGCCAGTACAACTCGCGATACTTTGCGGTGCCGGCATCGGCCGGCTTGAAATACCCCTGCGGCGTCTTGCCGAGCGCCAGGTGAAGGGAACCGCCGTTCTGCTGCCCGGCAGCCCACTTGATTCGCATACCGAACGAGCCGGCGTTCCCTACCCCATTGGTCCTGGTAAAGCTGCCACCGGCGTTATCGACCTCGAAGTACCTGGACATACGGTCCTGCTCAAAGTCGTCACACCAGACCCATCCAGCCCGCGGGGCCGCACATTCATTGGCCAGGGTTCCCCCAGCGGCGGTGACCGTGACGATGGAGCTGTCGGCCATTGAGCCGCCCTTGTTGACGGCAATCACGCGGAAAGTGCCAGCGGCACTGCCCGCGGTGTAGAGCCCCGCTGTGGTGATGGTGCCACCGGTTGCGCTCCAGGTCACCAGCTGCGGATCGACGCTGCCGTCGCTGCGAGTGCCGGACGCGGTGAGCTGGGCTGAGGCGCCGGCCGCCAGCCCGACCGTGGCAGGCGCCACATTCAGCCTGGCCAGCGTCGTGAGCGTCACGACGCTGGTATCGGCAGTCGATCCACCCTGCTGGCGTGCAATGACCCGGTAGGTGCCCCTGAGGGCCCCCGCCCGGTAGAAGCCGGCGGTGGTAATCGTGCCCCCCGTCGCGGACCAGGTCAGCGCCGGAACCGAGGTGCTGCCGTCACTCCACCTGGCGGCGACGACGAACTGCTGCCCGGCCCCAACATGCAGTGAGGTGCCGGCCGGCGTGAGAAGAAGTGAGCTGAGGGTTGAACCGGCGGCCGGTGGCGCGCTGATCGCGTGGACCGGCACGGCCTGGGCGTCCGGCTCCGACGTCGGTGCCTGGGAATCCGCACAGGCCTGAAGCGCCAGGACAAGGCCGATGAGACTGGAAAGCGAACGCGCCGCGGGGCGCGAAGATTCATTGAAAAACCGCATCTATCTATTTCGCCTGTAATTGATCCCGAACGGTCAGCCCAACCATTCCCGACCCCACACCCCACTTGGACGGGCGAAGTTTCGTGGCACAGCGGAAGGCAAACAATCGATAGTTATCGACCAGCGGAGCGATGACGCGGAGCGAGGCAACTAACCTGAGGATGAGTCGTCAGTTATCGCCATGAGCAGCGGTTTGTAACGGAGCGTCCATGCGATTTCTGTCAGCCGCCATCGGTGACAGGGGCATCCCATCGGGAGCGAGATGCTGCTAGTCGGACTCGGTCGACCGGCCGGCGCTTGAGATGGTCAGGTATCCCTCCCCTCCAAGCGGGCCCAGCGCAGAGCGATCCATGCCTTCCATTTTCCCGCCGAGCCACGCCGTGGCCCTGGGAAAGAGCCGGTCGAATGGGTGAGGCCACGGCAAAAAGTGAAAATAGAAGCTATCGCGCAGGCTCAGTCCCGCCGACGCCAGATTGCGCCGGGCCTCCGCCGGACGGTGGCGCCTGACCCGGAAATGGCGGGGCCGGACCTGAACTCCGCCGATCCGCCGGATGATGGCATTGACCGGTGCCAGAAACCATGGCTGACGCTTCAGCGCCTCCACCGCAAAATCGAGATAGCCCGCGATGGACCAGTAATTGGTGAATGGAAGGACGAGGTGAGCCCCGGGTTTCAGTGCCCGCCGGAATTCCGCCATGACCTGGTCATCGGTTACCAGGTATTCGATGACCCCGGCCGAGCAGATGAGGTCGAATGAGGCAGCCGGGACCGGCAACTGCTCAATGCTGCCGAGCATGAGCCTGGGATTCGAGGTCGGGTCCCGCCGGCGGAGGCGCTTGTCGGTGAGGTGCAGCATCGATCGCGAGGCGTCCAGCGCCCAGACTTCGAGTCCCCGAGCCGCGAGGGCCTCGGCCAGATGTCCGGGGCCGCAGCCGGCCTCCAGCACCCTGGCGCCGGCGGGCAAGCCAAGGCGGTCGATGGCTTCCAGCATTCGCTGGAGCCGGACGGTCATCAGAGACCGGGTGCCCGCTCCATAGTGCAGCGCATCGTAATCCTCCACGCTGGTCTGGAAGAATTCACGAGCTTCCACCGGCTGGCGCGCGGGATCAGTCGCCGTCATCAGGATCTCCTCAGCATCCGACTCGTGCGGTGCTGACCACAATGTTATCGAAGTAGCGCGCCTCGGCCTTGGTGGCTCCGGCATTCCAGTAATTCTCGAAGAACAGGGCGTTGATCCCGTAGGTATTGAAATTCCCCAGCCAGTTCAACGCGGTTTTCGAGGCATCCAGCGTACCATTGACCCATACCTCGAAGACGCCATTGCTCTGGCCCGGGTCGTTCAACTTCATGTGGGCCTCGACACAGTACCAATTCCCCACGTGCGCGGAATCGAATAGCGGGATCGTTCCCTCGTCAGCCCCGAGGTAGGTGAAGTGGGCGAAGTCGTTGAACCCGGTGGTGACCAGATTCCCGGCGGCATCGGTACCCCGGTACGGATCGATCTCCAGGTTGTTCTCGTTGCTGCCCATGCCACTCCAGACATGCCCCGCCGCTGCCTCGGCCCAAGTGGTGGTGGAGGCATACACGAACGCACGGGTGAGCTTGTCTCCCCCGCCGCCCGTCCATCCGGCCTGGTGCTTGACGTAAATCCGCCAGAACAGCTCACGGTAGTTCGCCGTGCCGGCATCCGCAGCCTTGAAGTAGGTCTGCGGCGTCTTGCCCAGGGCCAGGTGCAGTGAGCCGCCATTCTGCTGCCCGGCAGCCCACTGGATCCGCATGCCGTACGAACCCGCATTGCCGACTCCCGCTACGCGGGTAAAGGTGCCACCAGCGTTATCGACCTCGAAGTACTTGGCGGACCGATCCTGTTCGAAGTCGTCACACCAGACCCAGCCGGTATGCGGTGTGGCGCATTCGTTGGCCAAACCTCCGCCCGGAGCGGTGAGGGTGACCGTCGAGGAATCAGCTCGGGTGCCGGCCTGGTGGGTGGCGATGACCCTGAACGTGCCCGCGGTGGCCCCGGCGGTATACAGCCCCCCGGCGGTGATCGCGCCGCCGGTGGCCGAGTAGTTGACCAGTGGGGTGGTCGCACTGCCGTCGCTCCAGGTACCCGACACCGTGAACTGCTGGGTAGCGCCGGTGGTCAGCGAGGCAGTGGCCGGAGCCAGCACCAGGGTAGTTAGTGCCGGTGCGGTCAGCGTGATCGCCGAGGTATCGGCCAGGGTGCCGCCCTGCTGCGTGGCAATGATCCGGAAGGTGCCCGCAGTATTGCCCGCATGATACAGACCGCCGGCAGTCACGCTCCCGCCGGTGGCGGA
>JBDTTF010000085.1:0-48629 GCA_039930765.1 Gemmatimonadota bacterium | reverse complement strand
GAGGAGATGCAGTCGGTGAACGAGGAGCTGCAGTCCACCAACGAGGAGATGGAAACCTCCAAGGAAGAGCTGCAGTCGGTGAACGAGGAGCTGTCGACGGTCAACGTCGAACTGCAGGGCCGGGTGGCGGACCTGTCGCAGGTGAATAACGACATGAACAACCTGCTGGCCGGAACGGGGGTCGGGACGATTTTCGTGGGCCATGGGCTGCGGATCACCCGGTTCACGCCAACGGTCACCCAGCTGATCAACCTGATCCCCACCGACGTCGGGCGGCCGGTGGGTCACATCGTCTCCAATCTGCAGGGCTACGACCGGCTGGTGGAGGACGTGCAGCGGGTGCTGGATACCCTGGTGCCATTCGAGGTCGAGGTGCAGAGCAAGGCCGGCCGGTGGTTCCTGCTGCGGATCCGCCCGTATCGCACCCTGGAAAACGTGATCGAAGGCGCGGTGATCACCTTCACCGACGTGACCGAGATGAAGCAGGCGCAGGACGAATCGCGGGCCCATGCGCGCCTGGCCACCGTGGTGCGGGATGCCAACGACGCGATTGCCGTGTACGACCTGGACGGCCGCATCCTGGCCTGGAATCCCGGGGCAACTCGTCTCTATGGATGGAGCGAAACGGACGCGCTGCGGATGAATGTGCGCGAGCTGATTCCGGTGGCGCTGCGCGAGGCCGCGCTGGCGTCGGTGCGGCAGCTCAGTCGAGCCGAGGTCCTGGAGCCGTACCGCACCCAGCGGCTGACCAAGGATGGCAGGACCATCGACGTTTCGCTCACCGCCACCACACTGCTGAACGGCGCCGGCGAGACGTACGCGATCGCCACCACCGAGCGGGCCATCACCTGATCGAGGACGGCATGAAGGAACCCCCGAAGTCTCCGGCCCCCCGCGGCGGTTCGAACGGGCCGTCCGCGACCACCTCCCCGGAGGCACTGCGCCATCGCGCCGACGAGATCGTGGCGGCCCGGATGCCGCAGCCGCTCGGCGAGCTCTCCCCCGCCGATGCCCTCACGTTGATTCACGAACTGCGGGTGCATCAGATCGAGCTCGAGCTGCAGAACGAGGAGCTGCGCCGCACCCAGGAGTCGCTGGAGGCATCGCGGTCGCGCTACTTCGACCTGTATGATCTGGCGCCGGTGAGCTACTTCACCGTCAGCGAGGAGGGGACGATCCTCGAGGTGAATCTGACCGGATCCCGGCTGCTCGACGTGGGCCGGGCCGCCCTGGTCGGACGGCCGCTCAATCTCTTCATCCTGCCCGAGGATCAGGACAGCTTCTACCTCGCCACCAGGCAACTGGTCAACACCGAGCGGGAACAGGCCTTCGAACTGCGGATGAGCCGGCGCGATGGCCAGCCGTTCTGGGTGTGGATCGAGGCGACCGCCGCGCAGGACGACGATGGGGCGCCGGTGCTGCGCATGGTGCTGACCGATATCACCGCCCGCAAGCTGACCGAACAGGCACTGCGCACTGCCGATGCGCTGCGCGACAGCTGGATCTACTACCGCCAGATGATCGAATCGCTACCGCAGCTGGTGTGGACCAGCGGTCCCGACGGCGGCTGGGACTACCTCGGCCCGCAGTGGCTCAGGTACACCGGATTCCCGGCAGAGGTGCAGCTGGGGCTGGGCTGGGCTCGGCAGCTGCATCCGGACGACCGGGCCGCCGCGATCATCAGCTGGAACCGGGCCGTCGCCGCGGGGACGGCGTTCGATGGCGTATACCGGATTCGCCGCCACGATGGGGCCTTTCACCGGTTCCAATGGCGGGCGGTCCCCCTCCGCGGCGACACTGGCGCGATCACCCGGTGGCTGGGCAGCAATACCGATCTGCAGGACCACGCCCCGGACGAACCGGGGGCGTAACATGGAGAGATGGTCGGCGCGTGGCCCACGGGACCGTTGGTCAGGCCAAGATCACGCGGTGCCGAAATCTCCGTATATCTCCGTGCTTGCGGTGGGTGGTATTCCACAATATGGTTCCTGCGTGACGCCCGTGAGGGCTCACGCGTGGGGCAACCTCAATCGCTCACATTGCCCAAGTTCCAGGGAGTGCAGTCGTCCCCGTGTACCAATGCGCACGTTCGACCCGGCACTAGCGCATGGATGGAAGGTGCCTCATGGCTGCATCGTTTCGTTGCTCCGTTCCACCCCCCAGTATCGCCTCACTCCCCCGCTGCCCAATGTGTGTGTTTCGG
The DNA here is from genome assembly GCA_039930765.1 of Gemmatimonadota bacterium. Taxonomy (GTDB): domain Bacteria; phylum Gemmatimonadota; class Gemmatimonadetes; order Gemmatimonadales; family GWC2-71-9; genus DATEHG01. The sequence goes on along the minus strand of JBDTTF010000085.1, from coordinate 46,426 downwards.
CGCCGAGGGTTGACACCGGTGCAGTCGTGATGTCACGATCGAGCCGCTCGACTGCCATGACCCCCGAGAGCCGACGCAGCGTGCCGGTGAAGCCCATATCCCTCGTGCTGATCGACGACAACCGGCTGCTGCGCGAGGGCCTTGCCGCCCTGTTCCATGCCCGGCCCGGTTTCAAGGTCCTGGTCGCCTCCGGGGGCCTGGCAGAGGCGCTGGCGCAGGTGCGCGAGGCAAAGCCGGATCTGGTGCTGCTGGATTTCAAGCTCGAGTATCCTGACAGCCTGAGCCTCACTGCCGCGGTGCACGGCGAGGTGCCCGCCGCCCGGGTGATTGTGACGGGACTGCTGCCGCTGCAGGAGGATGTCGCCGACTACGTCCGTGCCGGCGCTTCCGGGTTCATCATGAAGGACGCCACCTTCGAGGAGTTCTTCGCGACCGTTCGGGCTGTGGCCGATGGCGCCGAAGTGCTGCCACCGGCGCTGGCCAACACACTCTTTTCGCAGGTCGCGCGCACCGCCGCCGGGGCCAGCACCAGCCGGCCCCTCGACTCGGCGCGGCTGACCAGCCGGGAGCTCGAGGTGATCGCGCTGCTGGGCGAAGGTCTGAGCAACAAGGAAATTGCCGTCCGGCTGGAGATCGCGGTCCACACGGTCAAGAGTCACGTGCACAACGTGCTGGAGAGGCTTGGCCTGCACAGCCGGCTGGAGGTGGCCGCCTTTGCCCACGCCGCCGGGATGACCCGCCCCCCCGTTCGCTGACGCGTTGGCCGCGAGCACCGGGCCTCCCGCGGTAGATCAACTTCTCACATACCCGATGGACCTCGGCGCAGGTATCAGCCGCCCGTCGTGGCGGGTGGCTACCGCACCGCGCCGGGGTGGCCGCATCGGCGTGCATGACGCATCGCCGGTCGACGCGCTCAGTCCCGCCTTCAACGCCGCATCGGTGATGGTGGTAGACCCACATCCGGTATGGTTGGGCAACAGTATTTCTGTAGTGCCGAGTATTCGTTCGAGGCCCCCCGCAGACTTCTGGCCCCGCCCAGAGTATCCCGCTCTTGCGCGATCCCACCCCAAACACTATCGTCATATGGGAATCCCATAGGACGCCAACGTGGCCGAAAAGCTCGACGTGAAGCAGGGCACCCTTGCCCTGATGATTCTCAGGACGGTCGAGGTGCTGGGGCCGCTGCATGGCTACGGCATTGCCCGGCGCATCGAAGAAACCAGCCGCAACCGCCTCACCCTCAACTACGGCACCCTCTACCCGGCGCTGCTCAAGCTGGAACAAGAGGGATTCATCGTGGCGGAGTGGCGCCAGTCCGACAACAACCGCCGGGCCAAGTTCTATTCGCTCACCGCGGCCGGCCGCAAGCAGCTGGCCCGCGAGGCCCGCGAATGGCACCGGACCGCTGACCTGATTGCCGCCTTTCTCGGACCCCGTCGGGAGATTCCATGAGCCAGCTTCGTGCGTTGCTCGCGCGTATCGCGGGGTTCTTCACCGGACACCGGGCGGATCCTGATCTCCAGGCCGAGCTGGAGTCCCACATCGAGATGGAAACCGCCGAGCATATCCGGCGTGGCATGCAGCCGGAGGCGGCCCGGCGGCAGGCGCTGCTCACGTCCGGCGGTCTGACCCAGGCCGGCGAGGCGGTCCGGGACCAGCGCGGGCTGCCCTGGATCGATGGCCTCCTCGCCGATATCCGCTACGCCCTCCGTGGCCTGCGCCACAGCCCCGCCTTCACCGCCGTTGTCGTGGTTACCCTGGCGCTCGGCATCGGGGCCAACACCGCCATCTTCAGTGTGGTGCGCGGCGTGCTACTCAAGCCGCTACCGCACCGTGACGGCGACCGGCTGCTCTACCTGCGCCAGTCGGTCGACGGACCCGGCGGCGCCAACATCGCCTTTTCGGTTCCGGAGATTACCGATTTCCGCAACGGCGCCAAGTCGCTCGGCGCCATCGCGGAGTACTCGCCCTTCACGCTGACACTACAGGGCACCGACGCGGTTCGGATCAAGGCCGGCCTGGTGACCGGCAACTTCTTCCAGGTCATGGGGCTCTCGCCGATACTCGGCCGCCTGACCGGGCCGGCGGACGACGGATCCGGCGTTCCCGCCGTCATGGTTCTTACCCAGGACTTCTGGCAGAAACGCTTCGGCGGCGATCCCGGCATCATCGGCAAGCAGGTGCGACTGGACGGCACGTCGGTCACCGTGATCGGCGTCCTTCAGGCCGCGCCCTACTTTCCCGACCGCGCCGATGCCCTGCTCAACATGGTGATCAGTCCGCACCATCTCAGCGCGCAGATGGTCCAGGGCCGCACCCATCGGATGACCGAGATGATCGCCCGGCTGGCACCCGGTGCCACCGTGTCGCAGGCCAAGGCGGAGGTGGCGGCGGTGTATGCCCGGATGCAGACCGATCACCACGACGCGTACGACCCCGGATCGCACTACCGCGTCGCCGTCATCCCGTTCAAGGAAGTGCTGGGAGAACGGGCTCGCCTGACGCTCTGGCTGCTCATGGCCGCCGCGGCTTTCGTCCTGATCATCTCGGCCGCCAACGTCGCCAATCTGACCCTGATGCGCGGAGTCCAGCGGCAGCACGAGCTGGTGGTGCGCGCCGCCCTCGGCGCGGGCACGGCCCGCCTCCGCCGATTGCTGCTGGTCGAAAATCTGGCGCTGACACTGGTGGGCGCTGGCCTGGGCGTGGTCCTCGCCATCGGTGGGGTCAAGCTGCTCACCTCGCTGGCCGAGCGGTACTCGCCGCGGGCCAGCGAGATCCGGCTCGATGGCGTGGTGCTGGGGTATACCACGGCACTGGCCATTGCCCTGGCCTTGCTGCTCTCGTTCCTGGCCTCACTGCCGCGCGAAGGCTCTCTGGCCTCGTGGATTGCCGCTGGCGTCCGCCGGATCAGCGGCAGCCTCAAGAAGCAGCGCCTGCAGCGTGGACTGGTCGTGGTCCAGATCGCCGTGTCCGTCATGCTGCTGGCTGGAGCCGGATTGCTGACCCGGACGATGATCCAGCTCTCCAACGTGACTACCGGTCTCAAGTCCGAGCAGGTGCTGACCATGGAGGTCCCGCTCATTGCTCCGGCCACGGCGCAGCTGTCGGACGACATCGACGCCAAGGTGCGCTATCAGCGGATGCAGCACGATATGCAGTCGATTCCCGGTGTCCTCGAGGTCGGGGTCGGCTCCACCACGCCGCTCCGGAACAGCGAGGTCCAGCTCGAGGTCAAGGCGGAAGGGAAAGCATTGGTACCCGGCGAAGCCATTCCCCGGGCCGAGTATCGCACCGCTGACCCGCAGTACTTCAGCGCGGCCGGGATTCCGATCCTCAAGGGGCGTCCGTTTGCAGCCACCGACCGGGATGGTTCTGGCCTGGTCGTGATCATCAATCAGGTCCTGGCCAACCGGTTCTTCCCCAATGCGGATCCGATCGGCAAGCGGATCGCGTGGACCGGCGACGTGCTGCGCTTTACTCCCTTCAGCGGCGACTGGCGCACCGTCGTCGGTGTCGCCGGCAATACCCAGGATGGCGGGCTCGACGCGGAGCCGCCGGCCGTCGTGTTCATGCCATTTGCTCAGGAAATGGCGATCTGGGGTGTCCTGGTCATCCGGGCCGACAGCAATGTGGCGGGTCAGGCGGCCGCGGTGACCCGGGTGGTCCGGGGCATTGCGCCGGCGGCTCCGATCGAGAACCTGATGACCGTCGGGCAGATCAAGGATCAGAGTGTCTCGCCCCGACGCCTCAATGCCGAGCTGATCTCGTCGTTCGGCATCCTGGCGGTCATCATCGCCGCGGTGGGCATCGCCGGTGTGCTGGCCTTCTCGGTCAGTGCCCGGACGACCGAGATCGGCATCCGCATGAGTCTCGGCGCCGACAGCGGCCGGGTGCAGCGGATGATCCTCAAGGAAGGGGGCACTCTCCTGTCGATCGGCCTGGTGCTCGGCATTGCCGGCGCCTTTCTCGCCGGCCACCTCATCCAGGGACTCCTCTTCGGTGTGGCCCCCAACGACCCGGTCACACTCATCGTGGTGGCGGGAATCATGGCGGTGATCGGTATCGGCGCCTGCTGGATTCCGGCGGCCCGCGCCGCGCGGATCGACCCGGCCATCACCATGCGGGCGGCGTAGGGCTGTGCGTCGGAGCGCCGGTTCGCCGTCGAATCGTTCGTCGTCTCCAGGAACCAATCGGGTCTGCCCACCGAGATAACACGTTGCCCAAGCTCGTGTGGCCGCCTTCATCAGCCGCGATGGCGTGATTCAAGCGCCCGGCGGGCCCGGAGCGGGCGCCAGTGGTGAATTCCCCTGGGTGGCTGGAGAGTGCCTTACGCCAGTCGAGAAGATCCGATGGGCATACTCCGGGAGAGCTAGTCTCCCGGTCGCTCCTTCGGTCGATTGTCCGTTCGATCGGGATAGCTATGCTTGGTTCTGGTGGCAGGGTCCCTTTCCCGCTCGTGGAGCGCCATCCGGAAACCAGAGCGGAAGGGGCATACTGCCCGAAGAAGGAAGGAGGAAACCATGAGTACCGAGACACTACTCATCATCGTGGTGATTGTGCTGTTGTTTGGCGGTGGTTGGGGCTGGTCCCGCCGCGGCCGGTAACGCCAGTCGGCATTCGTATCTTGCTGACGGAGTACGGGTCCAGGCTGAAATGGGAGACCAATGCTTGCGGCCGGTGCACGGACCGCGCGAGTACTGCCCGTTGATACTTTGAAGAGCGCCAAGGTAGTGGATGCGGTTGGCGAGGAGCTTGGCACGCTCCAGGACCAAGCCATACCGGGATTGCGCGACAGGGCCCGCTCAGGGGCGCGCCGCCCGGCGTCCCCGAGCGGGCTGTGATTCTCTGGTGAGCAGCGGCGCGGTCGCGGTCACACGTCGGCAGGCGGGAGGCCCCGCCGTCTGAAAAGCTGGAGTGTGTCAGGTGGAAGCTATGCCAATCAAATGGACCCACGTGCAGATCTCGTCACCCAGCGACCGCCCCCAGCCGAAGTAACTCGGTCAGCGTCATGACCGTCTGATTTGGAAATTCGTGGGGGTGCGCCGCCGCCCCCCTGCGGCCGGCGCATATCCGCGATCCGCCAGCCGGCACTCGCCCGGGTCGATCTCACGCACCGCCTGTACAACAGGATGCGGGCCCATGGTGGTGAGGTCGAAATGCATCGCTACCCAGGCGCGCAGCACGGCTTCAATGCGCCCTGGGCCGCGACCTGCTTGGCGCCAGACGCCGCGGACGCCTGGAGGCGGACGATTGCGATTCTCCGGCAGCGGGTGGCACCCAGAGGGACCGGCATGATCCTGCGGCTAAACCAGACGTAGCTGGCAGTCGCCCTTCGCTGCGGAACGATCGATCGCGTGGCTTCGAGACGAAGATACCGGCTGGTAAATCGCCGCATGCGGTTGGCGACGCTGCGGTTGCCCGATGGCGGTATAGTGGAGCGGTACGCGCCGTGCTTCGCAGCTGATGCGCAATCCGTTAGCCGGCCATGCGCGAGGGAGCGGCAACGAGCCGGAGGGGCTCAGCCATGGGCGAAGGCGTAATGCTGGTGTGGTTCGTGTTGACTGGTCTCTCCATTGCCTTCGTCAGCGTCGACATCCGCAGTACACCGGCGCATCCGGTGCTCAAATGGGCCTTCATGATTCTTGCCCTGTTTGCTGGGCCGGTCGCCGCCTTCTTCTACGTCGTTGGATGCCGGGAGCCGCTTCGAGGATCCCACGAAGCCTTCGTGGCGGTTCGCTGGCGCCAGGTACTGGGATCCACCATGCACTGCGCTGCCGGAGATGGCCTGGGTATCATCGCGGGGGCGGCGGTCGCGGCCCATTGGCGCATGACCACGTGGGCTGACCTGTCCCTCGAGTACGTCCTGGGTTTCGGGTTTGGCTGGGCGGTCTTCCAGGCCCTGGCGATGCGTGAGATGGCGGGCGGCTCTTACCTCCGCTCACTACGGACGACTTTCGTGCCGGAGTTCCTTTCCATGAACCTCCTGATGGCGGGCATGGTGGTCACCAGGCGCTCACTCATGCCGCACATGGACGGGGCTGCTGATCCACGGCACGCGGGCTTCTGGTTCATCATGTCGCTGGCGCTCATCGCAGGATTCATCCTTGCCTATCCGATGAACTGGTGGCTCGTCGCGAAGGGACTCAAGCACGGAATGATTACGGTCCGGCCTGCCGGCCAGCTCCCGGGCCGCTCGATCGTGTCGACCGGCGACCAGACATCCAGCCTGCCTCCACATGCGAGCCATGGGGAGCGCCACCCGGCGGTCGTCGTCTCGAGCGCCGCGAAAGTAGGCATGACAATTCTCTCGACGGCATGCCTGACTATCGGCATCGCACTGGCCACCTGGATGAGTCGGTGAGAGGGCTGGTCGATGGAATGAGTGGCGGCGACTGTGTGGCCAACCTCGCCGATGACGCTGACGGCAGCCTCTGGCGCCCGCAGCTGATCCGCGATGCCGCACGGACTGTCCAGTGAATGTGAACGGCGGAAACTCCTGTCGAGCGGGGCGCGGATGGCACCCATCACGTCCGCGATCCAGCGTCCGGCACGCTGCGTGGGGCGCCAGGTCTCGCGATCTCGAGCCTTGCGCTCACGGCCGCTCTGCCGCTCGCCACTGGCCCCTCACCAGGAGGCGCTGACCGATGAATATCATCCTCGCCGTCACCCACGCCCTCGCCATGTCGTTCGCGATGTTCTGGCAGATCCTCTGGCCGTTGATTCTCGGTTTCACGATCTCAGGCGTGGTCCAGGCCGTCGTGAGAAAGGAGCGGATCGTGCGGCTGCTGGGCGACGACCATCCGGCGACGCTCCTCAAGGCGTGTGGTCTCGGGGCGGCGTCATCGTCGTGCTCCTACGCAGCGGTCGCCATCGCGCGGTCGATCTTCCGCAAAGGCGCCAACTTCACGGCGGCCATGACGTTCGAGATCGCGTCCACCAACCTCGTGCTCGAACTCACCATCATCATGATTGTATTCCTCGGCTGGCGCTTTGCCCTGGCGGAGGTGGTCGGTGCCGCGTTGATGGTGGTGATCCTGGCCGTGCTCTTCCGATGGTGGCTCTCGCCGAAGCTGCTGGCCGAGGCCCGGGCTCAGGCCGACAAGGGCATCGCGGGCCGGATGGAGGGCCACGCGGGCATGCACATGGATGCCCCGGCCGGCGGCGGCGTGCTGAAGCGAATCGGTTCGCCGAGCGGCATGAGCGCCATTTCCCACTACTTCGTGATGGATTGGGTGTCCGTCTGGGTGGACATCGCGGGCGGTCTGCTGATCGCCGGCGCGCTCGCCGCCTGGGTGCCGCCGGACTGGTGGGCGAACGTCTTCCTGGTTTCCCATCCGACGCTGGCGAAGTTCTGGGGCCCGCTCATCGGGCCGATCATCGCGGTGCTGTCCTTCGTCTGTTCCGTGGGCAACATCCCGCTCGCCGCCGTGCTCTGGAACGGCGGGATCAGCTTCGGCGGCGTCGTCGCCTTCATCTTCGCTGACCTGATCGTGCTGCCGATTCTCGACATCTATCGCCGGTATTACGGCACCCGCATGGCCTGGTTCATCTTCGGCACGTTCTACCTCGCGATGGCGGGGGCGGCGCTGGTGGTGGAATTCCTGTTTCAGGCGCTCGGGCTGACGCCAGCGGCGGGCGGTGCTCACGTAGCGACGACCGCAATCACCTTCAATTATACGACCGTACTGAATCTGGTATTCCTGTCGCTGGCGGCGGTCCTGGTGCGCCGCTTTGTCGGGAGCGGCGGCCCGGCCATGCTGCGCATGATGCGGATGCCGCCCGCTCCGGCGGACCACGCCGCTGCGCATTTCGGGGAGCACGGCGGGTCAGCATAATCCCGTGGCGGCGGTTGGTTTTCTGGAGCGCACTGGGCATGCGAATTGGCGCCGCTCGAGGTCCTATCGATTGGGAGTTCCGCAACCGTGCTTCGCGACTTGGCCGGGGATGGCCACACACTTGACGGACCCACAAACCTCACCACCTACCCCGACCCAGCGAGCATGGGGCGTCGCCGCGGCCACAACGATCATTGCGGCCTTCACGGCTTGCGGCGCCCGCTTGACCGGGACGCCCGCCGAACAGCGTGGCGGAGGCTATCTCGTCGTGCTGCAGGCACTCGCCATCGTGGTCCTGGTGCTTGGAAGGAGAAACGCCGGCCTCCTTCCATGGCTGTGCTTTATCGTTTCTCTCGCACACGTTGTGTGGGGAGTATTGCTGCTACGACTCGGGATAGGGTCGCTGGCCGTGGTGGGCGTGTTGGTGGCCCTGTTCAGTGGCGGCTGGCTCGTCGCCGGTATCCTCTTTGCTGTGGCGGGTCGCGGAGGCCAGGACCCGGGCGCACGAGCCTAGCCAGCGATTGCAGCTGCAAGGACTCATCGATCAGGAATTGCGGTATCCGGTTGGGACACCCGAAGCGCCCGGCGCGGTGAGTCGGGGAGTACGTCGTGGCGAGGGCACGCCTGCTGCCGGGCAGAAGTACCAGGCCACTGAGCGGGGCAGGGGGCTCGTCGTGGCCTCACGCCCGTCGGGCTCCTTCACGTCATGCTGCCCGGCCAGACTCGGCGCCGGTCTATTCAGGGCTGCATTGTCTCGTGGTGGCCGGCATGGCATCGCGGCACGCCTCTCCGGCCCGAGCCAGGGACCTCACTCGATTCGAGCCGGGTGAGTCGTGACTTTCCCCGAATCCTGCTGCAGCTGCTTCACTCGTGCGGCCAGCGCGCCCCATGCCGGTGGGTCGCTGGCCGGAAAGGAGTCGGCGAGAGTCTGGTCCATCATGACCTCAAGCGCCTGGCGCTCGTCCTCGAGGTGCCGGGGCAGATCATCGTCCGGGTGGGACATGCACGACCTCCTTGAATGCCGTCCGGTGATGGGGGTGGGCCCCGCGCCGGCTTCACTGTCACTGGCTCGGTTGGGCCAGGTCTCCAATTGCCTGCCGGGCAAGGCTCATCACTCCGCCCTCGGCCGGTATTCTAGTCGCTCGCACCAGGCCCGAAGGAAACCGAGCTAGCTTCCGCATTATGCCCCTGACTGTGTGGACCGTGGGCCATTCGACGCGGTCGCTTCCCGACTTCCTCGCCATCCTGGCGCGCTACGACATCGAAGCGGTCGCGGATGTCCGGCGCTTTCCCGGTTCCCGCCGCCAGCCGCAGTTCAATCTGCTTACCCTCGACGCCTCGCTCCGCGCCACTGGCATCGAGTATCTCTCCATTTCCGCCCTGGGAGGTCGCCGTCAGCGGACCTCCAGCGTGTCGAGCAGTGCCTGGAGGCATTCCGCCTTTCAGGGCTACGCCGACCACCTGGCCACCGAGGAGTTTGCCTCGGGTCTGTTCGAACTGCTGATGCTGGCCCGGGGTCTCCGGACCGCGGTGATGTGCGCCGAGGTGCTCTGGTGGCGCTGCCATCGACGCCTGATCGCCGACGTGCTGGTGTCACTCGGTGTGGAGGTCTTCCACATCCTGGATGCCGGCAAGGTGCAGGCCCATCGGTTGACTCCGCCCGCCCGCCTGGTGCGCGGCCGGCTGACCTATGCGCCGGCGCGCCGGGTCCGCTGAGGGGCCGCTATCACCGGGGCAAGGGCACCCCTGGCTTCCAGCCGTGCCAGCAACAGGTGGTAGTACAGCATGCCGCGGTCCGGGCCAAGTCGCTGCAATGCCGCGTCCAGGTCGAGCGACCCGGATCCGCGGACCAGTGTCAGGTTGCGCGCCACGCTCGAGTCATCCGCCGGAAACACATCAAGCCGGCCAGCCCCTCGGATCAGGATGACCGTGGCGGTCCAGGGACCGATTCCCTTGATCCGCTGGAGCAGCGCGGCAGCGTCGGCACTCGGCAGATCGTCGAAACGGGCCGGATCGAACGGGGCCATGTCCAGGGCGTCACCGACCCGCCGCAGCGTGGCCAGCTTGGCGGCGCTCAGCCCGGCCCCTCGCAAGACATCGTCGTCGGCGTTCCGAAACCGCTCGGCGCCCGGAAAGTGATAGAGTTGCACGCCGTGGCGCTCCACCGGCTGGCCCAGGGCAACCGTCAGCCGGCCCATGATGGCGCTGGCCGCCGCCAGGCTGACCTGCTGGAAGACGATCGCGTTGACACACGCCTCCCACAAGGTGGGATAGCGGGGCGGCTTGACGCCTCGCATGCGGAGCGCGAGGGGGCGGAGCCAGCCAATCGAGGCCGCCGAGTCGTAGAACCGGGTGAGGTCTCGGTCCACACCCAGCATCCGCTGAACCAGCGCGAGCAGCCGCGGCTGTTCCCGCGCGGTGGCCTCGAGTCGGATGGTCAACGATCCGGGGGTCGATTGTCTGACGCGAACGACCACAGGCGCGGCAGGGTCTCCCATCACCCGGAGATAGGTTCCGTCGGCGGTGAGCACATCCACCAGGTTGGTCGGCAGCCGGCGCAGTACATTGACCGTGAGATCGAGCCGGTACGGCATCCTGACGCGGATGGTATATCGGCGCTCGGCACGTTCGACCCTGGAAGGGTCGGGCAAGGTTTCGCGAGACAAGGCGGCTCCGGCCGGGCGGGGTCGAGTCACGAGCGTTTCACCAGTCACCCAAAGGCGGCACATCATGGCAGCCAGGCGCTTCAAGCGGGGAGATCACGTGAGCTGGAATTCGGAGGCGGGACGGGTCCGTGGCCGGATCACCAGGGTGGTCACGACCAGGATCAGTTTCAAGGGGTACACCGTTCATGCCAGCCCGGACGAACCGCAGTACCAGATCAAAAGCGACACGACCGATCATGTCGCGATGCACAAGGGGGCGGCGCTCAGAAAGCTCACGAGCTGACGCCTCCCCCCGGTGGGCACCGCCGGACCGCCTCGCGCCTTAGCGCTTGGCACGCTCGAGCTTGCCGCAGGCGATCGGCAACGTGACCTGCGCCGGAATCGGTCCGAGCGAGGCGACCGATGCCGCCAGCGTGGTGGCCGACGGAACGCCGTGGATGAAGACGACGCGCCGATCGAGTGCCAGCGGCTTGCCGTCGAAGGCCTTCCCGAAGGCCGCGTCCAGGGCCTTGAGCGACACCACCTGGTGATACTCGTAGCTGCCGCTGGCCGTGGCACTGGGATAGGTCCCGTGCGCCACATCCATACCGGCCGGATCGGCGTCGAACGGCACCATCGTCGTGCCGGACGCGGGGCCGGTTTCGATCAGGTCGACGATGCCGTCGTGGTTGGCATCCGCCGACTGGGTCGGACAGGCAGCGGCGTGGCCGTCCTTGAAGCCGTGGAAGTGCTGCCAATGCTCCATGCTGGCCGGCGCGCCCTTGACCTTGACGCTGATAGCCAGGCTGTCACCGTGGACTACCAGCCGGACTTCGCCGGTGGTCTGCCCCCCGGCTACTTTGCTGTTCATCGCGTGCAGCTGAGCCACATAGACCGCGTCCTGGGCGGCCGCCGGCGCGGCAAGGACGCCGGCGGCAGCGGCCGCCACGAGCATCGCTGAAAGTGATCGGTTCATCTGAAACGTTCCCTTCGGGTTGAATGAACTGCGACCTGCTCTCGATTTCACCTGGTGCCTGCTCCGGTCTTCCTCACCCGCACCACCCATGTCTCGGGACCGCCCTCGAGATAGTCGAAAGCAAAGGCGCCGTCCCCACGGGTGGCCCGGAGCGCGTAATACATGCACTTCGGATCGTGGTCCACGGTGAGCTCCAGCGCCTGGTGCGGCGCCAGCCCCTGGTACGCGTTCATGATCAGATCGAACCGGAACCTGGGCTCGACCGGACGGACATCCAGCTGCACGGTGTGGCTCATCGGGCGATCGGCTCACTTCGCCGTCTTGGAGATCTCGACCCGCCACACCGCCGGCCCCTGCTCGAGGTATTCCCAGCCGAACTGGTCCGCGTGCTCGTGCTCGAACTGATACCGCAGTGGCTTCGGATCATGGTCGTTCACCAGCACGAACGACCCGCCCGGCGCCAGCGCGGCAAAAGTCTGGAAGATGGTGGGATGCTTGTCCCGGGGCGGAATCACCCGGACATCCAGCGACTGTTGACTGGCCATGATGGTCTCTCTCTGTTGACGTGGTGGGCTCGCTCATCCCGTCGCGGCGCGATAGATGATGACGCGTACCAGCTCCGGGGCCTGCTCCCTCACTTCGTAGCGGAAGCCTCGCTCCTCGAGTTGCGGCAGCAGGAACTGGGGAACCCGGCTGTTGATCTGGACCAGCGTCCCTCCGGCCGGCAGCTCCGCCAGCGCGGTCAACGTCCGGACCATCGGTTCGGGCGGTTCCAGGTTCCGGACATCGAGGACGATGACCCCCTCGGCTTCTTCGACGCTCGGCTGGCCGCGGGGGGTAACCGCCGCCGCTGACGCGATCTCCGGTGGCGCTTCGGCGCGATAGAACCACACCTGCCAGTCCTCGTCGCCGAGCTCCTCGGTGTGATGGTCGAACCCCTGCCTGGCCATCACGGCATACAGCGGGACCGGCTCGAAGATCGCCCGCACCGAGAGAGCTCCTCCCGCCGGAATCTGCCCCCGCGCGGCCATGATCCGGCCGAAGGGCTCGTGGCCGGTGCGCAGGTCCTCGCGGACGTCGACCTCGATGATGTTCTCCACCGCCATCCGGTCGAGCGCTGCTGGGCGGCCGTGGTGGTCCCGGGCGGATTTCACCGGGACATCGGCCGCGGCGGCTTCCCCGTTCAGCCGCCGTACCAGGTCGTCCGCGTCGATGCCCGCCATCCCGGCGGCCTGCTCAACGGTGGTGAGCCGCGCCATGGTCTTGCGGGTCTCGGGGTGGCGCAGCTGCCTGAATACCGGCGACAACTCGATGAGGGTGTCGACACGCGACTCGTGACCCTGCAGCACCGCGGCAAGAGAATCCTGCTTGGTGATCATCATTCCTCCTCCCGGATCATGCCCGGATACCATCGTGGATCCCACACCAGGTTCGGCTCGACCCGCCGCACGCCAGGCAGCATCCCGACGGCCTGCACGATGCCGCTGGTGATCACCGCCTCCATCGGACACCCTGGAGTCGTCAGCGTGAAGGTCACCCGGACGACGTCACTCGTGATCTCGACCTCGTAGACCAGGCCCAGGCGCACGATGTCCATGCCGATCTCCGGATCGATCACCGTCCCGAGCGCATCCCGGACCAGCGATTCGGAAACCGTGTTAGCGCTGGTCCGGGGCGACGGCGGCGAATCCGTGCCAGCGGATGGCTCCTGGCCCCCGGACTTCACGGCCTTGGCCTCACCGGAGCCGGTCGCGATCCATCGGCGATCGTCACAGCCGCATTCAGGACCACGTCTCCGGCCCGCGACAGCGCGGTGAGGTGATCGGCTGCCTGGAAAAGGCGTCCGGCATTCGAGGCGGCCACTCCGATGGCGGGTCCGCTCATGGCGCGGACCCCTGAACCGGAGCGGCCTCAGCCGCCGGAATGCCCAGGGCCGCACGGACCTTGCCTGCCATGGCGATGAAGGCCGCCGCCGTCGCTCCCTGGGGCCGGTCGATCATGGCCGGTGCCCCCGAATCCCCACCGGTCACCGTGGATTCTTCAAACGGAATCATTGCCAGCAGCGGACTTCCGGTGGTGCGGCACAGATGCTCGCCGCCGCCCTGCCCGAACGGATGCGACCGGCGGCCGCACTCACAGACCGCGAAACTCATGTTTTCCACCACGCCCAGGACCGGCACGCCGAGCTTGTGGAACATTTCGATGGCCTTGCCCGCTTCAACCGCGGCCAGGCGTTGGGGTGTCGTGACCACGATGGCACCGTCGACCGCGATGGACTCGGTCAGGGACAGCGGCACATCACCGGTGCCCGGCGGCAGATCCACCACCAGCACGTCCAGGTCCGGCCACACCACGCCGCGGGAGAACTGCTTCACCGCTTTCCCCACCATCGGCCCTCGCCAGACCGCCGGCGACTGGCGGCCGAGGAAGAAGCCGAACGACACCACGGCCAGACCGAGCGCGGCGAGTGGCAGGATCTGGTGTTGGTCAGTCATCCGGACCCGATTGGCACCGTCCTCCAGGCCCACCAGCATGGGCACCGAGGGGCCATAGATGTCGGCGTCCAGTATTCCCACTCGCAGCTCCGTCTGCATGAGGGCCAGAGCCAGGTTGACCGCCACCGTGCTCTTACCCACGCCGCCTTTCCCGGCCCCGACCGCAATCACGTATCTGACCCGCGGGATGCGGTCCCGTTCGGCCCGGGGATCTCCCCGGACCGGGAGCTGGCGTTCCGGAGTGCGGATCTGGACCTCCGAACGGATGGCGCCCGCCAGGGCCAGGCGGTCACGGATGGCCAGTCGCAGCAGATCCGGGACGTCCTCCCGCGTCGATGCCAGCGTGAGCGATACATGGACCCGATCGTTCCGGACCGACACGGCGCTGACCAGGCCCAGCGCCACGATATCACGCTTCAACCCGGGATACGCTATCTCCGAGAGCGCTGCCCGCACCGCCGCCTCGGTCAGCATTTCGGCTCCGCCCGATAGGAGCAGGAGGTGCCGCCTGCCGGGATGTAGCTCAGTCTGGTCAGCCGTTCACCCAGCAGCTCGGTGATGAACCCGACCTCCGCTCGGCAGGGCACCTTGGTCACGTCCACCAGTTGGCGGATGGGACAGTGGCAGAGCCGGAGCGTCGGGGCCCTCACCGACCCCTCGACGACGGCCATGAATCCGAGTTCCGAGAGGATGCGCGCCACCTCTTTCAGCCGCTCCCGGCCTTTCAGGTGCCGGACCCTGGCCATCGCGGCTTCTCGGCGGCCGCCGATCCGATGCTCGAAGAATTTCGGCAGGATTCGCTCGTGGCCGGTCTGCTCCAGATACAGCGCGAGGTCCTGGAGGATCTCGCCCTCCCGCCGCGGAAACAGTGCTCCGGCCTCCGGTGTCAGGGTGTAGACGATCTCGGGCCGGCCGGGGCCGCTGCTCCGGCTCCCCTCGCGCCGGACCAGCTGGTGCCGCTCGAGCGCCCGGAGGTGGTCCCGGATGGTTTCGATGTTCAGGTCCAGCTCGGCCGCCAGCTGGGGAATGGTCATGCTTCCCCGGCGCTTGACCGCATGGAGAATCGACTGCTGGCTCTGACCCAGGCCTGGCGCTTTCACGCTATACCCTGGCCGGGCTGAGAGTGGCCGACTGGAGGGTGATCGGCACCGCCTTCAAGGCCTTCGAGACCGGGCAGTGCTGCTTGGCTTCCATGGCCAGCTGCAGAAATTCCGCCTGCCCCAGGCCTGGCACTTCGGCCTCGGTCTCGAGCCGAACGCCGGTGATGGCCAACTGCCCCGGCTCCAGCTGGACGGTGGCCGTGGTCCGGATTTCCCCGGGCGTGTGGCCGTGCTTCCCCAGAAACAGCGACAGCGCCATCGAGAAGCATCCGGCGAGGGCCGCGGCGATCAGTTCCTCCGGAGTGGTTCCGGACGCTCCTTCAAAGCGTGAGGCATACGAATAGGGGCTGTCGATCGTGCCCGATCGAAGCGAACCGCCTCCGGTGGTGAGACCCCCGCGCCAAATTGCCTGGGCTGTCTGCTCGATCATCGGCCATGCTCCGTTGCGGTGGATTCCGTTCCCGGTCTACCCGGTGCTCACAGCATATCAGGCCGGGAACAGCTTTGTCAAGCCAATTGACTGGTTTATTAACCTGGCGCCCGAACCACTCGGCATCGGAGCCAGGCCTGATTCCCGAATTCTACGATTGAAATGATCCGGGGCCGGTTCAGGAAATCGGAATGCGGGGTTTGGGCGCCGGTGGCTGTCGGTCAGCGGCCCTTGAGAAAATGAAGTCATCGTGGGTCACCGAGGTGGCATTATCAAGGCAATTGCCATGTAATCACTGGCCGGACGCACCCCGGTGTGCTATATTGTAGCCAGCAGGTGGGTGTCCGAGGATGCGCCCGGCGGACTGATCATCAGTCGTCGTCCGCGCCGTTTCCATGTCAACCGCAGGAGAGAATCGCTGTGCAACGCAATCGGCCAAGCCCCAGGAACGGGCGCAACAACGACCTGATCTCCGGCCTCCGGACCGGAGAGGGGCTGGGTCGTGGCCGGTCGGCACAGCGTCTGCCCGCTTGTTCCCGCCGTCGCTCCCGGGTGTCCGAAGCACGCCACCCCGGGGCGAGCGGCCGGCCGGTCTTCAACTGGTCACCGCGCGCCCCGTATCAGTCACTGGAGCGTGGGATGAGCACCGGCACCGTACCCGGCCCGGACTGAACACTGGTCCGACCCGGAGGTCAGCCGCCCCGTCACGCTCGATGCGCGACGGGGCGATTTACATTCCGACCCGGGCGTGAAGCACGAAGAGCGGCGCCGCCAGCAGCCGGTGGCATTGCCCGCCCGGAATCTCATACTGACAGGAGCACACCATGGAAGTACAACGGCACACTGGCGTTTCGAACTTCCGGCTATTTGACCGCGACCAGGAGATCGGCTTCATCGATGGTCGTCGGGTCGGCTTTCGCGGATTCGCCTCTGCCGCCGCCGCCGCGGCCGCTGCCTGGGCCGCCACCCGCGAACCCGCGCTCCGCGATCGCAACCGGCCGGGCATCCCGCTCAGCGCGGAGGACGCCGAGTTGATCGTGGTCGAGCGTGCCCCGGGCCAAATGGTGGCCGCCAGTTGCCACACTCTCGCCTCCCTCTTTCAGACCCCGGGGGACGGCATCTCCGGTGAGCCGGGTGATTGGCGATTCGAGATTGAGGTACCGATGGACGCCGGGCCCGAGTTGTTCGTGGTGGCCCAGGCCCGGATCATGTGGCGCGGCATTTGTGCTCGGGGCATCGAGCGCCGCATGGCGCAGTTCGCCGCCACCGTTTCCGCTTGAACAAGGAGGCAGCCATGATTGCGATCGCCGAACGGGCGCTCCGCGCCCCACTGAATGCCGGGCAGCTCGCAGCCCTGAAGACTGAGTTGCAGCAGGATCTCCAGCGCCTGACGCTGGTCACCACCAACACCGCGGAGAGCAGCACGCTCGGTGTGCGGAGCCAGGCGCGCGCCCAGCTGGTGCTGGCCGCGCTGGCCCGCATGGCGGCGAAAACCTTCGGGACCTGCCGCCGGTGCAGGGGGCCGATTCCGTACCAACGGCTCTCGGCCATTCCGGAGGCCACCACCTGCGTGGAGTGCACCAGCCGGACGGGGTAGCTCCCCATGGGGCCCGGCGGCGCTCGGACTGGAGCCGCCGCCGCGGCCTGCTGCTCACCCGACTGATGGCCATCGGCTGGCAGATCGGCCTCGCCGCCGGGCCGCCAGCCGAGGCCGGTGCCGAGCCGCAGATTCCGGGACCGACCCGCAAGCACCTGCAGCCTTGCTGGTTCCCGACCGTGACTCTGACCGTCGGATCTGCGCGCTCGTGGAGCTTGATCCGGATCCTGATCCGCCTGGGCAACCAGCGTAGGTCCACCACTCGCACGGCCGTTTACTCCGGGACCACGATCGCGCGGCGCCCAAACCACCGTCGGGTGCGCGCAAGCACGAATGGTACTAACCCTGCTGGTGCGTCCGGGCTATGCTTTTGTAAAGCCATCGAACCGGCCCACGCAGGATCCTCCAGAAGGAGGTGGTATGTCCTTTCAGGACAAGATCTGGTTCACCACGCTGGTCGGCATCGCTATCGTCGCTCTGGGGTTCCTGTATGTCATCAGCCAGTCTGGCCGACCGGCCGCCGAGCCCAGTGCCGTGCAGGCCCGGGCGTACGGCCTTCGCCGCTGGCTCTTCCTGGTGCTGATCATTCTTGGCATCGAGGCGATGTGGGCAACCTTGCACCCCTTCCCCATTGCCCCGCAGCGTGGCCCCGCCGGGGCGCCCGAGGTGGTCGAAGTGACGGGGCACCAGTGGGCCTGGCAGCTGGACGACACCCCAATCCACGCCGGCACACCGGTCGAGTTTGCCGTCACCAGCGCCGACGTCAACCACGGCTTCGGTCTCTACGATGACACCGACCGGCTCCTGGTGCAGACCCAGGCCATGCCCGGCGTGACCAACCGGCTGGTGTACACCTTTGACCGGCCGGGGCACTACCGGATCCTGTGCCTGGAGTACTGCGGCCTGGCCCATCACGGCATGATCCGCAAGTTCGATGTTCTCCCCGCCTTGGAGAGTCAGCCATGAGCGCGCTTCATCCCGACACCGAGACCCTGCCTCCGCGCGAGCGCAAGATCCTCACCATGTACCTCATTTCCACCCTGGTGCTGTTCTTGACGCTGATGACGTTCGGGCTGCTGATGCGCCTGGCGCAGGGCACCTGGCTCACCCTGCCGCCCACGCTCTTCTACCAGCTGATGACCGCGCACGGCGCGGGCATGGTGGGCACCATGTCGCTGGGTGCCAGCGCCGTGATGTGGTTTTTCCTCCGCAAGTACGTGCCGCTCAACACCTCCATCTTCCTGGCCAATTACGTCCTGTTCATGCTCGGCGCCGTGCTGCTCCTGTCCGCCGTCTTCCTGGGGCATTACGCCGGCGCGTGGACCTTCCTCTACCCCCTGCCCGCCAAGTCGATGGGCGTCTGGAGCGCCGGAGCCGCCGCGCTCTTCATGGCAGGCTACCTGGTCATCGGGGTGGGCTTTCTGCTCTTCTACCTCGACGCGATCCGCGCCATGATCCGGGTCTATGGCAGCCTGGGACGCTCGCTCGGCGTGCAGTGGCTGTTCGGCGGCACCATCGACAAGTCCCACCCGACCACGGTAGTCGCCAGCACGATGGTCGTCATCGTCAACTCGCTGGGCATCCTCGGCGGCGCCGTGGTGCTGGTGCTCAGCCTGATCAACGTCTACGACCCCGAGATGGTGCTGAACGCCCTGTTCGCCAAGAACCTGATCTACTTCTTCGGGCACGTTTTCATCAACCTCACCATCTACATGGCCGTGATCGGGGTCTACGAACTGCTGCCCCGTTACACCGGACGGCCGTGGGGCATGTCACGCCCATTCCTCTGGGCCTGGTTTGCCAGCACCCTCATGGTGCTGACCGTGTACCCGCACCACCTGCTGATGGACTATGCCATGCCACGGTGGATGGCCATCACCGGCCAGATTGTCTCCTACACCAGCGGCCTGCCGGTTTTCCTGGTGACGGCCTATGGCGCGCTGACCAACATCCACCGCTCGGGCCTGCGCTGGCGGGTCCCGGTGGCACTGATGATCCTCTCGATGTTCGGCTGGGCAGCCGGTATCGTGCCGGCCATCATCGACGGCACCATTAGCGTCAACCGGGTTATGCACAACACGCTCTGGGTTCCCGGCCACTTCCACTTTTACCTGCTGCTCGGCGTGCTGCCGATGGTGCTGGCATTCATGTATCACCTGATCGGCGCGCGCACCGATCAGGCCGACACCAGCGGCGACCGGCTGGGTGTCGCGGCATTCATGCTCGGCGGGCTGACTTTCGTGTTCATGTTCCTGGCCGGCGGACACGCCAGCGTGCCGCGGCGCTGGGCGGTGCACGAGGCGGGATGGGTACCGCTCGACCAGGTCGCCGCGGTCGGGGCGGTAGTGGTCATCTCCGCGATGGTGTGGTTCACGGTGCGCATCTGCCGGGGATTGCTGCACCGGCCGGTCGCCGCGGCGCCGTCACCGGGCGGGTGACGGCAGCCCTCCGCACCGCGCTGCTCAGTGTGGCCCTCCTGCTCGGGGGAGGAGCCGCACTGGCGGTGGCCACGGACGGGTTTCAGGCCTTTTCCACCGAGACGGCGCGCCGGGTGGCGGTGCGCCGTCACCCGGTCCGGGTTCCCCCGGTGCTACTCGAGAGCGGCTCCGGGGCGCAGTTCACCCTGGCCGACCTGCGCGGCCAGTGGCTGCTGGTGGACTTCATCTACACCCGCTGCTTCACGTTCTGCACCGTGCTCGGCGGCGACTTCGCCCGGCTCGAACGCCAGCTCGCCGAGCCCATCGCGCAGGGCAAGGTGCAGTTGCTGAGCATCAGCTTCGACCCCACCCACGACACCCCCGCCAACCTGACGGACTACATCACACGGTTCGGGGGCCGGCCGCCCGGATGGCTGGCGGCCCGCC
Organism: Gemmatimonadota bacterium; assembly: GCA_039930765.1. Taxonomy (GTDB): domain Bacteria; phylum Gemmatimonadota; class Gemmatimonadetes; order Gemmatimonadales; family GWC2-71-9; genus DATEHG01. The sequence continues at coordinate 26,484 of JBDTTF010000085.1, read as the reverse complement.
CCGTCACTGCCGATGGATTGCGTCGTCTCACCGCGGCCTTCGGAATCACCGTCATTCCGGATGGCCTCGGCGGCTACACCCACAACGCCGCCATCCAGGTGGTCGACCCCGAGGGCCGGATGGTCGACATTCGTGACCTCGGCCAGCCACAGCAGGTCGGGGACGACGTGCTGAGCCGGCTCGCGCCGTGACGGACCAGCGGTCGTGGCTCCCGGCCGGTGCAGCCGGACTGCTCGCCGCGATGGGGCTGGTGCCACCACTCCGGCATGGCCTGGAGGGGAGCATGACGGCCCAGATGCTGGTGCAGCTCCCGCTCCTGGTCTGGGCGGGGTGGCTGTGCAGGGCCGCGGTTCCGGCCGGCTGGCAGTTTCGCATGCAGCGCTGGAATGCGGGCGGGGTGGCCGGCCTGGTGCTGGTCAGTGTGGTTGCGGCATTCTGGATGCTGCCACGCTCGCTCGATGCCGCCACCACCGATTCTGCGATGGCGGTGGCCAAGCATCTCTCGGTGCCGCTGCTGATCGGCCTGCCGATGGCGCTCAGCTGGCCCCGGATGGGTTTCGTCGTCCGGGGCCTCTTCCTGGCCGAGTCCGTGGCGATGCTGTTCAGGCTGGGTTGGTTATACCGGGTGTCACCGGTCCGACTCTGCAACAACTATGGTCTGAACGATCAGCAGCGGCTGGGCGGATACCTGCTCGTGCTGGGTGGCGCGCTGCTCGCCTGGCTGGCGTGGAAGGTGCTTTGGGGAGGAGTCGCCTCACTTCAAGCTACGGAGCGGGCAGCGAAACCCGGGCTGTGAACCTGGCGCCGGACGAAATCACCACCGCGGGAAGACCAGCAGACATCGATGGAATCGCGGACCGCGCCTCGATCGAGTGCCCCGGGCCTTCGGGCTGTTCCCGGTGGCGGGGGTTCAGGAATTCGCAAGGGTGCGGCACCAGCTCACGGGACATTGACGAGCGTGCGCTCGCGGATGACCCGATCGGTTGTCCGTTGGACGCGGGCGGACTAGGGTTGGTGATATGGATTGCCGGACCTGGACTTCGGCGGGCGCCCGACCGTGATGGACGGCGTGGTGTTCCTGCTCGATTGCGACAACACCCTGCTCGACAACGACCTCGTGCAGGCCGACTTGCGGCGCCACCTGGCTGCTGAGTACGGGGCGGCCAGCCGCGACCGTTACTGGAGCATTTTCGAGGAGCGCCGCGCCGAGTTGGGTTACGCCGACTACCTTGGCGCACTGCAGCGATACCGGGACGTGGTGCCGGACGACACCCGGATTCTCCTGATGTCCTCGTTCCTGCTCGATTACCCGTTCGCCGACCGGCTGTACCCGGCAGCCCTCGACGTCGTCGGCCACCTCGGGCAGTGGGGACCGACGGTCATCCTCACCGACGGCGACGTGGTGTTTCAGCCCCGCAAGCTCCAGCGCTCGGGGCTGTGGGACGCGGTGGAGGGCCGGGTCCTGGTCACGCTGCACAAGCAACTGGCATTGAAGACGGTCGCCAACCGGTATCCGGCGCGGCATTACGTCATGGTCGACGACAAGCTGCGGCTCCTCGACGCGATCAAGCAGCAGTGGGCCGACCGGGTGACGACGGTGTTTCCCCGTCAGGGGCACTATGCGCTCGACCCGAAGAATCTCGACACCTATCCACCGGCCGACCTGACCGTCGAGCGGATCGGTGACTTGCTCCGGCGCAATTTCTCCGACCTGCCTGGAGCAGCCCCAATCCCATGAGCGTCCCGCCAGGTCCGATGGACCATCCCTGCGTCAACACCATCCGCACCCTGCGCATCCGCCCGGTCGAGCATCCCGACTCTGGCTGCCCCGGCACGCGATTGGACGGCACCGTCATGCGCTTGGTGCGCGAGCACCAGGTGGAGCCGGCGTGGAGGGGTGGTGCAGGGGGTTCTCGGCGACGAGGGGCGGTGCTGGAGGATGTGCCGTGGCGCTGGCGGCCGGATCGGCGCGGTCGGGCTGGCTGCCGATCTCGGCGGATGGCATGACCCCACGGACTGACGCCGCGCTGCTCGACAAGGTCCAGGGCCACGCCTTCCAGTACTTCCTGCACGAGGGCAACGAGGCCAACGGACTGATCCGCGACCGCACCGGCCCGGGTTGGCCAGCCAGCATCGCCGCCGTCGGACTCGCGCTCGCGGCCTATCCGGTCGCGGTGGAGCGGGGGCTGATGCGGCGCGCAGCCGCGGCGGCCCGCACCCTCGCGACGCTGCGATTCTTCTGGACCAGCCGGCAGGGCCCGGAGCCGGATGCGACGGGCTACCGGGGTTTCTACTATCACTTCCTCGACATGAAGTCGGGCGCCCGCGTATGGCACTGTGAACTGTCGACTGTGGACAGCGCGTTCCTCATCGCGGGGATGCTGGCGGCCGCCGCATATTTCGGCGGCGCCAGCGCCGCCGAAACCGAGGTGCGCGACCTGGCGGAGCGGCTGTATGCCCGGATGGACTGGCGCTGGGCCATGGACGGTGGGCGCACCCTGACGCATGGGTGGAAACCGGAAACCGGGTTCCTCCGCTACCGCTGGCAAGGGTACGACGAGTCACTGCTGATGCAGCTCCTGGGTCTGGGCGCCCCAACCCACCCGCTGCCGACGGGCAGCTACGCGGCGTGGACCTCCACCTTCAAGTGGAAAACATTCTACGGGCATTCGCACCTGTACTCGGGTCCGCTGTTCATCCACCAGTTGCCGCAGGCCTGGCTGGACTGCCGCGGCATCCGCGACGGGTACATGCGGGGCCGGGGGCTCGACTATTTCGAGAACTCCCGGCGCGCGACCCTGGTGCAGCAGGCCTACGCGGTGAGGAATTCACGGGGGTTCGCCGGGTATGATGCCACCACCTGGGGCATCACCGCGAGCAACGGCCCCGGTCCCTCGGTTCGCAGGATCGGCGGCGTGAGGCGGCGGTTCTATGATTACCTGGGCCGCGGGGTGCCGTTCGGCCCCGACGATGGCACGGTGGCGCCGTGGGCGGTCGTCGCCTCGCTGCCGTTCGCGCCGGAGATCGTGATCCCGACCGTTCGGCGCTTCGCCCGGCACCGCCGCCTGAGCCGCCATCGATACGGGTTTCATGCCACCTTCAACCCGACCTTTCCCGACCCTCGCGGCTCGCCCGGGGGCTGGGTGTCGTCGCGGCACTACGGCATCAACCAGGGGCCGATCGTCCTGATGATCGAGAATTACCGCTCGGGTCTTGTCTGGGAACTGATGCGAGGCAGCGGGTACATTCGGGCCGGCCTCAGGGCGGCGGGCTTCACCGGTGGCTGGCTGTCCAAGGAGCAAGAGCATGCGAGTTGATCCGAGGGCAGGGAAGCCTGCCACGCCGGACATGCTGGTCAATGTGCCGCGGCTGATCACCGAGTACTACTCCCGGACCCCCGACCCATCCGTGCCGGCCCAGCGCGTATCGTTCGGCACCTCGGGTCACCGGGGGTCCTCGCTGGACTGCGCCTTCAACGAGTCGCACATCCTGGCCATCACCCAGGCCATCTGCGAATACCGGGCGCGGCAGGGCACCGCCGGCCCGCTCTACCTGGGGGCCGACACCCACGCGCTCTCCACCTCTGCCTGGGCCAGCGCGCTCGAGGTACTCGCCGCCAACGCCGTGCAGGTGCGGATCGGCAGCCACTACGGCTACACCCCGACCCCGGTGGTGTCGCATGCCATCCTCGGGTACAACAACGGGGGTCACCGCGATCGGGCCGACGGGATCGTCATCACGCCGTCCCACAACCCGCCGCGCGACGGCGGCTTCAAGTACAACCCTCCGCACGGCGGGCCGGCCGACACCAGCGTGACCGGCTGGGTCCAGGACCGGGCCAACGCCCTGCTCGCCGACGGCAACAAGGCGGTCAAGCGGATCCCGTTCGAGCGGGCCCGCCGGGCCTCGACCACCCGTCCGCACGACTATATGGACGCCTACATTCCCGACCTGGCCAGTGTCGTCGACATGGACGCAATCCGGCACGCCGACCTCCGGCTCGGCGTCGACCCGCTGGGCGGGGCGGGCGTTGCCTACTGGGGCCGGATCGCGGAGCACTTCGGCCTTCCGCTCACGGTTGTGAGCGAGGAGGTGGATCCGACGTTCCGCTTCATGACGGTGGACTGGGACGGCCAGATCCGGATGGACTGTTCCTCGCCGTACGCCATGCAGCGGCTCATCAGCCTCAAGACGCAATTCGATGTGGCATGGGCCTGCGACACCGATCATGACCGCCACGGCATTGTGACCGGCTCGGCCGGATTGCTCAATCCGAATCATTATCTGGCGGCCGCCATCGAATACCTCTTTGCCCATCGGCCGGCGTGGCCGGCCTCCGCCGGGGTGGGAAAGACGCTGGTCAGCACCAGCATGATCGACCGGGTCACGGCCCGCCTCGGCAGGCGGCTGGTCGAGGTGCCGGTCGGTTTCAAGTGGTTCGTGCCAGGCTTGATCGATGGGGCACTGGCGTTCGGCGGCGAAGAGAGTGCCGGCGCATCGCTGCTCCGCAGGGACGGAACGGTCTGGACCACCGACAAGGACGGCATCGCGCTCGGGCTCCTGGCCGCGGAGATGACCGCCGTCAGCGGCCGCGACCCCGGGGCGCTCTACGGCGAACTCGCCGGGACCTTCGGCGACTTTGCCTACGCGCGAGAGGATGCGCCGGCCGATGCCGACGAACGGCAGGTGCTCCTGGGCCTGACGCCGGCGGCCATCACCGAGCAGTCCGTGGCCGGTGATCCGATCACCGGGCGGCTGACCACGGCACCGGGGAACGGGGCACCGATCGGCGGGGTCAAGGTCGTGACGGAGCGCGGATGGTTCGCGGTCCGGCCGTCCGGCACGGAGGACGTGTACAAGCTCTACGCCGAGAGTTTCGTGGGGCCCGCACATCTGGGCCGGATCCAGGAAGAGGCCTCGGTCATCGTCCGGCGTCTGTTCGCCACCGGAAGGATCGCTGAGTCGTGAGCGTCGAACTCCCCTTCAGCATCCGCCGGCATGACGCGCTGGAGCCGCCGATCCGGGCGGAACTCTTCGGCATCGAGCGGCTCGAACAGCATGCCGCCAGCCTGGCGGCCGCGCAGGGAGTCGTGGCCGGGGCGTCCTCCGGCCGTTCCCTCCTCAAGCGGGTGCAGGACAACGCCCGAGTGCTGCAGGACGCCAATCGCGCCATTGCCGCCACCCTCGACGAGGATCGCTGGATCACGCCGGCCGCCGAGTGGCTGGTCGACAATTTCTACGTCATCGCCGAGCAGCTGCGCCAGATCCGGGGCGATCTCTCCGTCGGTTTCTACCGCGGCCTGCCGAAACTGGCGGAGGGCCCACTGGTCGGCTATCCGCGGGTGTATGGCATCGCCTGGGCGTTCGTGGCCCACACCGACAGCCGGATGGATCCGGAGTTCCTCCGACGCTTCGTGATGGCCTACCAGGCGGTGCAGCCGCTCACCATCGGGGAGCTCTGGGCCATCCCGATCTCCCTGCGCGTGGTCCTGGTCGAGAACCTGCGGCGGCTGGCCGACGCGGTGACCGCGACCAGCGCGGCGCAGCGGGCGGCCCAGGAACTGGCCGAGGCGTTCCTCGGGGAGGAGGACGATGCACGGGCGGCGGAGGTCCTCGACCGGTTTGACCGGGATCGTCGTCAGCTGGCGCCGGCGTTTGCCGTCGAGTTGATGCAGCTGCTCCGGAACCATGATCCCACCACCACGCCGGGACTCCGGCGGGTCCAGAAGCGTCTGGCGGCCCAGGGCACCACCCCGGAGGAAATCACCCTGCTGGAACACCAGCGGGAGGCGGCCACCACAGTCACCGTCCGCAACATCATCACCAGCATGCGCCTGATCGCGGCGCTCGACTGGACCGATATGTTCGAGAGCGTCAGCCTGGTCGATCAGGCGCTGCGCGACGGGAGCGATTTTGCGGCCATGGATTTCGCCAGCCGCGACGATTATCGGCACGCCATCGAAGCCCTCGCCCGCGGATCGACCCGTGCAGAGCTGGACATCACCCACGCGGCCCTGGGGCAGGCCCGGGCGGCAGGCGTGGACCCGGCCGCCGATCCGCGGCGCGGAGATCCCGGGTTCTACCTGATCGGCAACGGCCGGCGCGCCTTTGAGCGCGCCATCGGGTTCCGGCCCGGGATCCGGCTCCGGCTCACCCGCGCCTTTGTCGATGCCGCCACGCCCGGGTTTCTCGCCACCCTGTCGGTCTTCACCGCTGCCCTGATCGCCATCCCCCTGTTCATGGCCCATGCCGCGGGGCTGTCCACCACCGGCCTGATCGTGCTCGGGCTCCTGGCGCTGGTCCCCGCCTCGGACCTGGCGGTGGCGCTGCTCAACCGGGAGGTCACGGCGATCGTGGCGCCCAACCTTCTCCCCCGGTTCGAGTGGCCCACCGGAGTGCCACCGGAGTGCCGGACACTCGTGGCCGTCCCGACCTTGCTCACCAGCCTGGACGATGTTCAGGCACAGGTGGACCAGCTCGAGGTGCAGTACCTCGGCAACGCCGATGGTGAGGTGTTGTTTGCGCTCGCGTCCGACTGGGCCGATGCGCCTGCGGAGCAGCGATCCGACGACCAGGCCATCCTGGCGGCGGCCCGGGCCGGGATCGCCCGCCTCAACCAGGTGCACGGACCGACGCCCGGCGGCGGCAACCGGTTCTTCCTGTTCCATCGACGCCGGCTCTGGAACCAGAGCGAAGGGGTGTGGATGGGCTGGGAGCGCAAGCGCGGCAAGCTGCACGAGCTCAACCGGCTGCTTCGCGGGGCCAGCGATACCAGCATCCTGCCGATGCCGGCGGGTACGGCTGTGCCGGCGGAGGTCCGATACGTCCTGACGCTCGATGCCGACACCCGGCTTCCCGGCGGCGGCGTCAAGCGGCTGGCCGGGACGATGGCTCACCCGCTCAACCGGCCCCGGATCGCGTCTGCCACCCGCCGGGTCGTCGAGGGCTACGCGGTGCTGCAGCCGCGGGTGACGCCGACGCTGCCAGGCCGCACCGGCTCGCTGTTCCAGCGGATGTCATCCGGCTCGGCGGGGATCGACCCCTATTCGTCGGCGGTGTCGGACGTCTACCAGGATCTGTTCGGGGAGGGCTCCTACACCGGCAAGGGGATCTACGACATCGATGCCTTTGAGACGGCGCTGGCCGGGCGGGTGCCAGAGAACTCGATGCTGAGCCACGACCTCTTCGAGGGATTATTCGCCCGGGCAGGGCTGGTCACCGACGTCGAACTGTTCGAGGCGGCCCCGACGAACTACCTGACCGCCACCGGTCGGCAGCACCGCTGGACCCGGGGCGACTGGCAGCTGCTTCCCTGGATCCTCCGCCATCCCTTCTCCGCGGTGGCGCGGTGGAAGATGATTGACAACCTGCGGCGCAGCCTGGTGGCTCCGACGGCCTTTCTCACGCTGGTCACGGCGTGGTGCTGGCCCGGCTCCCGCCCGGATGTCTGGTCCCTGTTCATTCTCGCGAGTTATACGGTGCCGTCGCTCATCCCGGTGGTGGACGGCCTGTGGCCACGGGGCGCGGGCTTCTCCAAGCGGATGCACCTCCGGGCGGTGGGCCGGGATCTGCGCTCGGCGGCGGCGCACTCGGGGTTCATGCTGGCCACCATGGCGCACCAGGCCTGGGTCATGGCCGATGCGATCGTCCGGACCCTCCTCCGCCTGTATATCACCCAGCGACGCCTGCTTGAATGGAAGGCAAGCGCCACGGTGGCGCCGAAGGCGCCGCTGTCCCTGGCCGGGTTCAGCCAGACAATGGCTGGCGGCCTCGCGCTCGCTGCTGGGGCCGCGGGTGCGCTGGCGTGGTACTCGGGGACCTGGTCGATCGCGAGCCCGCTCCTGCTGGCCTGGGCGCTTGCGCCGTGGCTCGCCCTGCAATTCAGCCTGCCGGTGCCGGGCAGCCGCACCGCAGCACTCGACTCCGCAGACCTCCGGTTCCTGCGGCTGATCGCGCGGCGGACCTGGAGCTACTTCACCACGTTCGTGACTCCCGAGAGCCTCTCCCTTCCGCCGGACAATTTCCAGGAGGACCCCGAGCCGGTCGTGGCCCAGCGCACCTCCCCGACGAACATCGGCCTCTACCTGCTGGCGGCCGTCTCGGCCCGTGATTTCGGCTGGATCGGCACGCTCGACCTGGTGGACCGCCTCGAGGCCACGCTGCACACCAGCCGGGGATTGGAAGGATTCCGGGGGCACCTCTTCAATTGGTATGACACCGGCAACGGCCGCCCCCTCGAGCCCCGCTACGTCAGCTCGGTCGACAGTGGCAACCTGGCCGGTGCCCTGATCACGCTCAGCCATGCCTGCCGGGAGATCCTCGACCAGCCGCTCATGTCACACGTGGACCTCGAGGGGATCGAAGATGCCGCCCTGCTCCTCCGCGAGGCCGCCCACGGGGCCGCCACTGCACGCGGAGCGCCGCTCGTCGACCGGAGCCGACTCGATGAGGCGCTGGAGGTGGTGTTGCGCCTCACCGTGCAGCAGCCCGGGTCGCCGGCCGAGTGGACCGGTCGGGTGGCCGAACTCAATTCGGCCGTCGTCTCGGCCGCGAACCTGGCCCGCGACCTGGCCGGCCACGGCGGGCAGCCGGCACCGCCCGCCGTCACTGCCGCCGCCGCCGCCCTGCGCGACTCGGTGGAAACCCTGGCGCGCGACCTCGACACGTTGCTGCCGTGGGCCCGGCTGCGACTGGCGCCGGCGACCGCGGCACTGATGCTCCCGCTGACCGCGCCCCTGTCGCTGCGGGAGCTTCCGGCTCGCTGCGAAACGGTCCTGCGGGCGCTGGTCGGCCGACCGGACGGGACGGACGATGCGGTCACGACCCAGCGGGCGTCGGAGGCGCTGGTGACGGCGCTGGAACATTCCGCCGCCGCGGCCACCGCGCTGGCGCAGCGTCTCCTCCATCTGGCGGATGACGCCCGGGCGATGGTCACCGCGATGGATTTCGGATTCCTGTTCGATCCGGTCCGGCTGCTCTTCTCGATCGGCTACCGGATGACCGATGGCAGCCTCGATCCCGGGCGGTATGACCTGCTGGCTTCGGAGGCCCGGCTGCTGAGCTTCATTGCCATCGCCAAGGGCGAGGTGCCGGTCAAGCACTGGTTCCGGCTCGGCCGCCCCCTGGCGCCGGTGAGCAAGAACGCCGTCCTGCTGTCGTGGTCCGGCTCGATGTTCGAGTACCTGATGCCGCGGCTCCTGATGCGCTCGCCGCCCGAAAGCCTGCTCGACCAGACCTGCCAGCTGATGCTCCGCCGCCAGATCGACTACGGCGCCGAACGCGGGGTGCCCTGGGGCATTTCGGAGTCGGGGTATTTCGCCCGTGACCTCGAAATGACCTTCCAGTACTCCAACTTCGGCGTCCCCGGCCTCGGGCTCCGTCGCGGCCTGGCCGACGACCTGGTGGTCGCCCCCTACGCCACCGGGCTGGCGGTCATGGTCGATCCCGCCGCGGCCGCCAACAATTTCCGGACGCTGCTCGCGTCGGGGGCGGGCGGGCGGTACGGCTTCTACGAAGCGCTCGACTATACCTCGGCGCGCCTGCCCACCGGCATCTCGCAGGGGGTGGTCGCGATGTACATGGCCCATCACCAGGGCATGCTCGTGGTCGCCATCGGCAACCTGCTGCACCATGGCATCATGCGGAACCGGTTTCACGCCGAGCCGATCGTGCAGGCCAGCGAGCTTCTGCTCCAGGAGCGGATGCCGCGCGACGTCGCCGTCGTCCGGCCGCAGGTGGCGCCGGCCGCCGCCCTGCGCGATGTCCGGGAGCAGGTCCCGCCGCATTCGCGGCACTTCTCCTCGCCGCACGGTGTCACCCCCCGGGCGCACCTGCTCTCCAATGGGCGCTATGCGGTCATGCTGACGGCGGCCGGCTCGGGCTACAGCCGCTGGCATGACCTCGCCGTCACGAGGTGGCGGGAAGACCCCACACGCGATGCCGACGGGACATGGATCTACCTGCGCGACGTGGCGAGCGGGGAGCGCTGGTCGGCGGGCTTTCAGCCCAGCGGCGAGGAGCCGGAGACCTACGATGTCTCGTTCGGTGAGGACCGCGCCGAGTTCGTCCGGCGCGACGGCACCCTCGAGACCCGGCTCGAAGTCATCGTGCCGTCGGAAGACGACGCGGAGGTGCGGCGGGTGTCCATCACCAACCGCGGAACCCGCAGCCGCGAGCTCGAGGTCACCTCGTACGCCGAAATCGTGCTGGCCTCGGCGGGGGCTGATGCCAGCCATCCCGCCTTCTCGAACCTCTTCGTCGAGACCGAGTGCCTGCCGGAGCGCAGCACGCTCCTCGCCACCCGCCGGCCGAGGTCGCCGGAGGAAAAGCCGGTCTGGCTGGCCCATATCCTGGCCGTGGAAGGCGAGACGGTCGGGAAGCTCGAGTGGGAAACCGACCGTCGGCAATTCCTCGGACGGGGAAGCGGGACGGGCGCGCCGATCGTGGAGACCGACGGACGCGCGCTGTCGGAGACCACCGGCCCGGTGCTCGATCCGATCGTGAGCCTCCGGCGCCGGGTCCGGATCCACCCGGGCAAGACGGTCCGCCTCGTCTTTTCCACACTGATCTGCTCCAGCCGAGAGGATATCCTCGACCTGGCGGACAAGTACAACGACGTTACCACGTTCGAACGTGCCGCCACGATGGCGTGGACCCAGGCGATGGTCCAGCTGCACCACCTGGGCATCGGGCCTGATGAGGCCCAGCTCTTCCAATCGGTGGCGACATCGCTGCTCTACGCCGACCGCACGTCGCGGGCACCGGGTGAGGTGCTCATGCGCCAGTCGGAAGGCGCCGGTGCGCTCTGGGCCCATGGCATTTCCGGCGACCTGCCGATCGTCCTGGTGCGGATCGACGACCCCGAAAGCATCGGGCTCGTGCGTCAGCTGCTTCGGGCCCACGAGTACTGGCGGATGAAAGGGCTGGCGGTTGATCTCGTGATCCTGAACGACCGGGCGCCGTCCTACATCCAGGACCTGCAGACCCTCCTCGACACCCTCGTGCGGTCGGCGCAAACCATGCCGCGCCGGGAACGCCAGGAGTCTCGCGGACGGGTGTTCACCATTCGCGCGGACAGCGTCACCCCGGCCCAGCGCGACGTGCTCGAAAGTGTCGCGCGGGTCCTGCTCTCGAGCCAGAACGGGACCCTGGCTGCCCAGGTGGCCCGGGTGCCCCGCTCCGACGCGTCCGCCGCCCCGCCGCCCCGGCGCGTGCCGACCGAACCCGTCGCCACTCCGGACACCGCCCGGCGGTCCGACCCGCTGGAGTTGTTCAACGGCCTTGGCGGGTTCGCGGAGGACGGGCGTGAGTACCGCATCGTGCTCCCGCCGGGGCGCTGGACGCCCGCCCCGTGGATCAACGTGCTGGCCAACCCGGAGTTTGGCTGCCTCGTCTCCGAGGCAGGTGCCGGCTGCAGCTGGTCCCTCAACAGCCAGGCCAACCGGATCACCAACTGGGCCAACGACCCGGTGTCGGACCCACCGGCTGAAATGTTCTACATCCGGGACGACGACACCGGCGAGTGCTGGAGCCCGACACCGTTGCCTATCCGCGAGGCGAATCACGGCTACGAGGTCCGGCACGGCCAGGGCTGGACCAGGTTCAGCTGCACCGCCCACGGTCTCCAGCTCGACCTGGTGCACTTCGTCCCGGTCCGCGATCCGCTCAAGGTGGCCCGTCTCACCCTGGTCAACGATAGCGGGCGCACCCGCCGGCTCTCGGTCACGGCCTACCTCGAGTGGGTGCTCGGCAGTCAGCGGAGTGCCATGGCGCCGTACGTCATCACCGAGATCGACGCCGAGACCGGAGCCATGTTCGCCCGCAATCCCTGGAACGCTGAGTTCAGCCAGCGGATCGCCTTTGCCGACCTGGGCGGGAAGCAGGCCAGCTGGACCGCCGACCGGACCGAGTTCCTGGGACGGAACGGGTCGGCCGCCCGGCCGGCAGCGGTGGTGCGTCGCGATCCGCTGTCAGGGCGCTGCGGCGCCGCGTTCGACCCGTGCTGCGCCCTGCAGACCACGCTGGTCCTCCCGCCAGGCGCCAGCACCGAGGTCGTTTTCGTGCTCGGGGAGGCGGCCACGCGCGAGGAGGCGCGGGCACTGGTGGCGCGGTATCGCGCCACCGATCTGGATGCGACCCTGCAAAAGGTCGTCGACCAATGGGAGGACATCCTTACCACCGTCCAGGTGAAGACCCCCGACCGGGCGCTCGACCTGATGATGAACCGCTGGCTGCTCTACCAGACGCTGGCCTGCCGGTACTGGGGACGGACCGCCCTCTATCAATCGAGCGGCGCCTACGGCTTCCGGGATCAGCTGCAGGACGTGATGGCGCTGGCCGTTGCCCGGCGAGACCTGACGCGCGAGCACCTGCTGCGGAGCGCGGCGCACCAGTTTGTCGAGGGGGATGTCCAGCACTGGTGGCATGAACCGACTGGCCGTGGCATCCGCACCCGGATGTCCGACGACCTGCTCTGGCTCCCCTACGCGATCAGCCATTACCTCGAGGTGACCGGCGACGCCGCTGTCCTCGAGGAGACGGTGCCCTTCCTGGCCGGGCCGGTCCTGGCGGCCGACCAGCTGGAGTCGTACTTCGAACCGCGGGTGTCGGACGAGCGCGGCACCCTCTTCGAACACAGCGCGCGGGCCATCGATCACTGCCTGACGGCGGGCAGCCACGGCCTGCCACTGATGGGCACCGGCGACTGGAACGACGGGATGAATTTGGTGGGAGCCGGTGGCAAGGGCGAGAGCGTCTGGCTCGCGTGGTTCCTGGCGTCGGTGCTGGCCAGCTGGATTCCGGTGGCGCGGGCCCGCGGCGAGGTGGCGCGGGCGGAGGCCTGGACGGCGCACCTCGCGAAGCTTAAAGTGGCGGCCGAGGCGGCGGGGTGGGATGGGGCCTGGTACCGTCGCGCCTATTTCGATGACGGCACCCCCCTCGGCTCGTCCTCCAATGACGTCTGCGCCATCGATTCGATCGCGCAATCGTGGAGCGTGATCTCCGGCGTGGCCGATGGGCAGCGCGCCCGCCAGGCGATGGACTCGCTGGTCCAGCGACTGGTGCGCCGCAAGGACGGGGTCATGCCGCTCCTCGCCCCTCCCTTCGACAAGACCGCGCTCGCGCCCGGCTACATCAAGGGGTACCTGCCGGGAGTGCGCGAGAACGGCGGCCAGTACACCCACGCGGCCGCGTGGGTCGTCATCGCGTTCGCCCTGCTGGGCGACGGCGAACGGGCGGCCGAACTGATGGCCCTCCTCAACCCGATCCGGCATGCCGCGACCCCGGCGGGGGTGGAGCGCTACCAGGTCGAACCCTATGTTCTGGCCGGCGACGTCTACGCCGAAACGCCGCACGTTGGCCGGGGCGGCTGGACCTGGTACACCGGCTCGGCTGGCTGGTACTACCGGGCGGGCCTCGAATGGCTGGTCGGCTTCCGCGTCCAGGGGAATCGACTGGTCATCAATCCGTGCATTCCGGCGGCGTGGCCGCACGTCTCGATCACCTACCGGCATGGCGGCGGTACGCGGTATGACATCGTGGTGGAAAATGCCAGCGGGGCCGGCCGGGGCGTCTCGATGATCGAGGTCGACGGCGGACCGGTGGACGTCGCCGGCGGCATCCCCCTGGTCGATGACCAGCAACCCCACCGGGTGCGGATCGTGCTTGGCTAGCATCGCGGGCATTGTCGGGACGCCTTGCGGCGCATCACCCTGACCTCCTGCCTGATCAGGGCGGCGGCCGGGGTGCGCTTCCTGATTCCGGGCAGCGAATAGTCGGGACGCTTGAAGGTCTGGCGGCTCGGCACGACATTCCGGCGCAACTGATCGCCCCGACCGATAACCAGGTGTCCCGGGTACAGGATGAGCCCTCCGCTGATGCCCTGACCCTGTCGTCGCCGGTAGCACCAACCGGCGTTTCCACTCCTTCATGAGGTACCTGTCGCGTGTCCGCTGAAGTCCCTGCTTCGCACCCGGTTTCCGCCGCCTACCGTCCTCCCGCCGATCGACGCCTGCTGCTGGTGTGCCTGCTCGGGGTTGTCATCGCGCTGGGTGCCGGCTTCCTGGCCGAGGCACTGATGGCGCTGATCGGCCTGATCACCAACCTCGCATTCTACGGACGGGTCTCACTGGTGTTCAGCTCGCCCGCCGGCAATGCGCTCGGTCCGTGGGTCATCGTGGTGCCGGTGGTGGGCGGGCTGCTGGTCGGAGTCATCGCGCGCTGGGGGACGCCGGCCATTCGAGGCCACGGGATTCCGGAGGTGATGGAACGGATCCTGGTGGGCGAGAGTCGCATCGCTCCCCGGGTGACCGTCTTGAAGCCGGTCGGGAGCGCCATTGCCATCGGCACCGGCGGACCGTTCGGCGCGGAAGGCCCGATCATTGCCACCGGCGGGGCACTTGGATCCCTGGTAGGCCAGGCCCTGCGCGTCACGGCGGATGAACGGAAGACACTGCTGGCCGCGGGCGCGGCGGCCGGAATGTCCGCGGTCTTCGGATCGCCGGTTTCGGCGACGCTCCTGGCGGTCGAACTGCTGTTGTTCGAGTACCGGCCCCGGTCGCTCGCGCCAGTCGCGCTCGCGTCGGCCACGGCCGCCGGTCTCCGGATCGTGTTCCACGGCTCCGATGCCATTTTCCCGATGGAGTTCATCGCGACCCCATCCGGCTGGGCGCTGGCGGCCTATACCCTGATCGGCGTGGTGATCGGTGGGCTGGGGGTGGCCATTACCAAGGGGCTGTACCTGCTCGAGGACGCCTTTGAGCGCCTGCCGGTCCACTGGATGTGGTGGCCGGCCATCGGTGGCGTCGTGGTCGGGGTGATGGGCTACCTCTCGCCGCGGACGCTCGGCGTCGGGTACGACAACATCCAGCAACTGCTCAATGGCAGCCTCGCCGGACAGGCACTCCTCTTCCTGGTCATCGCCAAACTCATCTCATGGTCGGTGGCGCTCTCCAGCGGAACCGCCGGCGGCACCCTGGCGCCGATTTTCACCATTGGTGGCGGCGCCGGCGTGCTGGTGGGCGCCGGTGTCGCGGCACTCCTGCCGGCGCTCGGCATCGACCCCAGGGTGGCCGGGCTGGTGGGGATGGCCGCCGCATTTACCGGCGCGTCCCGCGCCCTGCTCGCATCGGTGGTGTTCGCCTTCGAGGCGACCCACCAGCCGATGGGCCTGCTCCCGCTCCTGGCGGGGTGCACCGGCGCCTACCTGATTTCCCTCCGCACCATGCGCGACACCATCATGACCGAGCGGCTGGCGCGCCGGGGCACACCGGTCATCACCGAGTACTCCGCCGACTTCCTGGCGCGGCTGCTGGTACGGGACCACGCCACGGCCAGCGTGGCGACCCTCGACGCGAATGACACGCTGGCGGGGGCCAGACGCTGGCTCGCCAGCGGGGCCGGATCCACCCACCAGGGATTTCCGGTGGTGGACCCGACCGGGCGCCTGGTGGGCCTCCTCACCCGGCGCGACCTTCAGGATGCCGGCGCCGTGGAGGACGTGCTGCTGCAGACCCTCGTCCGCCAGGCACCCATCGTGGTCTTCGGGCACCAATCACTTCGGGACGCGGCGGATCGGATGGTGAAGGCCAAGGTGGGCCGACTGCCGGTGCTGGCGGACGATGGGTCGGGAAAGGTCATCGGCATCATTTCCCGCAGCGACCTGCTCACGGCGCACGAGCGGCGACTGGATGAAACCGGACGGGTGGCGGATGCCACACTGTGGGGATGACGGGCCCCCGAGGCAAACCGGGTCAACCGCGACCGGTTACTCCGACGGAGCCCGGCGCCGCAGGAGGGCAAGCAGGAGGAGAATGGCCACGGCGGCGGTCGACACGATGAGGGCCCCGGCCGACGGGATCGCCAGCAATCGCAGCGACTCCTTCGCGGCCCCAGTGCTGCCAAGTCGGGGTGCCCGGAAGCCGGCCCACATCCAGAAGAACGAATAGCCCAGGCCACCGGCACCGAGGCCCAGGCTGATCGCCCGGGTTGCGATCGGCGAG
This sequence comes from Gemmatimonadota bacterium, assembly GCA_039930765.1. Taxonomy (GTDB): domain Bacteria; phylum Gemmatimonadota; class Gemmatimonadetes; order Gemmatimonadales; family GWC2-71-9; genus DATEHG01. The sequence continues at coordinate 10,486 of JBDTTF010000085.1, read as the reverse complement.
GCACCCAGCAGCACGACGAGCAGTGTCAGCGTCACGGCGGCCGTACCCAGTGACCCCGCATGCAGGTGCGCCCGTTGCATATAGGTCCACGACTTGGCCACCACTGCCTTGGCCGCCGCCGCATCTCCCGCATACACCGACCCTTGCACTTCGGCGGCGGACGCCGTCAACCGGGACTGGATCGCGTCCTCGTTGAGCCCGAACAGCCCGCCCAGGCCGAAGCCGAACAGGATGGTGAGCACGGCCAGCGTCAAGCCGGGCAGGGCCGGGCGCATCCGGTCAGGGCGGGCCAGCGGCGGGCCACCAACGGTGCCGCTCATTGTCCCAACCTCTGCGATCGCACCCGGACGACCTCACCGACGAGCAGGCCCGCCGGATAGAGGACCTCCTCCTCGTGCCGGGCGTGCAGCGCCTGCGCCTCGACGAGTCGTGCCACCGTGGCAGCGCCAGCTGCCTGCGCCGCCTCCTGCAAGCGGAGAGTGGCGGCCAGTATCGCCGCGTGCTCGCGGAGCATCCGCGGGAGTTTCGCACCCAGCCAATCGGTCAGCGGGATCACCGCCCGCATTCCGAGGGTGAACTCGCCCCGGGCCAGCGGTACAAGCTGGCCGAGGGGCGGCAGGGCAATGGTGTCCTCGCGCTCGAAGCGCGGTTCCAGCAAGGCAGCGAGCTCGGGTGCGGTGGCGCCAAGGCTTCCCGCGGCGTGGGTTGCAAGCATCAACGCCTGGCGGATGTCCCGATGCTCGACCTGGAGTGCTTCGGGAGTCTGGAGGCGCGACGGGTTGTCGGTCGGCGGGGGAGCCGGGGCCTGCGCAGCGCCCAACCTCGGAACGGCGAGGGCCATTGCCGTCAGGGCAGCGACCACGATCGGACTGAGGGCCACAGATGCCAGGAACATTCTGCCACACTCCTGAGGATGCTATTGCGGCAAGCATAGCTCGGGCCGATCAATCGTCGGGTGAAACCGGCGTGAAGAAGTGCTCAGGAATTGCATCACCCAGCGGCTGAATTAACATCGAAAATACCTTGACAAATAACGGGGTCCCGTCCTATCGTGCGCATGGGGCGAGGAGGCCCTGCCCATGATTCACCTCCACCGCGCCTACGACCCGCGCCCCTCGGACGGCTCGAGCGTCATTCTGGTCGATCGGCTCTGGCCTCGGGGAGTGCCCAAGGCCGTGCTCAAACCCGATGCCTGGCTCAAGGACGTCGCGCCGAGCACGGTGTTGCGCCAGTGGTTCGGGCACGACCCGGCTCGATGGGCGGAATTCCGCCGGCGCTATCGCGCGGAGCTGGGGCGCAACGGCGAGGCGCTCATGCCGCTGCTCATGGCAGCGGAGGCCGGCGATGTGACGCTGGTCTACTCCGCCCACGATGCCGAGCACAACCAGGCCGTGGTCCTCAAGGAATTCCTGGACCAGGTGCGGGCCGGCCACCGGTCGGGCGGCCGATGACCGCGCCCGGTGCCGGCAGGAGCCAGCGCGACATCCTGCTTCGGCTCAAGCGCCGGGGGCGCCTGTCCATCCCGGAGCTGGCCGCCGCACTCGGCCTCAACATCGAGACCCTCCGCGGGCACCTGAAGGCGCTGGTCGCGGAGAAGCTGGTGCTGCGCGTCGGCACCCGGAGCGCCGGTGGACCGGGCCGCCCGGAGGTGCTGTACGGTCTGGCCCCGGAAGCCGAGGCGCTGTTCCCGCGACGGGAAGCAGAGATTCTGCGGGAGCTGGCGGCCCATCTGGTCAAATCCGGCAGGGTTGACGTCATCCGAGAATTCTTCGAGCGCCGGGTCGGGGCTCGCCGGACCGAGGCGCGGCGGCGGGTGCGGCTCCTCAAAGGCCGGGCACGGGTCCGGGAGGTGGCTCGCATTTTTTCCGAGCTCGGGTTCATGGCCGTGATGGAAGCCGATGACGGGGCCCTGCGCCTGCGTCTCTGCCATTGCCCGCTTCGGGAACTGGTCCGCGCCACCCGGATCCCGTGTGCCGCGGAAATCAGCCTGATCCAGGAGCTTCTGGGAGACGGGCTGCATCGAACGAGTTACATCCCCGCCGGCGACGACGCCTGCTCCTACCGGGTAGAGGCGTAGATGCCATTGGAGCCCACAGTCCCGCACGCCGTGGCCGGCCTCATCGGCTCGGGTCTCAACCCGAACATCGCGCTCGTGGCCCACTGGGCCCGGTTACGGGAGGGCGCCACCGGATTCCGGTTTGCGCCGGTGGCCTCGACCCCGCCGATGCACGCGAGATGACCGGCCCCGGCATCGGCCTGGCCGCCACCAAGGCGCCGCCCTTCCGACTCCCCGGAGAGCACTTCGCCGCCGCGATCGGTTTCCTGCTGCTCGGCGCCTTCGGCCTGGTGCGGGTTGCCCCTGACCTCGCCACCGGTGCGTATCCACTCCCGGTGGTCGTGGCGGTGACCCACCTGTTCACGCTTGGCTGGATCACCACCTCCATCATGGGCGCGCTCTACCAGTTCCTCCCCGTGGCGCTCGGCGAGCCGATCCGTTCGGTCCGCGCCGGCCACGTCGCCTTGGCGCTGTACGTTCCTGGGCTGCTGGCCTTCGTATCCGGAATGCTGTTCGGGTCCACTGCCCTGATGCTGGCGGGGGCGGCCGGGTTGGGAACCGGTCTGCTCATCTTCGTGGTCAACCTCGGCGCCACGCTCCGGCGTGCGACCCGCCGCGATGTTACCTGGTGGGCGCTGGCCGGTGCCGATCTATTCCTGCTCGTGACGCTTGTCTTCGGGCTGGCCCTGGCGGGCAACCTCCGGTGGGGATTCCTCGGCGCGGCCCACCCGATCGCTCTCGCGACCCACCTGCACGTGGCGCTGGCCGGTTGGGTGCTCCTGGTGATGGTCGGTGTCGCCCACCGCCTGCTGCCGATGTTCCTGCTGAGCCACGGCGCCGGCGACCGGTTCGCCAAGGCGGCCGTCGCGCTGCTGATCGCCGGGGCGGCCACGCTGACGGTTGGCCACCACGGTCCGCCGCTTCTCAGCCGCTGGCTGCCGACCGTGCTCCTCGGGGCCGGCCTCCTGGCGTTTCTACTCCAGGCCCGGGCGTTCTACCGTCACCGGCACCGCCCCGGGCTGGATCCGGGAATGCGACTGGCGGCGCTGGCGCTGGCCCTGCTGCTGGCGGCGCTGCTGCTGGCGGGAGTGGCGCTGGTGCCGGGGGCCCCGCCGCGGGCGTACCTGTCCTATGTACTCGCCCTGATCCTCGGGATCACGCTCTTCATCGCGGCGCACTATTACAAGATCGTGCCCTTCCTGGTCTGGTATCACCGGTTCGGACCGCTGGTAGGCAAGCGAAAGGTGGCGCGGGTGAGCGACCTGTACTCCGCCCGCGCCGCCAGCACCGCCGGGATCCTCCTCGCCCTCGGCGCCGTCGGAATGATTGCGGGAGTGAGTACCGCGCATGCGGGGGCGGCCCGCGGCGGCGCGCTGCTGCTGACGTGCGGCGTGATGATCGAGGCTGGGCAGATGCTGGCGCTGGCCCGGAAGACGCCGTGAATCCAACGCGGCCACGTCCTCGTCACCCCCACTGGTCTCTCCCCCACCGGCGGGAACCCACAGGGCGCCGCCCGTTGGTCCTGCCGCAATCCAGCCGGCGGCAGCCAAGCGTTTCCATACTCCATTCACTCGGAAGGCCCCACCTTGGCAACCACCCCGACCCTCGACGTCCGGGTCATTCGTCCCCGCGACAAGCACACCACGATCTTCACCACTTTCGCCGCGCTGGCGCCTGGTGAATCGTTCGTCCTGATCAACGACCACGACCCCATGCCGCTCCGGTACCAGTTCGACTTTGAACATGCGGGCACATTTGGCTGGGAGTATCTGGAACAGGGCCCCACCGTCTGGCGAGTCGAAATTTCCCGGACCGGGACCTGAGAGAAAAGACCGGGTCCAACCGGATGGGCACCGCAGGGCGCGGAGATTCCGGAACCTGGCGGTCCCCGAGGGTAAGGCCGGGCCGAGGCGGAGTTGATGGCGGATCACGACCTGAAGGGCAGCAACGCGCGCTGCGGACCGTCGCCTGGGCGTTCGCGATTGTCGAAGGCGGACGGGAACCGTGGCGGGGCAACGTGCCAGGAACCAACACCATGGAGGAACGCTGATGTCTTCGATCGAACGGGCGCTGTCGGGTGACGCGCTGGTAGTGGCACTGCAGCAGGAGCCCGGTGCCGCGACGCATATGGGCCGGCTGGCCCGCACCCTCATCAAGAATGGACCGCTGCGGGCGACGCTGGTTACGCTGGCGCCGGGCGGCGAAATACCCGACCACCACGCGGAGGGGCCGATCACCGTGCAACCCCTGCAGGGACAGCTCCGATTCACGGCGCTTGGGGTTACCCACGACATCGGGCCTGGCCAGCTGCTCTCGCTGGGCACCGGCGTTCATCACGCCCTGGCGTCCACGGACGGTGCCACCTTTCTCCTCACGGTGGCCAAGGTCGAGACCCCGGCCGCTCCGCAGCAGCCCTGAGCACGGAGGCCTGCCTCGAAGGGTGGCCCAACGGCGTTCCTCCGATGATGATGCCGTGGCATACCGCCCTGCTGCAGAGTTGGGACGATGTCCGGCACGCGATGGCCTGGATTCCCACCTGCTCGGCCCTGAGGTACCGGCCGCGGTGAACTGCTGCGGGCGGCGCCGGGCGGTGGACTCTGCGTGGGGGGGAACGCCCCGCTATCAGGACACTGGCCGAACATGACCTGGTCGACGGGTACCAGCTCGCGGTCTAGCCGCTGGCGCTGGGTACCGGCAAGAAGCTATGCTCCGACGGATTCGCGCTCGGAGGATTCAGCGTGGTCTAACCCCACGCTCTGCGAGCCGGGGTCCTGGTCAACAGCTTTCGGCGGCCCGACGCAGGTCTCGTAGTTTGCCCGTCGTCGGATACTTGGGAGCCGGCAACCAGACGTCACCAGCCGGGTCATGAAGGGCTGGGTGTAAATCACGCACCGACACGGAAATCGGGAGGGCGCACGATGAATTCGCTGCTCTGGGTGCTGCAGGGCCTCGGCGCGCTCCTGTACGGCGCGTCGGGCATCATGAAGGTCTTCATGTTCGACAAGATCAGCGGGGATGTCCCGTCCTTTGGTGCATTGCCCCGGCAGGCCTGGACGGCCCTCGGCCTTCTCGAACTCGCCTGCGCGGCCGGGCTGATCATCCCCGCTGCCCTCCAATGGCACCCGGGGCTGACGGTGGTGGCCGCCGCCGTCCTGGCCATCGAGAGCCTCCTGTTCATCTGGGTGCACGTCAGGTATCGCGAGAGCACGCCGATCATCATGAGCGCCGTGCTGGGACTCGTGATGGCGTTCATCGCGTACGGCCGGATGGTCCTGGAGCCGATCGTCTGACCGATCGGCCCCGGCCGGCGTTCGGGCAATCCTCCAGGAGAGGGCGAGCCAGGGTCAAACAATCCGCTCGGTATTCGTGCGTCGCGCCTCACCATCGTCAACCCTTCCCACCCGACTTGCTCGCTCAGCCTGAGCCCATCAGCTTCCGTTCATGGCGGGAACAATCCCTGGCATTCAGAGCGCTGGTGAGCCGTGGCGGCGGCAGGCCAGGGTGTATTGGGAGCCACGAGACCGCGGCCACGAGTTGAATCAGCCGCGGTTTCCGGAACTCGTGGATGACAATCCGCAGACTGATCGACAGTGAGTGATCGATCAGGAGTGCCCAGCCGCAACTGGGGAAGCAGGGCCTTGCCGGCAGCATCCTGCCGCAATGCGCAGCAGGCTGAATCCCAGAATCCAACATGACCCAGCAGCTCTGGGTGGATCATCTCAATGGAGACGTGATATGTCGAAGCCAGCCAAGAACACGATTTGCATCTGGTACAACCAGGACGCGGAGGAAGCGGCACGATTTTATGCCAGGACCTTTCCCGATTCGGCTGTCAGCGCCGTGCACCAGGCCCCGGGAGACTATCCGTCGGGGAAGCAAGGGGACGTGCTGACCGTCGAGTTTACCGTGATGGGCATTCCGTGCCTCGGGCTCAACGGCGGACCGGCGTTCAAACACACCGAGGCGTTCTCGTTTCAGGTCGCGACTGCGGACCAGGCCGAGACCGATCGTTACTGGAACGCGATCGTCGGCAATGGCGGGCAGGAGAGCGACTGCGGCTGGTGCAAGGATGAATGGGGATTGTCCTGGCAGATTACGCCGATTGTACTGAGCAAGGGGGTGACCGACCCCGATCCCGCGGTCGCCAAGCGGGTATTCGATGCGATGATGACGATGCAAAAGATCGACATCGCGGCCATCGAAGCGGCGCGCCGGGGTTGAGCAGGCATCATGGAGGTTGCTCGGCGGGCCCCCCGGCGCAGGATATTGCTCACCATCGAAAGCCGGCACTGTGCTATATGATTGAACTGCTTTACCCCAACGCTCGGTCCCCTTCACTGCTGAGGCCACGATGAAGCCGAAAAAGCCCTCCGCGCAATCAGGCAAGTCCACCGCTGGGAAGCGAAAGCTATCTCCCACCCGCGATTTGGCGCCCAAGGCCCCTGGAGCCGTGCGTGGCGGGTTCGCGCCGGAACACACCCGCAACGTGCCCAAGTCCGGCAAGCCATAAGGAATCGTCGATTAGGAGTTCCCCGCTGCGGTTGGGCGGGTAGATCCAAGCCAGCGGAAATCTGGCGTCTACTGGCGGACTCATCGATCAGGAGTTCCCCGCTGCGGCTGGCCTCGAAGATCCAAGTCAGCCGAAATGGCCTGCAACTGATGGATTCTTGAGGAGAAGTGCCGTGCGTCCCCAGCCGCTCATCGCCGTCACCGATGTTCCCGCCAGTAGTCGTTGGTATCAACGGCTGTTCGGCCTTGCGAGCGGTCACGGCGGCGACCAGTACGAGCGACTGGTGGCCGATGGCGCGCTCATCCTTCAGCTGCACCGGTTCGACGTCGAGCACCATCACGGGCCTATCGGCAACCAGGAGGACAGACCGTACGGCAACGGTGTACTGCTGTGGTTTGAAATCGACGACTTCGACCAGGCCGTCGCACGCGCGAGTGAGCTGAAAGCGGAGGTGGTGCTGCCGCGCCATCGAAACCCGCCGGACGGGCATGGCGGCCCCAACCACTGGGAGATCTGGCTGCACGATCCGGACGGATACACCGTTGTGCTGTCGAGCCCGGATGGCACTGCCGACGGGAACTGGCGGCCGTCTGGGTTCACTGACGGGATTGGTTGATTGAAGATGCCACCGCGGTGAACTATGAGTCGGTCTGGAAGGCTCAGATTAACGTCCGGCTACTCCTCCTCACGTCGGGCGCGATTGCTTTAACCTTGGGTCTGGTCTACGTAGTGGTTCAACAGGCCGTTCGTTTGCTTCATGTCGGTTGGGTCGAGTCGTTTGAAGCGGTTCTTGGGATGTATATCATCCTGGTGACATGGCGTCGTCCAGCCTGGTTTTGGAACGATCTGAAAGCCAGCTGGTTTCGTGACGTCATTGGTGATACCGCAACCACGGCGCTCTGTACTATCGTCGGTCTTGTGATTGCAGGCCTCGGTGCCGGCCGCCAGTGGCAGCTCCATGCCGCACGGCAGCGGTGCGAACAGGCCTTGTCAGCAGCCACCGACTCGCACGCCCGCTTCGAGATTCTGTACTACCAGGGGGTGGACGGATTGCTACCAGCGCTGGTTCGGTTGCCCTCCTCATTCACCTGCGAACAACTCCGCCATTCCATCCCGTAGCTCAAATGGAGTTCCGAATCGTTCGGAGCGTCAAGCTGCCGGCACACAGGGTTCATCAGAGACCGTGATGAAGCCGAAGCCGCCGAGGCTCAATGGCTCGATGTAGCCAGCATTGAGACCTCAGGGCCCGCGTTCGCTCGAACCGAACGGCTCTGACTCGCCGGGGAGCGGGCCCATCCTGTCCCTCACGGCGCCTCCTAGACCAGCGCTTCGTAGTCCTGCTTGATCCGGGCATGCGTGGTGAAGAACGGACGCGGCTCGACTCCATTGAGCAGGTCGGCCAGGATACCCGTGTGCACGACCCAGCCACCAGAAATACCCCGCTTCATGTTGGTATCGTCGGGGATCTGGTGCGTGATGGTCAGCAATACATCCTTGCCCTTCGGGGTCAGCTCGTACAGCACGTCGGACGGCTTGCCGTCCCAGTCCCAGGTGTGCGCCAGCACCCGGAAGGGCTCAAATCTGGTGATCTGTCCGTGGAAGGTGTGGCGACCAGCTTGTGCAGGAGTGACGACATCATTCGGCAGGCTGGCGTTGTCGAAGTTGAGCTCGATCTTGCCACCGACCTTGAGGTCGAATTCCCCGGCCGCCAGCCAGGTGGCCCGTTTCTTCGATTCGGTGATATAGGCCCAGACCCGTTCGATCGGGCCGGGCAGCAGCCGCTCGAACCGGACGGTGGATGGCGGAATCAGGGTGGCGCGTTCCTCGTTCATGACTTTCTCCGTGGTGGTGGGGTGCGGATTGATCGAATGCGGGGTGCGCGGCGGGCCGCGTCCGCGGCATCCTCCGCTCGCAGCACCGCTTCAAGTCGATCGAGACGGCTGGTCCAGGCGGCCCGTTCGCGCTGCAGCCACGCGGTGGCCTGATCCATCGGCTCCGGATCGAGCGACAGAAAATGGTCTCGGCCGGACACCCGCCGGCGCACCAGCCCGGCCCGCTCCAGTATCCTGATGTGCTTGGATACCGAATTGAGCGAAATACCGAACGGCCTGGCGATTTCGGTGACCCGGGCATCCCCCGCGGCCAGCCGTTTCAGGATGCTGCGGCGGGTGCCATCCGCCAGCGCGACGAGGGTGTGGTCGAGGTCCATGGCCAGATATTAACCCAAAAGGGTGAATATTGCTAGTCGAGGCTTTTCCAGGGGCGGGGAAGCCACCGGCCTCGTCGCGCCGCCATCCCACAGGATGCGCAGGGGCTGGAATAGGCGAATAGAGTCAGGTGTCATCTGAGGAGGGATTGCCGAGCGCGATTCAGCAGTGGACCCATGCTCGGCTGCCCTGCGCCCAACTTGAACTGCAGTTTCCTGGAGCAGTGCACAACCGTGTCCACAGGAACCGTGCGGTCGCGGGCATAGTCGCCGCCTCGCGCAGTGCCGCTTCAGTCGCGGTCACCGCCCTCATGGTGCTGGTCAGTCATTGCCCCGGCTACCTCGCAAACTGCACGGAATAGCCGGGGTGGTACATCGGCGTGCGCACCTCCGATGGAAATTCGGGCTACCAGACCCGGACCCGGTCCTTCGGCGCGAGATACAACTTGTCACCCGGCTTGATGTCGAAGGCATCGTACCAGGCATCGAGGTTCCGCACGGTCGAGATCCGGTACATCTCCGGCGCGTGGTCGTTGGACGTGACAAACGTCCTGAGTGCCGCATCCCGCCACTTGCTGCGCCAGTTCCTGGCAAATCCGAGGAAGAACGCCCGGTCCTGCTGCCGAACGTAGGCCTTGTCATTCGCCCGGCTGCCCAGTGAACGGCGATAGGCCTCGAACGCGGCCGAGAGACCGACGAGGTCGGCCACATTCTCGGATTGAGTGGCCTTGCCGTTGACCGCCAGATCGGGGAAAGGCCGGTAGGCGGAGAACTGCGTGTCGAGTCGGTCGGCGGCGGCCTGGAACCCGGCCAGATCCTCGGCGGTCCACCAGTGCTGGGCCCGGCCATCGACGCCATAGTCCGCGCCCAGCAGGTCGATGTAGTGACTGCTCTCATGACCGATGACGGCACCGATGGCACCGTAGTTGGTGGCGGCGGAGGCGGCGGGGTCGAACTTGGGCGCCTGGAGCAGCGCGGCGGGGAAGTTGACCGCATTGAGCTGGAAGGTCAGAATGCCGCCGACCGTCTGGGGCAGGATCATCCACGCCTTCCGGTCGACCGGTTGCCCCAGTCGCGCCACGGCTTGCCGGTAGCTGCGGGCTTCGACCCGTTGCAGGTTGGCCAGCGGGTCGGCTGGATCGACCGCCAGATCCGAATAATCCTGCCACTGCTCGGGGTAGCCGAGGCCACAGTAGAGGACTTGGAGCTTGGCCACCGCGATCTTCCGGCTGGCGGGGGTCATCCAGCTCTCGGCGCTGACCCGCTCACTCAGCGCGGCAATCACATTGGCGGCCACGGTCTGAAGCCACGCCTTGGACTCGGCCGGGAAGTACTGCTCCACGTAGATCCGGCCGATCGCTTCGCCGAGGGCAGTCTGGGTAGCATCGAGCGCCCGTTGCGCCCGGGCCTTCGGCTCACCGCGCAGGGCAGCGGAACCATCCGCGAACGCCTTGGGCAGGACATCGGCGAAATGATCGAGCAGCCGGACCCGGAGATAATCCTTCCAGATCTCGAGTGGCTGGGACGCCACCAGTGCGGCCGCTCCGGTCAATGCGCTCGGCTGCCAGGCCACAAACTCCTGCTGCCTGGCCAAACCCGCGGCTTGGAAGAAGGCGGACCAGTCCATTCCCGGTGCCCGTCTGGTAAAGTCGGCCCGGGTCCACAGACTGTCCCCGGTGCCGGCAGCCGAAGCCTCGGCCGTGGTCTGGGTCCG
>JBDTTF010000084.1:0-15313 GCA_039930765.1 Gemmatimonadota bacterium | reverse complement strand
CAATGGCAGTCATATGAATCCCGTGCCGGGGCCGGGAAGTCCTTGTCTTTGGGGGCCTAACCACGGGAGCCGTCATTCAGGATGAGCCCGTAATCCAGATCTGCATCGGGATTTATCGGTCTGATCGCGCGGCTCCACGATCAAGGCGCCGTGCAGTCCCAGCCTCACCTGGTCGGCAGAATTGTGGTGGAAGTGGTCCATGTGGACTCCTCCGGCCCGAATTCAAGTCATCATCACCTGAGATCTTGAGTCGGCGGTATCAGACCGGTTGGACCGAGCCGGTGGGACCGGGCACTACGTCCGGGGGCGGAACCTGCGTTCGCCGTGCGGCATCTCCCGGGCGACATCCGCCATGGCGAACACCGGACGCTCCTCCGTGGGCAAGCCGAGATACTCCCGGGCGCGGTTGAGGGCGTCGTCGATGTTGCCGCAGACATTGGCTTCGCCCAGTTCGTCGAACAGGCCGGCGTTGGTGAGGGCGACCACCGGCTGGGAATGCACCCCTGACAGGATCAGCAGTGCTCCCTCGCTGCGGCTCCGCCGGGTCAGCTCGCGGAGCGCGTGGATCCCGGTCGAGTCGATGACCGGCACCTTGCGCATCCGGACGATCAGGACCTTGGGTCGCCGGGCCACCGAGCTCACCGCCTGCTTGAACGATTCGGCGGCGCCGAAGAAGAATGGCCCGTCGATCTCGTAGACCTCGACCCCCGGCGGCACCGACCGACTGGCAATGGCATTGGGATCGGGATTCTCCTCTTCGTTTTCCTCGGCAAATTCGCGGGAGACCAGACTGACGTTGGTCACCTCGGACATCCGCTTCATGAACAGGAACGCGGCCAGGACCATCCCGACCTCTACCGCCACCGTCAGGTCGACCAGGACGGTGAGGAAGAAGGTGGCCAGCAGCACGGCCACGTCGCTTTTGGGCGCCCGCAGTTCGCTGCGGAAGCTCCGCCATTCGCTCATGTGGTAGCTGACCACGACCAGGATCGCGGCCAGGACCGCCATCGGAATCAGGGCGGCCCAGCGCCCGAAGAAGAGGGTGATCAGCAACAGCGTGGCGGCATGCACGATACCCGCCACCGGCGTGCGGCCGCCGTGCTTCACGTTGGTGGCGGTCCGGGCGATGGCACCGGTGGCCGGAATTCCGCCGAACACCGGTGCCACGATGTTGGCCACGCCCTGCGCCACCAGCTCCATGTTGGATCGGTGGCGCGAGCCGATCATGCCGTCAGACACCACGGCCGACAACAGCGATTCGATGGCGGCCAGCAGCGCGATGGTAAAGGCAGGAGCGGCCAGGGCCGTGATCGTGTGAAGCGACACGTGCGGCAGCGTGGGACTCGGCAGTCCGGCGTGGATCGGGCCGAACCGGTCACCGATGGTCTCGACACCCGGCAGGTGAAACAACTGAACCAGCGCGGTCACCACGACCAGCGCCACGAATGGCGAGGGCACCCGCCGGCTGAGCCGCGGCCACATCACCACGATCAGCAGGCTGAGCAGCGCGGTCGCAACCGTCCAGGGATTGGCGGTGCCGGCACTCTGGGCGTAGGCCTGCCATTTATCAATGAACGGGGCGGGGATAACCCCCATCCTCAGTCCCAGGAAATCCTTGACCTCACTGGAGAAGATGATCAGGGCAATTCCGCTGGTGAATCCGGTGATTACCGGGAACGGAATGAACTTGATCGCCGCGCCGAGCCGGGCCACTCCGAGGATGATCAGGATGACGCCGGCCATCATCGTGGCAATGGTCAGTCCATCGAGGCCATACTGCTGGACAATTCCGTAGACGATCACCACAAAGGCGCCCGTCGGCCCCCCGATCTGGACTCGGGAGCCGCCCAGGGCCGAGATCAGGAACCCGGCCACGATGGCGGTATAGAGGCCGCGTTCGGGCGGGACTCCGCTGGCAATCGCAAAGGCAATGGCCAGCGGTAGCGCCACGATCCCGACGATCACGCCGGCCCCGAGGTCCGCCATCAGCTGGGACCGGGTGTACCCCTTGAGCGTCGTGACCAGCTTCGGGATCAGGACCATTAGTGGTCACCGGTTTCGATCAGGCTGCCGACCGGTCGGATGGCCAGGTCAAAGGCGAGAAACAGGGTCTTGGAAAAGGGGTAAAAGAAGAGCGGGGAGATGATCGCCTCGAGCGGTCCCATGATCTGCAGCCGGTCCCAGGGAGGATTGGGCCACGTCAGGACGACGGTCGTCAGGAAGACACCGACCGACACCGCTTCCGCCAGCAGCAGATTGAACCACATCGCGCCGAGCTGGTAGCCGGACTCGCCGCGGGTAAAGCTGAGTCCGCAGACCGGGCAGTGATCGGCCATCTGGATCCAGTGCCGAAACAGCGGTCCGCCGCCGCAGCGGGGGCAGCGATGCCGCAGCGCCCGCCTGAACAGGGTACGCCGTGGCGGCATAGGCCAGCGTTCTGGGGTCACGCGGCCGCCAGGGGGCTCGGCGCCAGACCGGTGTCACCCGATGCAGGCATGGGCAGGCTGGCGCGGAGAGCGTTGAGGATCACGGCGACATCGATCAGTTCCTGCAGCAAGGCGCCCTCGAGTGGCGGAATGTATCCCGCCGCCGCGACGACCATGGCGAGCAGGCTCAACCCCAGCCCGGCGCCGATGCTCTGCCGCGCGATGCGCATGGTCCGCTGACTGATCTGGATGGCGTCGGCCACGAGGCTGAGGTCGTCCGCCAGCAGGACCACCGAGGCCGCCTCGGCACTGATGCCGCCACCGTGCGCGGCCAAGGCTACGCCGACCGTGGCGCGTGACAGCGCGGGGGCGTCGTTGGTCCCGTCACCGACCATCAGGACCCGCGAGCCATCCGCCATGAGGGACTCGATGATGGCGGTCTTTTCGCCGGGGAGCAGGTCCGCATGGATGTCGTCGATGCCGGCCGCCTCGGCGGCGGTACGCGCCGAGGCCAGACGGTCTCCGGTGAGCACGAGCGCCCGGAGCACCCCTAGCTCACGCAGCCGGGGAATCAGCCCGGAGAGTTCCCGCCGGGGCTCATCGGCAAACTCGATGACGCCCGCCGCCTTGCCGTTAACGGCCACGACGGCGCGGAGTTCGTTTCCCGGCTCCAGCGCCAGATCGAACTGCGCACCAGTCCCCGGATGGCGTTCGGTCACCCACCCGGCCGAGCCGACCGCGACGGTCATTCCATCGACCAGACCTGTCACGCCGCGACCGGCCGTGTCCACCACCTCGGTGGCGGGAAGGATGGCATGCCCTCTGGTCCGGGCCGCCTCCACCACGCTGCGGGCCAGCAGATGACCGGACCCCTGCTCGACCGACGCGGACCAGCTCAGGATATCCGCCTCGCTGAAGGGGGGTAGTGCCCGGACGGCGTGGACCGCCGGGCGACCCAGCGTCAGGGTGCCGGTCTTGTCGAATACCGCCACGGTGACCTGGCCCAGCTGCTCGAGCGCGGTTCCCTGCCGGAAGATGATGTTGTGCTCCGCCGCCCGGCTGATGCCCCCGATCACGGCCACCGGCGCCGCCAGGATCAGCGGACATGGGGTGGCGACCACAAGTACGGCTAGCACCCGGGTGGCGTCGTGCGACAGGAACCAGGTCACCGCGCAGAGCAGGAGGGTGAGCGGGGTGAACCAGATTGCCGCGCGGTCGGCCGCTCGCTGCAACGGCGCCTTGCTGGCCTGGGCCTCGCGCACCAGGGCCACAATCCTGGCGTACTGGCTCTGGGCCGCCAGCGACGTGGCAACCAGCGTGAGCGGGCCTTCCCCGTTGATGCTGCCACTCATCAGCTGCGCGCCGGGGCCGACCCGTGTTGGCAACGGCTCGCCGGTCAGGCGGGAGGCATCGACGTGTGAAGTTCCGGCCTCGACCTGGCCATCACAGGGCACCAGTTCACCCGGCAGGACCACCAGGCGATCCCCAACCCGGATCGAATCGACCGGGACATCCTCCAGCGATTCCGGGGTCAGCCTTCGGTGGGCCAATCGCGGTGCCCCGGCCTCGAGGGCCCGGACCGCCGCCGAGGCGCGCCGCTCGGCGTAGCGCTCGAGCGCCTCGCCGCCAGTCTGCATCAGCACCACGATGAGGCCGGGCAGCGGTTGGACCAGAACGACGGCGGTAGTGATGGCGAGCGTGGCGACCAGGTCGGCGTTGTACTTCCCGCGGAGCGCGCCCCGGATGGTGCGCACGGCCACTGGCAGGCCTGTCACCACCAGGCCGACGAGCCAGACCTGACCGCGAACCGCGGGAAGGACCGCACCGGTGATGATCGTCGCCGCCACCAGGGCGGGCAGCACTGACGCCCGCCAGCGCGGGCTCATTTGTGCGCGGCTGTCTGCCCCGCCTGGTCGGCGCCTTCACCCTCGCGGCGCAATGAAAACCCGATCCCGCGGATCGTGGCGATGAAGTTGCCCCCCGCGGCCTGCTGCAGCTTGCGCCGCAGATTGCCGACGTGGACGTCGACCACGTTGCTCTCGGGGTCGAAATGCATGTCCCAGACCTTTTCCAGCAGCACCGTCCGGCGCACCACCTCTTCCGGGTGGAGCAGGAAATACTCCAGCAGCTGAAATTCCTTCGGCGTGAGATCCAACGGCTGGTCGGTGGCCGTGGCCTGGTGGCGCAGCCGATCCAGGCAGATCGGGCCGTAGCGCAGCACGTCGAGCCGCTCCGCGCCGCCCCGCCGACTCAGCGCCCGGATCCGGGCCAGCAGTTCATCGAACCGGAACGGCTTGGCGAGGTAGTCATCCGCCCCGACGTCCAGCCCCCGGACCACATCCTCAACCGAATCACGGGAGGTCAGCATGAGGATGGGAGTGTTGCGCCCCTCCCGACGCAACTCGGCCGCCACCTGGAATCCGTTCTTCTTCGGCAGCACGACATCCAGCAGGATCACGTCGTAGTCATAGACATGGGCCAGCATGGTGGCCTCCTCTCCGTCGGGGGCAATGTCCACCACATGGCCCTCTTCGCGGAGACCCTGCTCGATGAACCCGGCCACCTTCCGGTCGTCCTCGACCACCAGAATCTTCATGGTCGGGAACCTAGAGGCGTCAGCCTGAATTTCACCGGAACTGGTCGTGAGGAAATCTTCATCATGCGGTCTCGGCCAGGGGCAGCTCGAGAATGAATTGGCCGCCGCCGCCTTCATGGGCCACACCGTAGAGGCTGCCGCCGAGCAGGACGGCCAGGCGGCGGGAAAGAGGCAGGCCCAGTCCGGTACCACGATGTTCCGCATTGCCCTTGGTCATGTACACGTCGAAGATCGCTTCCAGCTCCTCCGGCTTCACCCCCCGGCCCTGGTCTCGAATCGAGAAGATCAGCCGGTTACCCTGGGCCTGGACCGCCAGGATGACCCGCCCGCCCGGCGGTGAATGCCGGATGGCGTTTCCCAGGAGGTTGAGCAGGATCTGCTCGACCCGCCGGACGTCGCTCCGGCAGGTGGGGAGGTTGACTCCTTCCTCGAGCTCCACCGACACCGTCCTGGTCAGTGCTTCCGGGGTAACCCTCGCCATGGCGTTGCGGGCGGCCACCACGCCGCTGAAGTCAAGCAGCACCGGGCGCAGCCGGTCCTCATCCAGCCGGCTCAGGTCCAGGAGATCGCTGACGAGGCGAATCGCGCCTTGAGCCGACTCAAGCACCTCGAACGCGGCCCGCGGCACGGTAGCCGGATCCTTCTTCCGTACCAGCATCTCGGCCCAGCCAAAAGTGGCGGCCAGGGCGTTGCGGAGCTCGTGGTTGACCATGGCGAAGAATCGCTCCCGGGTCCGCTGCAGCTGCTGGACCTCCTCCAGCAGCCGGGCACTCTCTTCGTGCAGCCGGGCGTTCTCGACCGCCGCCGCCGTCCGTTGCGCCAGCAGGACGGCGATGTGCTCGTCTTCCTCGGTGAACGGTCCTCCCCCCTCCTTCTCGGTCAGATACAGGTCACCAATCACCCCCCGTCGACCCACCACCGGCACCCCGAGAAAGGAATGCATCGGCGGATGATGGGCTGGAAACCCGTAGGAGTCGGGGTGCCGGGTGAGATCGTCCAGCCGAAGGACCCGGCCGTCACGGATGACGGACCCAAGGACACCGAGTCCCCGGGGCAGGTGCCCCATGATCCGGCGCTTTTCCTCCGGGATTCCCTGGGTGACAAAGACTTCCAGCGTCTTGCCGTCGGGTCCGAGCAGCCCGATCGCGGCATAGCCCGCTCCAGTCAATTCGGCCCCGAGATTGGCCACCCGCTGGAGCACCCCGCTCAGCGACAGCTCGAACGCCAGTTCAGTGCTGGCGGCCACCAGGCGCTCCAGCCGGGCCAGGATCGTGGGAGGAGATGAGTTCGGCATGGAAGGATGGTAGTCCACCACCCCCCCGGTCGGGAGATCGGTAAACTGTTCCGACTGGATTCATGCTCCCTTCATGCCGGCAGGACCATCCTTGGGCGCAAAGGAGTGGACCCAGGATGCAGCTGCATCGAATCGTGGCCGCAACAGATGGTTCGCCGGCCGGTCGGCAGGCCGTGACGGTGGCGGCCCAGTTGGCCGGAGCCAATGGGGCCCGCCTCGATCTGATCACCGTGGTCTCGAAAGCCCAATCGGGCCGGCCGGCGTTTCCAGCGGCCTTCGATATCCCGCCGGTCGCCTCGACCGAGGTGGTCGTTGCGGTGGGACTGCCTGGGGTCGAGATCGTGCGCTATGCCGAGCGAGCATCCGCCGACCTGATCGTCCTGGGCCGCACCAGTCGACCGCCTGCGGTGCGTCGGCTGATTGGCGACACCGGGGATGCAGTGGCTCGACGAAGCTCGATCACCTGCCTCTTTGTACCCGAAGATCACGGGCCAATCGGCCGGGTGCTTGCCGCGCTGGACGGAACCGACCGGGGCTCAAGGGTCCTTCGGGTGGCCGCCGATTTTGCCCGGGCCTTCGGTGGCCGGTTTCGGGCCGTCACCATTGAACCCCCGGTCACGGATGGTGGAGTCGAACCGGCCGGCCCCGTCTGGGGGCCGCGAACGACACGCCTTGCCAACCTGCTGGAGCAGGCCCGCCTCCAGGAACCGGAGCTGTTCGGACCCTGGGATGGCGGTTCCGGTTCCGGAAGAGTCGCGCTCACGGTCCGAATCGGCCAAACGGTCGAGGCGATACTGGACGAACTCGACCACTGCGGCGCCGGTGTCCTGGCGGTCGGCCACCACCGAGGTGGACCCGCCGGAGACGTGGAGGGCGGAAGCGTGAGCCGTCGACTGCTTCACCGGGCGACCACCGCAGTGCTCACCGTGCCACTCTGACCGGCACTCACCGGAGGACCTGATCTTGCTCCGTAACCTGGGCACCTTTGACCGCGTGATTCGGGTCATCCTCGGCATCATGCTGCTCGGCCTCTATGGCGCGCTTGCCGCGCCATGGCGGTATTTGAGCCTGTTCGGCATTATCCTGATTGCCACCGCGATCATGTCCAGCTGCCCGCTCTACAAACTGCTCGGCATCAATACTTGCGCCCGCCACTCGGATCGGTAGACCCCCATGCTAACCAGCGACCTCGATCCGTGGGCCGATGCCCTCGACGCTTTTCCCCTCACCGGTGACATCCCCAGCCGATTCCGCGCATTGGTCCGCTACGCCGTTCTGGCTCCCTCCAGCCACAACAGCCAGCCCTGGCTCTTCCGCATGGAGGGTGATGTGCTCGAGGTTCGGGCCGACCGGTCCCGGGCGCTGGCCGTCTCCGATCCCGATGATCGCGAACTGGTCATCGCTTGCGGTGCGGCGCTGTTCAATCTGCGGGTGGCGCTGGGCTATTTCCGGCAGCTGGCGACGTTCACCCTGCTGCCGGACCCGCTCGACCCCGATCTGATGGCTCGGATCCAGCTGACAGGAGAAAGCACCGAATCGTCGGAGCCCGGCAGTCTCTTCCGGGCCATCGTGCACCGGCGGACCAATCGTCAACCCTTCGATGATCGGCCGGTCCCGGACGATGCCCAGGCCCGCGCCCGCGCGGCGGCGGATGCCGAGGGGGCGTGGCTGCAAACCCTGACCGGCCTCGACGATCGCATTGCCCTGGCGGACCTGATTGCCGAAGCCGACCGGCAGCAGATGGCCGACCGGCATTTTCGCCGTGAACTGGCGGCATGGGTTCACGCCAACCGGAGTGCCAGCAAGGATGGCATGCCGGGATATGCGCACGGGATGGGAGACTTGACCTCGAGTCTGGCGCCAGTGGTCATTCGGTCATTCGATCTCGGTCGGGGTGCTGCTGCCCGTGATCGGCAACTGGCGCTCGGCTCGCCGGTGCTGGCGGTGCTCTGGACCGACTCGGAAACGCCCCGCTCGCTGCTCGCGGCAGGCCAGGCGCTCGAGCGCGCCCTGCTCCAATTGACGGTGGACGGTATCTCGGCTTCCTACCTCAATCAGGTCCTCGAGGTGCCGGACTTGCGGGATGGGGTTTCCCGGCTGCTGGGCCGGGAGGGATATCCCCAGATAATCCTGCGCCTCGGCTTCGGCCCCACCCTCCGGCCGACCCCCAGGCGCGGAGTCGATCGGGTCTGGACGGCATAACGCCGCGGCTGATTTTCCAGTCGGATGCAGTGCCAGGAAAGGTCGAACGATGAAAGCACACCGGCCTGCTCGGCGCCGAGTCGGTGCTGGAGGTCGAGAGGCAGGATCGGGGATGGGGCCTCACCTGGCTCACTCGAGTGGCCGGGCCATTGCAGGAGGCACAGACTGAGGTCACGACCAGGGCCATCAGCGCGCTCATCGCGGCCACGGCATTCTGTCTGAGGCTGCCGGTGGTATCGACCTGATCGCCATTGCCCGCCACGGGAAGGGAGGCTTGCGGCGGTTGATCCTGGGTAGCGTGGCCGACAAGATCATCCGGGGCAGCCCGGTGCCGGTGCTGCTCTGTCACGACACGGGAAAGGACTGACGGCGCGCTGCGCGTGCGGGCTGGCTCCCATTCCCTGTTCCGGGTTCGCCGTTCGCTTTAGCTTCAAGCCCAATGCCTCCACAACTCGATCGCGATCTCGACCGCTGGCTCGCGGCGGGCCTCCTCACGCCGGAAGCCGCCGAGGGAATTCGGCAGTTCGAGGGCCGGGCCGCGACGGAAAACGGTATCCGTCTCCGCTGGCCGGTGCTCGTCGCCCTCGGGGCTGGCGCCCTGATGCTCGGCGCCGGGATCACCCTGCTGGTGGCCGCCCATTGGGACGGGATGTCTCCCGCGGCTCAGTTCGGGCTGGTCCTGCTTCTGGTGGCCCTGTTCCACGCCGCGGGAGCCGCGGCGGTTGACCGCTTCGCAGCTCTGGCCACCACCTTCCATGCGCTCGGTACCGCGGCCCTCGGCGCCGGGATTTTTCTGGCCGCCAGGATCTTCAATCTCCAATCCGACTGGCCCAACGGGATCCTGCTCTGGGCGGCGGGGGCCGCGGTGGCCTGGTATCTCCGGCGCGAATGGACCCAGGCCGCATTCCTGGCCCTGCTCGGACCGATCTGGCTGGTCGGCCAGTGGCTGACCGCTACCGAGCGCTACAGCTTCGAACAGGCCGCCGCACCATTGGCCGGCATGCTGCTGCTCTCGATGGCATACCTCTGGGCAGAATCACCGGTGACGCGGACCACTACCCGTCGCCTGCTCACAGCCATCGGCGCTGCCGCATTCCTGCCGCTCGGCGTGGCCATGGCGCTGTTCGGTACCGAACGGAGCTCGGTGCTGGAGGACCAGGCCGCCACCTGGGTTGATGTCGGCGGCTGGCTCCTCTTCCTCGTGGTTCCGCTGGTGCTGGGCTGGCTTCTCAGGCGCCGCGAGGCGTGGCCGCTGTTGATTGCCGCGCTCTGGGTCCGGTTCGGCACCATGATTCCGCGTCACTCCGAATTGCTGCCGATGATCTGGGGCGCGGTCGGCTCACTCGGGATCACCGCCGCCGGCGTCACGGACCGGAGCCGGACCCGGGTCAACCTCGGCGTCATCGGGTTCGCGCTCACGGTCGTGATCTTCTACTTCTCCAGCGTCATGGACAAACTGGGCCGCTCCACCAGCCTGATGGGGTTCGGTGTGCTGTTCCTGGTTGGCGGCTGGTTGGTCGAGCGGGTGCGCCGCCGGCTGGTCGCGTCCGTCACCTCGGAGGCGGGACCCTCGTGACCAATCGCCAGCGGTCACTTCTGATCGGTGCGGCGCAGGTTGCCCTGGTCGCCATGCTGGGTGCCAAGCTGCTGCTCGATCGAGCCAGGCTGCCCCACGGCTGGGCCATGGTCATGGCCTACGATCCCGAACTGCCCATTCGAGGCAGATACATTCGACTGACCCTGGTGGTACCGCCGGTCGATTCAGCCGCATCCCAGCTGCTCAAGACCACGGGATGGCCGCAACTCCGGGTCGTGGCGGATCGGGTGATGACCGGGATCGGCACCGGTGATGCAGGCCAGTCGGTCTACACCACGGCCCTTCGGGGCGATTCGATCCTGGTGCTTCGCGATCCGGTGGCGTACTTCATTCCAGACCAGATTGCCGATCCCAGTATTCGTCCTGCCGGTGAGCACCTCTGGGCTGAGGTCACGGTGCCGCGGCGCGGTCCGCCCCGCCCGATCCGGCTTGGAGTGTCGAAGGGCGATGGTCCGATTGTTCCATTGCTGATCGCAGCCCAATGATTCCGGGAGGCCAGATGTCGCGTCACGTGGCAATTCTCATCGGTCTGGCCATTCCATTGGCCAGTGCCTCGGCCCAGATGGTGCCGACACCTTTGCCAAGTGCGGAGGATCTCGCGGCCGGTCACAATCTGTTTTTCACTCAATGCGCCCGCTGCCACGGGGTCGGTGGCACTGGCGGCATCGGCCCTTCGCTGACCCATCCCAAGCTCCGTCATGCCCAGACCGACGACGAGCTGGTGGGCGTCATCCTTGGCGGAATTCCTGGAACCGCAATGGTTGGATTCTGGAATTTCACCGCCGACGAAGGCCGCCAGGTGGCCAGCTACGTCCGGAGCCTCGGCCAGCTGCCACCGGAGCGGTTCACCGGCGATTCAACCCGGGGTCACGCGCTCTACGATGGCCGTGGTCAGTGCGCCCGCTGTCACATCACCGATGGGCAGGGCGCCGGCTGGGCGCCGGACCTGTCTGAGGTTGGCCGGCGGCTGAGCGGAGCGCTGTTGCGTCAATCGCTGGTCGATCCTGGCGCGCTGCAGCCGCCGTCGCCGCTTCCGGCGACTCACGGCCCGTTTCCCGGCTTTCTGATGATCCGGGCCGTCACTCGGTCAGGCCGCACCATTCGGGGCACCCGGATCAACGAGGACGATTTCACCATTCAGCTGCGCGACGAGTCAGGCCGGATGGTCTCGCTCGACAAAGGAAAGCTTCGCTCGCTGGAAAAACTGCCTGGCCAGAGCCCAATGCCGAGTTTCAAGACGATGTTCACCGGTGCGGAACTGGACGACGTGGTGGCCTACCTGGCCAGTCTCAAGGGGGATTCATGAGGTGGCCTCTCCTGGCCGGCGCGCTGGTCCTGGCGCAGGTCCCGAATCTGAATGGTCAGGTCTCCGCCGCCAGACTGAGCGCGGCGCGGAGTGAACCGGCCAACTGGATGACCTATTCCGGTGATCTCGGCGGCCAGCGCTACTCACCGCTGAGCAAGATCACGCCGGTTAACGTCGCCGGCCTGCGCCCGGCCTGGATCTATCAGGGCGCCGACGGCGGCGGGATGCAGACCAGCCCTGTCGTGGTGGACGGCGTCATGTACCTGACTGAATTTCACGGCCACGTCGTGGCGCTCGATGCCCGGACCGGTCGGGTGCTCTGGCGATATCAGCAGCAGCTCCCGTCCAAACTGCTGACCCTCGGCTTTGGTCCCACCAATCGCGGTGTGGCGGTCCTCGATTCGACGGTGTATGTCGGTTCGCCTGACGCGAGACTCATCGCCCTCGACGCCCGGTCGGGTGCACTCCGATGGGAAGTCCCGGTCGCGGATAACGCGGCCGGCTATGCCATCACTGCCGCACCGCTCGCGGTCAAGGACCTGATCATTGTCGGGATCAGTGGCGCCGAGGCGGGGATTCGAGGCTTTCTCGATGCCTATGATGCCCGCACCGGCGAGCGCCGGTGGCGGATCTACACTGTTCCGGCAGCCGGTGAACCTGGGTCCGACAGCTGGGGCGGGGAATCGTGGAAGACCGGTGGCGGCTCGACCTGGGTCACCGGCTCCTACGATCCGGCCCTGGGCCTGATCTACTGGGGCGTCGGCAATCCCGGTCCCGACTGGAATGGGGATTCGCGTCCTGGAGACAATCTCTACACCTGCTCACTCCTGGCCATCGACGCCGCCACCGGCACACTACGCTGGCACTTTCAGTTCACCCCGCATGACACCCATGACTGGGATGCCACCGAGATCCCGGTCCTGTTCGATGGCCTGCTGAAGGGCCGGCAACGGAAGTTCGTCGCCATGGCCAATCGCAATGGCTTCTACTATCTGCTGGACCGCACCACCGGCGAATTCCTGGCCGGCGAGCCGTTCATTCGCCAGGAGTGGGCCGACGGTCTTGATTCGGCCGGCCGGCCCCGCCAGCGGCCCAACATCGAGCCCACCGATTCCGGCACGGCGCTGACACCCAATCTCCATGGCGGCACTAATTGGTACAGCCCGAGCTACAGCCCCAGCGCCGGACTGTTCTACGTCGCCGCTCGGCAGATGGGCTCGCACTACTACAAGTATCCTGCGACCTATACTCCGGGCCGCTATTTCATGGGCGGCGGAGAGGCCGAGGTCGGCGGTGACTCCGCCCAGGGATCAGTAAAGGCGCTGGACCCCAAGACTGGAAATATCCGATGGAGCTTCCCGCTGCACTCGCCACCGTGGGCCGGACTGCTTTCAACCGGCGGTGGCCTGGTATTCGGTGGCACCAACGAGGGTCAGTTCTTCGCGCTCGATGCCCATACCGGGAAGCCGCTCTGGAACTTCATGACCGGCGGCTGGATGAATGCCAATCCGATCTCCTATGCTGTCGACGGACGCCAGTATGTCGCGATGGCATCCGGTCCCAATCTGATGGTCTTTGCGCTGGCGCGGCCTGCGCCGTAGGGGCGGACATTGGACGGCGGCTGCGCCCGTACGGGCGTGGTCGAAGACCCGCCCGTTCCTCGGGCGCGGCCGCATCGCGTCGAAAAGATGCCGATCGGATTATCCCGCCTCCCACCCTGGTGGCATCTTTCCTTATATATGCCGGTATGTCATCTGGCCCTCGCTACCTCCATCTCGAGCTCCGTCCCTCACCCCCACGGGTACTCGAGCGGGTCATCGCGCGGCATCCCGATATCCGGGTCGTCGGCGATCGGATCATCGTTCCCCTGGCGCGGTACCGGGCTGAGGAGGTCATGGCCGAGTGCCGCCGGCTCGGCCTCCGGGTGGTCGCCAGCTACGTGAAACGCGATGGTCATGCGGGTTGACGCCGTTACGCGGAAAGCTCTAGCTTTGGCCTCCCGATTCCCGCCTGCCGGTGGTGGAGGTTCTTCCCGTGTTACAGTCTTCAATTCTGGACCCCTTCGAGCGCTTCGCCCGCGTCTTCAAGATCGACGGCGGGGAATTGATCCGCCGGCTTCTCGAAGTGGTCGTGATCCTGTTCCTGGCCTGGGGCGCGCTGCAGGTCATCAAGGCCATCGCGCGCCGGATCATCAAGTCCGTCGATGACGGCGACGACGGCTCGATGTCCGAAGCCGAGCAGCGAGGCGGCACAATCGCCCAGCTGGTCCGCGGAGTGGGCCGGGTGGTGGTGGGTATCGTCGCCGCGATGTCGATCCTCAACGTCTTCGTCAACATCGCCCCGCTGCTGGCCGGCGCGGGCATCCTTGGCCTGGCCTTCTCGTTCGGCGCCCAGAGCCTGGTCAAGGACGTGATCTCCGGATTCTTCATCCTGGTCGAGAACCAGTTCGGCGTGGGGGACGTCATCGAGATCGCCGGCAAGTCCGGCACCGTTGAGCGGATGACGCTTCGGGTCACCGTGCTCCGGGACGGCGAGGGAACGATGCACGTCATCCCGAACAGCACGATCACCACGGTCAGCAACCGGACCCGGAGCTGGTCCCGGGCGGTTGTGGATATCGGAGTGTCCTATGACGATGACGTCGACAAGGTCATCGAGGTATTGCGCTCTGAAATCAAGAATTTTGCCGCCGATCCGGTCTGGAAGGGCAGGCTCGACGGCGATCCCCAGGTACTCGGCGTCGAGTCGCTGGGCGAAAAGGCTGTCATCATCCGGAGCCAGGTGAAGACCAACCCCGGGGCCCAGTGGGATGTCGCCCGCGAACTCCGGCGCCGGTTCAAGCGCCGGCTGGTGGCCGAGGGGCTGGAAAATCCGGTGCTGCAGCGGATCGTCGAGATGCGGAGCCGCCAGCAGGCCGCCGCGGGCGCAACGCCTGACGGCGCGGCGACCGCCATGGCGTCTCCTGCAGTCACCGAGACCGTGATTCCAGGCATGGACCCGAAATGACGCTGCACCTGTTCAATACCATGACCCGCCGGATCGAGCCGTTCACGCCGATCCATCCCGGCAAGGTCTCGCTGTATACCTGCGGACCGACGGTCTGGAACTACGCCCATATCGGAAATTTCCGGACCTTCCTGTTCGAGGACCTGCTGCGTCGCTGGCTCAAGGCCAGCGGCTTCCAGGTCTATCATGTCATGAATCTCACCGACGTGGATGATCGGATCATTGCCGAGGCGGGCAAGGCGGGGAAATCGATCTCGGAGTTCGTCGAGCCGTACGTCCAGGCGTTTTTCGAGGATGTGGACTGGCTCAGGATCGATCGGGCGGAGGCGTATCCTCGGGCAACCGCATTCGTGGCGCCAATGATCGAGCTGGTCGGGCGGCTGCTCGCCAGCGGTGTGGCCTATAAAGGAGAGGACGGCTCGGTCTACTTCTCCATTGCCCGGTTCCCGGCCTATGGCCGGCTATCACGCCTCGACACGCGGGAGCTCAAGGCCGGGGCCAGCGATCGGGTCAGCGCGGATGACTATAGTAAGGAAGACGCCCGGGACTGGGTGCTCTGGAAAGCGGCCAAGTCGGAGGATGAGAAGGTCGGTGCGGCGTGGGATGCGCCGTTCGGACGAGGCCGGCCTGGCTGGCACCTGGAGTGCTCCGCCATGGCGCTCGATCTGATCGGGAAAGCTGGTTATGGCAGCGTGCTCGATATCCACGCCGGCGGGGTCGACTTGATCTTCCCGCACCATGAGGATGAAATCGCCCAGAGCTGCGCCTTTACCGGCCAGCCCGATTTTGCCCGGGTCTGGATGCACAGCGAATTTCTCAATGTCCGCGGCACCAAGATGTCGAAACGGTTCGGCAACATCACCACGCCGCGTGACCTCCGGCAGGA
>JBDTTF010000083.1:0-1899 GCA_039930765.1 Gemmatimonadota bacterium | reverse complement strand
TCGTCTCTCGTCTCTCGTCTCTCGTCTCTCGTCTCTCGTCTCTCGTCTCTCGACTTATTTCTTCAGCGTCCGCTCAATCACCCCGCTCATCACTTCCAACGGATACGATCCATCGAGCCGCACCCCGTTGACCACAAATCCGGGAGTACCACCGAACTCGTAGCTCTGGAACTCCGCCAGGTCCGCCGCGATCACTGCCTTGACCCCGGGACTCTCCGCGTCCTTGTGGACCCGGGCCAGGTCGGCGCCGACCTGTCTGGCGGCGACGTCCAGAAAAGCCTGGCCTTCCTTCCCCAACCGCGCCTGGTCATCGAACAGCAGGTCGTGGAACCGCCATGCCTTGGCGGAGTCCTGGCGGAGGACCGCCTCGAAGTACTGGGCGGAAATCATGGCCTGCGGATGCATCTCGAGCGGGGCCTGCTTGAGCACCAGCAGCAGGCGGCTGCCATACTTGGAGAACAGCGCCTGGTTGACGCCATTGGCCCGCTTGCAATACGGGCACTGAAAGTCCGAATACTCGACAATCACGATCGGCGCCGACGGATTGCCCTGCATGGCCCGCCCCGGCCCGATGGCCGGACGCTTGGGGCTGGCCAGGTCCTGCTCCATCCGCAGTGAATCGCGCTGGGACGCCGCACCGGCGGTCTTCTGGTATTCCGACGCCGCCCGCTGCACCACCTGGAAAAACTCGGCGGGATGCTGCTTGATCACCTCGAACAGGATGTCCGGATGCGCCACCAGCATAGCCTTGAGCTGGTCAGCCGACGGTGGCTGGGGTCGGCAGGCGGACAGAGCGGACAGGACCGAAAAGACGGACAGGACGGATGAGATGGGCAAGACCGGCCTGCGAAAACGAAAAAGCACGGAGACTCTCCTCTGTGAGACCGACCTGCGACTGGTGACTCGTGACCCTCGACCCGTGGCACGCGACCGGCGGAATCTGTACCCCGGCCGGAGCCGCGCCAACCCCGGGACTATCGGGATCGTCCGCAGCTTCCTATCCTAGGAATCAATGCGCGAGCTGCTTCCCGATCTGCAAC
Source organism: Gemmatimonadota bacterium (assembly GCA_039930765.1). Taxonomy (GTDB): domain Bacteria; phylum Gemmatimonadota; class Gemmatimonadetes; order Gemmatimonadales; family GWC2-71-9; genus DATEHG01. The sequence goes on along the minus strand of JBDTTF010000083.1, from coordinate 859 downwards.
GCCTGTTGGCCGGCTCCACCGCCGTCGGCCGCGGAGTGGTCATTTCCGTCTGGGGCTCGGCCCCACAGCCGGTCGGCTCGGTCATGATTGCCACCGCGGATGGGCGGATGGAGGGTGCCGTCTGCGGCGGATGCATCGAGGGCGCGGTGCTGGAGGAGATCCATGCCGCGATCTCAAGGGGGACACCCAGGCTCCTCACGTTCGGCGTGAGTGAAGAAACGGCGTGGTCCGCCGGGCTGGCATGCGGAGGGAAGATTGAGGTGCTGGTCGAACCGGCAGTGCGGCCCGAACTGATCCCCCTGCTCGCGCAGCGCATTGGCATGGTCCTGGTGACGGTACTGGGTGGTCTGGGCGGCGCGGTACTGGTGACCGATGACGGTCGGGAGCCCCGGATACTCCCCGCCTTTCAGGGCGATGAGATCGCGCAGACCGATACCACGGAAGAACTGACCCTTTTCCTTCCTGCCATTGTCCGGATGGCCGAGCACGCCCTGGGCACCGAGATCAGCAGCAAGACGGAAGTGACGATGCCGACCGGCGCCCTCACCGCCTTGTTCGAGGTGATCCCCCGCCCTCCTCGCCTCATCATCTTCGGGGCCGGCCAGATTGCCGCGGAGCTGGTCCCGATGGCCCGGCGCCTCGGCTTCGAAACGATCGTCGCGGATGGCCGAGAGGCCTTCCTGTCCCGGGAGCGCTTCGCCGAAGCCGACCGGCTGGTGGCCGCCTGGCCGGAGGACGCCTTTGCTGAAGTGGGTATCGACCAGCGGACCTACATCTGTCTCCTCAGCCACGACCCAAAATTCGATGAGCCAGCCCTCCGGATCGCGCTCCGGTCGCCGGCCCGGTACATCGGCGCCAT
>JBDTTF010000082.1:0-3491 GCA_039930765.1 Gemmatimonadota bacterium | reverse complement strand
GCGCTTCAGCTCGCAGTGCCGAGCCTCGGCTTCAGCCGAGGTGAGGCCCGACCGCGAGGCTGCCTCCGATTTCAATCGAGCAAGATCTCTCGCCGCTCCGCGGCTCGTGATGACAGATCCTACCGCCTCGCCAGCGAATCCCTGGGCTCTCCAGCTCGGTTGGAGAGAGAACCTGACCTGGTCATCGAATCGGCTCCCCTCTTCCCGTAGGGGAGAGGGGTCGGGGGTGAGGGCAGAGCGCCAGGCTGCCTCCGATCTCAATCGAGCAAGCTCCCTCGCCGCTCCGCGGCTCGTGATGACAGATCCTACCGCCCCGGCAACGAATCCCTCGACTCCGCCACCAGCCAGGTCGACAGCACCTCGGTCGAGAATCCCTTGCTGTCCACCGTGATCACGCCCAGCCGCACCCGGCCATCCTTCAGCAGGTCGAGCCGCATGTAGCCGGCGGCCTGCAGCGCCAGCTGGGTTCCCTTGATCCGGCTGATCGGTCCCTCATGACTGTAGATCCCCGCGCCGCTGATCAGCATCCACCTGGCCACACCGCCCTCGAGCACCTGCAATCCGTGATCATGGCCTGAGCCGTAGACCAGCGGCGGCATATCGGCGAACGAGGCGCCGAAGGCCCGGACCATCCGCTTGTTGGTGCCGTTCGAGAGGTCCTGGCTGGTGACACCGAGGTTCCGGGCCAGCGGCAGGACCGATCCGAGGACCGGCAGGGGCAGCCACATCCACTTCTTCACATGTCGCAGCGGAAACAGGTGCTCTTTCCAGTCGAAGAAGCCGCCGTGCTCACCGCCCGAACGAAGCGGGTGATGGCCGAGCACCACCACGTGTCGCTCGCCGCCGCCCTCGACCGCCACCCGCATTGCTTCCTGAATGGTGGTCTCGTCGAAGTCGGGACAGCCCAGACCCGGGAGTCCTGGCTTCTTGCCGGACTGCAGCCACCACTGGGTATCCACCAGCACCAGTCGCAGCTCGGAGCCTCGATCGATCGTCACCGGGCCGGGGCAGCCGGCCTTCGGCAGCAATCGGATGTACCCCTTGCCGCGGGCATCCACGTGGTCGCCCTCGCGCATGATGGCGTTCCAGCCGTCGGGGCCGAACCGGTCCCAGTCGTGGTTGCCCGGAATCATGAAACCGCGGACCTGGCGCTGGACCAGCAGGTCCACCTGGGCATCGAGCCGGCGGACCGCGTCCGGATATTTCTTTGAATTGGAGTCGGGCAGACCACGGGGATAGACGTTGTCGCCCAGATAGACCACGAGGCTGTGTTCGGGATCGTCGTCGAGATCGCGGCCCAGGGCCAGCAGCACCGGTTCGCCCCGCGGATTGGGGGCGCCAGCATCCCCGATCAGGTAGAGCCGGGTATCAATGGCATCGGTGCGGATGAGGGGGACTGGACTGAGCGGCGCGATGTACTGGCTGCCACACGCTCCGGCGGATAGCAGAAACAGCCCATACACCGCATGACGACTGCGAGCCCGTCGGAACGTCGGCAACGCGAATGCCTCGGCGTGAATCCAGCGGGTGGGAGTTGGGCGAACGGCCACCGGATTGCCGGTGGCCGCTTCAATGGAAATCGACTACAGAGCCAGCGATCGGGATTGAACCGATGACCGCCCGATTACGAATCGGGTGCTCTACCACTGAGCTACGCTGGCGAAAACTGAAAGAGCCCCCGGAATTCCAGGGGCCCTCTGGATCGAGCGACTCAATGCCCTGGCGCGGACTCGAACCGCGATGCCTTACGGCACTACCCCCTCAAGATAGCGTGTCTACCAATTTCACCACCAGGGCGCGGGTGGAGAAAGTAGCCCCCGCTCCACAGGGGGTCAACCCTGCGGGGCGGGGCCTTTTCAGTGGGGAAAGTTGAAGCTGATGCCGAGTCCCAGGTGGACGATCCGCTCGTGGTAGGGGTCGAAACTGCGGCCGTTGTAGTTCTGGTAGAACAGGTCGGCCTGGGGCTCCAATGCCACCCGCCGACCCAGCGGAATCTCCAGCCCGGCTCCCACGCTGTAGGCAAACCCGTACAGGGTGGAGCTCGAGCAGCCGCAGTACGGGTCGCGCATGCTGGTGGTGGCCAGCCCCGCTCCGCCCTTGAGGTAGAGCATCGGGATGGGATGAATCCGGGTGATCGCCATCAGGCCGCCGATGGTCAGGTTGCCATCCCGCTCGCCGTTGACCCAGCCATAGCCCTCGAGGCCGAGATCGACCACTGGATTGAGTCGGGCGCCACCTGAGAGGGTGAAGGTGGGAGCATCGAGCGAACTGCTGTAACCTGGAGGATCATCCGTGTAGTGGAAGGACTCACTGCCAACGCCGAAGGAAAAGGACAGCCATCCCTGCGGCCAGCGCCCCGAGCGGTCGTTCACCGGACGGAGGCCGGGGCTGGTGGGCCGGTCGCCGCCGTGAGACTGCTGCGCATACGACGGCGCCGCGGCAAATGCCGCGGCGGCTATCGATACAATGAAGATGCGGACTCGAAGGATTCGCATGGCCTGACCTCTGAGTGCCCGGGTTAAGTTGTGGTCGCGGAAAGCAGTCAGCAGGATCACTTTGGCAAGCGGCGGGCCAATCAGGTGGGGTGCGGCATGATCATGTCAATCAACGACTTGGGAGACGGTGGCCGATTCCATCCTGGCGTTCCGTGTCCTCGGAGCTAGACGCCGATGTCCTCGAGGCCCGGCCTCATCCTCATTCCCGCCGTTGTCGTGGCGGTGGTCTGCGTGCGGCTCGGCATCTGGCAGCTCGACCGGCTGCACCAGCGCCGGGCCAGCAACGCCAGGATTGTCGCGGCCACGGCACTACCCGCTATCAGGTTGAATGAGGGTGCTGCGACTGGAGACCGGGTCAATCGGAGGGCAACGGCCCGCGGGGAGCTGGACCGAAGTCACGAAGTGGTGTTGCGGCGGTTCGAATCCCAGGGAGCGCCCGGAGTCCGGGTGGTAACGCCGCTGCGGCTGGCCGGCAGTGACAGCGCGGTGCTGGTGCTCCGGGGCTTCGTCAATGCCGATGACGCAATGCACGCCAGGCTCGACAGCCTCGACGAGCCCGGCACGCTGGACCTCACGGGAGTCCTGAAGGCGGTACCGACCAACCCTGACCGCGGCGGACCGCTCGGCCCGGCCAATGCCCTGACCTGGCGGCGGCTCGATCTCGCCGCGCTCAGGGCCCGCTCACCGTACCCGCTACTCGATGTCTACCTGATCGCCGACCGGGATACCGTGCACCGCGGCTTCCCGATCCGGCTCGAGCCCGACCCGCTGGATGACGGGCCGCATCTGAGCTACGCGCTGCAGTGGTTCGGATTTGCCGTTACCGCGATCGTTGTTGGCGGGGTGATCGCGCTGAAAAAGGGGGGGCAGGGGGGCGGGGGGGCAGTCGGATAGCCAACGCATTTCCGGTGGTCAGGCCCGACATGCGCGCGCGGAAAACTGGACAATCGAACCAACGGAAGCAGAGGGGCGGGTCCGCCCCCCAGCCCCCCCACA
>JBDTTF010000081.1:0-1877 GCA_039930765.1 Gemmatimonadota bacterium | reverse complement strand
TCGTCTCTCGTCTCTCGTCTCTCGTCTCTCGTCTCTCGTCTCTCGTCTCTCGTCGCTCGCCCGAGTCTCAGATCGGCTTCCGGTACAGCACCGACCGCCCCACCTCCTCGAAGCCCAATCGATGGTGGGCCCGCTGCGAGACGTCATTGGCGAGTTCGACATCAGAGGCCAGCTCCTTCAGGCCCCGTGATCGCGCCCACTCCTCCCCTGCCCTGATCAGCTCCGCACCAATTCCCCGCCTGCGCAGATCAGGATCGACCCACCACCCTTCCAGGTACGCCACCGGACCGGTGGCACAGCCATCCGCAATCGAGCGCAGCCCAAGTTCGGCGAAGCCGCCGAGCCGGGCATTGTCACGATCGAATACCAGCGTGACGGCGTCGGTGCGAGCGCGCCACTCCCGCATGTCTTCCGGCGACTGACCGGGCCAGAGCGCGGTGCGCATCCGCTGCCACTCGGTAAAATCGGATTCAAGAATGAGCCGGATAGTCACGCGGGCATCTCAGGAAGACTGCGAGGGATCGGTGTTCGAGGGCCGAGTGACCCGCCAGACCCACCAGATCAGCACCACCTGGAGCGGCAGCCGAAGCCAGGTACCCAGCTGCATCCACCAGGCGGCCCCGCGCTCGTGATACTGCCGCAGCATCTCGACATTGGCCGGGAAGACGGCGACCAGCATCAGGATGAGCCAGATCCTGGCCCACATATCGACCGAACGGAGCAGCACCAGGATCCCGCCAATGATCTCGGCCACGCCGCTCAACGCCACCATCAGCTCCGGCGCCGGTATGTAGGACGGCATGATGCCGACATACGGTGCCGGCCTGACGAAATGCATGATGCCGGCGAAGATGAAAAAGCCGCCGAGCAGGGTGCGACTGCGGTCCGGTCCGGTCATGGGTGGCTCCGATGCCAGGCCAGGGGGATGTCGGCTTCGATCACGCCGTCGGGGCGGCGCACCCTGCCCTCGAGGCAGCCTTCACGACGGAAGCCCAGCGATTCGTAGAGTCCGATGGCGCGGGCGTTGCTTTCGCGGGCCACCAGTTCCACCCGGGTGACGCCGGGCCGATTCCGTTCGACTTCCTCGAGCAGCGCCACGAACAACGCTCGGCCGACGCCCTTGCCCTGCCAGGCGGGATGGACCGCCACCGTCAGGTTGCCGAGCACGTGGCCGAAGGTGCGGGGGCCATCCGGATAGCAGTGGAGTTCGCCGGCGAGGGAGGGGTCGGCGCTGTCGGCGGGCACGGCGAGGAATCCCAGGCCGTCGGTAGTGGCGTGGCGGACAAAGGCGGCGATGTAGTCGCTGGTGATCTCGTCCGGATCGCGGGCCAGGCCGCCCGGCGGTGCCGCCACCAGCCGATACAGCCGGTCGATAGCGGTGGCGTCGGAGGGCTGGGTCGGCCGGATGGAAAAGGCGGGTGGGCCGGAGGAGCGACCGGTCACGTACCCGAAGCGGCGGTCGAGACTGGAGTGGACACGCGGACCGGCATGCCCGATACGACGCCACCTTCGGTCAGCACCCGGGCGTACCAGCCTCGGCGGCCCACCATCGTCTTGAGAAAAGCGGGGCCCTTTTCCGGGCCGACGAACGGCAGGGTGTAGAGCTCCCGGCAGGGATCACAGGCCAGGCTGATTTCCATCACCACTTGGCCGACCTCGACCCGGCTGCCGGGCACCAATGACGATTCCGTCACCCGCAGCGTGAGATTCTCGCCCAGATCCCCGGGGCTGACCGGCCACCCTTCGGCATTAAGATCCAGCAGCACCGCTTCGGTCACGATCAGCACTGCCTGGTCGGGCGTGTGGTTGAGCTTGCGGGCCCGGTAGTAGTTGTGGTCGCCCTCGACGCCGGCGACCGTGATCTGGAGCGATGGGCG
>JBDTTF010000080.1:0-8164 GCA_039930765.1 Gemmatimonadota bacterium | reverse complement strand
TACTCGGCCCGCCGTCGAACGACCCGCCCGTACTCGGCCCGCTGTCGAACGCCCCGCTCGTACGATCGGCCCGCCGTCGAACGACCCGCCCCTACTCGGCCCGCCGCCGAACGACCCGCCCCTACTCGGCCCGCTGTCGAACGCCCCGTCCCTACTCGGCCTGCTGTCGAACGCCCCGTCCCTACTCGGCCCGCTGTCGAACGCCCCGCTCGTACGATCGGCCCGCCAGCGCTTCGCCGCCCTCGGCTGAAGCCGAGGCTCGGCAACATCGCCGCATACGCGGCATTTCGGATCACGCCTGAGACCCGTGGCCTGAAAACCCGGGGCCCGGAACCCATACCAAGACATGCCCCCGCCCCTCCACTATATTGCGCCCCGTCGCGCGGCCGACCCGGCCGGGGCGACGCGACCCCAATCCGGAGACCGATCCACATGAAGCGTATTGCCCTGCTGGCCGGCGTCATTGCCGTGGCCGGTTGCAACCAGCAGACCGCGTCCGGCAGCGCCAAGCTTGCCAGCCGCACTGACAGCGTGAGCTACATCATCGGCGTGCAGATGGGCAAGAGCCTCAAGGAACAGTCGGTTCCGGTCACCCCTGACGCCCTGTTCAACGGCTTCCGCGATGGCCAGGCCGGTGGCACTCCCCGGATTGCCGATGCCCAGGCCCAGGCCACCATGACCGCCTTCCGGGACGAGATGCTCGAGAAGCAGCGCTCCAAGGATTCCGCCGCCGGCGGCGCCAACGAGAAGACCGGGGCCGATTTTCTGGCCGGCAACAAGAGCAAGCCCGGCGTGATGAGCACCCCCAGCGGTGTGCAGTACACCATCATCAAGCCCGGCGCCGGTCCCAAGCCCAAGGCGACCGACGTGGTCACCGTGGCCTATAAAGGCACCCTGCTCAATGGCACGCCGTTCGACAGTTCCTACGGCCATGAACCGGTGACCTATCCGCTCAGCGGTTTCGTCCCCGGCTGGAGCGAAGGGGTGCAGCTGATGTCGGTCGGCGCCAAGTACCATTTCTGGATCCCGGGCAACCTGGCCTATGGTCCGGCCGGTAACCCGCCGAAGATCGGGCCGAATGAAACCCTCTCCTTCGATGTCGAGCTGATCGCGATCAAGCCCAAGTAGTCCAGCGGGCGGCCTCGGCCGTCCCGCTTCCGCCGCCCCGCCCCGGTAGCCCCGGGCGCGGGGCGGCGTCATATTGGAGGCTCGTTCTCCCACCCAGGATTCCATTGTCCAGCATTGCCGAGCGGCTGACCGCTGCATTGGCCGGACGCTACGCCATCCAGCGCGAAATCGGCGCCGGGGGAATGGCCACGGTCTACCTCGCCGAGGATGTGAAGCACCGTCGCAAGGTGGCGGTCAAGGTGCTGCGGCCCGAATTGGCGGTGACCCTCGGTCCCGAGCGGTTTACCCGCGAAATCGAGATCGCGGCCCAGCTCCAGCATCCCCACATCCTGCCCCTGCTCGATTCCGGGGAGGCCGACGGTTTCCTCTATTTCGTGATGCCGTTCGTCGACGGCGAATCGTTGCGCGAGCGGCTGGCCCGCAAGGGCGAGCTGCCCATTCCCGAAGCCATCCGGATCCTGGTCGAAGTCACCGACGCCCTGGCCCACGCCCACCGGCGCGGTGTGGTCCATCGCGACATCAAGCCCGACAACGTGATGCTGTCGGAGCGCCACGCCCTGGTCACCGATTTTGGCGTGGCCAAGGCGGTGAGCGAAGCCACCGGCCGCCAGCAGATGACCACGGCTGGCGTGGCCCTGGGTACTCCCGCCTACATGGCGCCGGAACAGGCGGCCGCCGATCCCAACGTCGATCACCGGGCCGACATCTACGCACTGGGCATCGTCGCGTACGAACTGATTGCGGGCCGTCCGCCATTCAGCGGGATGAGTGCGCAGGAAATCCTGGCTGCGCACGTGACCCAGGTCCCGCAACCGCTGATCGCACGCCGCCCCGCCTGCCCGCCGGTGCTCAACGCCATCGTGATGAAGTGCCTCGAGAAGCGCCCGGCCGACCGGTGGCAGACGGCGGAGGAATTGCTGGCCCAGCTGGAGCCGCTGGTCGCCTCGAGCGGAGGGGTCACGCCGACGCAGACGCAGCCCACCGCGGCAGTCGCACTGCCGGGTCAGTGGTACGGTCACCCGGTCAGGGTGGGCGCGATTTTTCTGCTGGTCGCGGTCGCGGTACTGGGTGCGGTCTACTTCCTCACGGTCAAACTCGGCCTGCCTGACTGGGTCATGACTGGCGCGATCGTCCTGCTGCTTGCGGGCCTCCCGATCATGATCTGGACCGGGATTGCCGAGCGGAAACGGGCGGTGGCGCGGTCGACCGGCGTCTTCACCAGCACGGGTGAGCACGGGTTCAGGCGATTCGCCACCTGGAAAAAGGCCACGATGGGTGGCGTGTACGCCTTCTGCGGCCTGGCGGGCCTGGCCGTGATCTACACCGCGATGCGCCTGCTCGGCATCGGCCCGGTCGGCACGCTGATGGCGACTGGCAAGCTGGCCGAGCGGGACAAGCTGATCGTGTCGGACTTCGTCAATCGCGCGGCGGATACCACGCTGGCGCAGTCGGTGAGCGAGGCGTTCCGGATCGACATCGCCCAGTCGCAGGTGGTGAACGTGCTGGGGAGTTCGACCGTGGGCCAGGTGCTGCGCCGGATGAATCGGGATCCACGCCTGCTGCTCGATGGGGCCATCGCGCGCGAAGTGGCGATGCGTGAAGGGGCCAAGGCTGTGGTCGTCGGGGAGATCAGCCCGATCGGGAAGGGGCTCGTGCTCTCGGCGAAAGTCCTGACCGCGGTCGATGGCACCGAGCTGGTCTCGGCCCGCGAGACGGCCAGCGACGACAGCCAGATTCTTCCGGCCATCGACCGGCTGAGCAAACGGATCCGGGAGCGGATTGGCGAGTCGCTCAAGACCATTCGCGGCAATGAACCGCTGGCGTCGGTCACCACCAGTTCGCTCGAAGCGCTACGACTCTATACCGAGGGCGCCCGGTCCAGCGACGCGGGTGACGCCGACAAGGCGATCACCCTGCTGCAGCAGGCGATCACCCTCGATACCGGCTTCGCGATGGCGTACCGCAAGCTGGCCGTGGCGATCAGCAATTCGCTGGGAAGTGCGTCGGCCGCGGCCGATGCCGCCACCAAGGCGTACAATCACCGGGACCGTCTGACCGAGATCGAGCGGTATCAGACCGAGGCGTACTACTACTTCACGGTCGACTTCAATCCCGACAAGCAGATCAGCGCCTACCGGGCGATTCTCGAGCTCAAACCCGACGATCCGATCGCCCCCAACAATCTGGCCATCGCGCTCCAGAGCAAGCGCCGGTACGCGGAGGCCGAGCAGACGGTGCGCAAGTGGATCGTCGAGAGTCATGGTACCGGCAATGCGTACGTCACGCTGATCTTCTCCCAGCTGGCCCTCGGCGAATACGACTCGGTCCGGACCAGTCTCAGCGAATTCGTCCGGAAGGACTCGGCCAATGTCCTGGTGCCGCGCCTCTGGGAAGCCTACTTCGCGGCACGGGATCAGTTCGACAGCGCTCAGGCGGCCCTGGCCGAGTACGACCGCCGCGCGACCGATCCCTCCGACAAGGCGCTGTCGCGGCGGATGCATGCGTCGCTCAGTCTCTATCAGGGTCGGGAGCAGGAGTTCGAAGAACAGGTCCGCCAGTTCATGGAGATAGCCGGTCGACGGGACCTGCCCGGGGATTACGTGGCAGCGGCAGCGGTGCTGGCCCGGACCAGGATCATGTATCTCCACGATGTGGCCGGCGGACTTCAGCTGCTGGAGTCCGCGCTGGCCACCCATCCCCTCAAGTCGATCGCGGCAGCGGACCGACCGTATCCCATCCTGATCACGACCTACGCCTCCGCCGGCCAGGCTCAAAAAGCCCGGGCGCTGCTCAAGGAATTCGAGGCGGAGGTGCCGGAGGGGCTCCGCCGCGGCAGCAATGACGCGTACAGCGCCGCGGGGTATGTCAGCATGGCGGAGGGCAAACCGGAGCAGGCCTTGTCGAGCTTCCGGCAGGGATTCGAGCAGGATCCTTGTACCAGCTGCGTGCAGACCGATATCGGCTGGGCCTTCGATCAGCTCAAGCAACCCGATTCCGCGATCGCCGCCTACAAACGGGCGGTCGACACGCCCAAGACGCTGGGTGCGCTGGCCACTGCTCCGTGGGATGATGCCCGCGCGTTCCAGCGGTTGGGCGAGCTGTACGAGGCCAAGGGAGACAAGGCCAACGCGTTGGCGTACTACGGCCGACTGGTGAAACGCTGGTCCGATGCCGATGCGCCGATGCAGCCGATCGTCAAGGATGTGAAGGCGCGGATGGCGAAACTGGCGGGGGAGCGGTGAGACCTTTCCGCGGGGGGGGCAGGGGGGCAGTCGCCACCGGTCGAAGATTGCCTGGCTTACGGCTGATGGCTTACGGCTGATGGCTGATCAATGACCGCCATTCCCGAGCAGCTGCGTGCCGCGCTGACCGATCGCTATGCCCTCGAGCGCGAGCTCGGCGCGGGCGGTATGGCCACCGTCTATCTCGCCGAGGATCTCAAGCACAGCCGCAAAGTGGCGGTGAAGGTGTTGCGGCCCGAACTGGCCGCCACGCTGGGCCCCGATCGCTTCACCCAGGAAATCCGGATTGCGGCGCAACTCTCCCATCCACACATCCTGCCGGTGCTCGACTCGGGCCAGGCCGACGAATTCCTCTACTATGTCATGCCCCTGGTAGAGGGCGAATCGCTGCGCGACCGGATCACCCGCTCGGGGGAACTCCCCATCGCGGATGCGGTGCGCATCCTGGCCGAGGTGACGGACGCACTGGCCTACGCGCACGGCCGAGGGGTGGTCCACCGGGACATCAAGCCGGACAACATCATGATCGCCGGCCGGCACGCCTTGGTAATGGACTTCGGTGTCGCCAAGGCGCTGAGCGAGGCGGGCGCGGGAGCCAAGGGTGCGCTCACCACCGCCGGCATGGCGCTCGGCACTCCGGCGTACATGTCGCCCGAGCAGGCGGCGGCCGATCCGGCCATCGATCACCGGGCCGACATCTACGCCCTGGGCGCGATGGCGTATGAAATGCTCACCGGCCAGCCGCCATTCACGGGGCGGACCCCGCAGGCCATTCTCGCGGCGCAGGTGACCCAGAAGCCGGAGCCGATCGAGAACCGGAGGACCGGTATCTCCGGCCCACTGGCGATCGCGGTGATGCGCTGCCTCGAGAAGCGTCCGGCCGATCGCTATCAGACCGCCGATGCGCTGCTGGCGGTGCTGGAGCCGATCGGAACGCCGAGTGGCGGGACCACACCGGCGCAGACGGCGCCGTATCTCGCGGTATCGGTGAGCCAGTGGTACGGCCATCCGCTCAGGGTCGGGGGGATGTTCGTGGTGGCCGGCCTGGCACTGCTGGGCGTGATCTACTTCCTCACCATCCAGCTCGGGTTGCCGGATTGGGTGCTGCGTGCGGCGCTGGCGCTGCTGGTTGTCGGGTTTCCCATCATGCTCCTCACCGGGCTGATGGAACGGCGCCGGGCCATGGCGCAGGCCACCGGGGTCTCGAGACCGAGTGGCGAGACCGGAATGCACCGGATGATGACGTGGAAAAAGGCGCTGACGGGGGGCGGCCTGGCATTCGGTGGACTGGCGCTTGTGGCTGCGGCTTACACCGCCATGCGGCTGCTCGGCATCGGCCCGGTTGGCACGCTGATGGCGTCGGGCAAGCTGGCCGCCCGGGACAAGCTGGTGATCGCCGATTTCGTCAATCACTCGAGCGACTCGACCCTGGCGCAGTCGGTGACCGAGGCATTCCGGATCGACATTGCCCAGTCGCCGGTGGTCAACGTGCTGGGCGGCTCGCAGATCGGCAACGCCCTGGCCCGGATGAACCGGGATACCAGGCTGCCGCTGGATGCCACCACGGCGCGGGAGGTGGCCCTGCGCGAAGGCGGCAAGGCCGTCATCGCCGGTGAAATCAGCCCCATCGGCAAAGGGCTGGTCCTGTCGGCCAAGGTGCTGGCGGCGGTCGACGGCGCCGAGCTGGTGGCGGTGCGGGAGACGGCGGATGACGAGAGCGGGATCCTGCCGGCCATCGACCGGCTGAGCAAGAAGGTGCGCGAGCGGGTAGGCGAATCGCTCAAGACCATCCGGGCCAACGAACGGCTGGAAGAGGTCACCACCGGTTCGCTCGAGGCGCTGCGACTGTACACCGAGGGTTCCAAGGCCAGCGACATCGGCGAAGCCAGCCGGGCCATCCCGCTGCTGCAGCAGGCCATCGCACTCGACAGCGGCTTTGCCATGGCGTGGCGCAAGCTGTCGGTGGCCATCACCAATTCGCGCGGCAGTGTCTCCGAGGCCAACGCCGCGGCCACCAAGGCATTCGACCACCGGGACCGGCTGACCGAGGTCGAGCGGTACCAGACCACGGCACGCTATTACATGACCGTGGACTTCGATCTCGACAAGGCCATCAGCGCCTACCGCTCCATCCTGGAGCTCAAACCTGACGACCCGATCGCCCCCAACAACCTGGCGGTCGCGCTGCTGATGCAGCGACGGTGGGCCGAGGCGGAACCGATCGCCCAGAAGGCGATCGACGAGGGCGGGACCGGCACCATCTACCAGCAGTTGATCGCGGTCCAGATGTCCCAGGGCAAGATGGCGGAGGCCCGGGCCAACATTGCCCTGTTGACCAGCCATGACTCGGGCAGTGTGCTGCTGCGTCAGCAACTGGCCTCCTGGTACGCTACCAACCAGGTGTACGACAGTGCGCGGATGACCTTGCAGAAGATCGACCAGGTCTCGCGCGATCCGGCCAGCCAGAGCACCGCCGCCTCGTTCGGTGCCGCGCTCTCGCTGACCCAGGGCCAACTCGCCGAGGCGGAACGGCAGTGGCGGGAATTCATGGCCATCGGGGAGCGGCGCGGCCTGGCGGCGGACTACCTCGTGGGTGCCAGTTATCTGGCACGGATCCAGCTGCAGTATCGTCACAATGCCCCGGCCGCTATCCGGCTGCTGGATGACGCGTTGATCAAGCATCCGCTGGAGACCATGCAGCCGGCCGACCGACCCTATTCGCTCCTCGCCATCGCGTACGCCATGGCCGGGCAGGCAACCAAGGCGCGTACGCTGGTCAAGGAACACAATGCCACGGTGCCACTGGGAGTACGGCGTACCGATTTCGTGGCGCCGGCAGCCGAAGGCTACACCGCCATGGCCGAAGGGAAGCTGGCCGACGCTCTCACCGCATTCCGGACGGGCTGGGACGCGGCAAACTGCACCAACTGCTACCTGGCCGACATTGCGCTGGTCTACGACCAGATGCACCAGGCCGACTCGGCCATCGCGCTGTATCGGCGCAGTGCCGAGAATCCCGGTGGCCCCGGCAGGATCGGCAATGACCAGTTCTTCCTGGCGGGAGATTACCGGCGCATCGGTGAGCTGTACGAGGAAAAAGGCGACCGGCCGAAGGCGCTGGAGTATTACGGCAAGCTGACCGCGTTGTGGAAGGACGCCGATCCCGAGCTGCAGGTCGAGGTCAAGGAGGTCAAGGCGCGGATGGCGAAGCTGGCTGGCGAGCCGAAATGAAGTCGAGAGACGAGAGACGAGAGACGAGAGGCTAGAGACGAGAGACGAGAGGCTAGAGACTAGAGACTAGAGACTAGAGACTAGAGACTAGAGTAGAAACCCTCGATATCGCGAGTTTCATGATTCACCGCTTCAGGCATGTCGAGCGGCGGAGCGGCGAGACCGCCCGGAGGGGGGGGCAGGGGGGCAGGGGGCAGTGAAGCGGGAACGGCAACCGCGTGAGAAGTGAGAGGTAACAGGAGGCTCGCACGGAGATCTCGCTATTCAGGCATGTCGAGCCGCGCAGCGGCGATGTGGGAGCCGGGGCTCTTAGCCCCGGATCCCCGAGACAGGTCCAGCCGCGGGGCGGCGATGTGGGAGGGATCCACGGCTGAGAGCCGTGGCTCCGAATACCCCGCATGCGCGGGATGGCGGATCGCGGTCGAGAGACGACATCAGAGGCATGTCGAGCCGCGGAGCGGCGATGTGGGAGCCGGGGCTCTTAGCCCCGGATCCCCGAGACAGGTCCAGCCGCGGAGCGGCGATGTGGGAGCCGGGGCTCTTAGCCCCGGATCCCCGAGACA
>JBDTTF010000079.1:0-1981 GCA_039930765.1 Gemmatimonadota bacterium | reverse complement strand
GGAGAAAGGAGAGGGGAGAAAGGAGAGGGGAAAGGCGTCCCTGCCAGCACCTCATCCCGAGCCAGCGTAGCGAGTGAGGGACCTTCTGCAGGACGATCGAAGCCCGCCCGATGCAATTTCTCGATTCATAACCGCACCTGGACCGATCCCTCGCTACGCTCGGGATGAGATCTCAATAACCGGGGCTTTTCCTCTCTCCCCTCTTCTATCTCCCTTCTCCCGTAGTTGGTTCAGCTCCCCACCACCCCCACCCCGTCCACCACGATATGCGGCGCCGCCAGGCTGCCGTGCCAGCGCACCTCCCGACCCAGTCCCTTGATCCGGTCGAGCAGGTCATAGGCGTTGCCGGCCACCTGGGTGGCGTTCACCCGCCCCACGATTTCACCATTGATCACCCGGTAGGCCAGGGCCACCGGATAGGCAAAAGCGCCGCTGATCGCGTTGCCCTGACCCACCCCATGCAGTTCATCAACCAGCAGTCCGTCATCGATCAGGGCGAGCAGTTGCGAATGATCCAGTTCACCGGCGCCGACCACCAGGTTGGTGTAGGCCGGCTGCGGCTTGCCGAAGGTGGTGCGGCGGGCGTGGCCGGTCGGGGTCACCCCGGCCCGGGTCGCGGTCTCCGCATCGTAGATGAAGCCGCGGACGGTACCGCCCTCCACCAGCGGAAACCGCCGGCTGGGCACCCCTTCATCATCCATAGGCCGCGAACCGCTGCGGCCGTTGAGCAACGGATCATCGACCAGTGAAAAGGCGGTGTCGAAGCGATGCTGGTCGAGCCGGTTGGCCAGCGGAGAGCTTCCCTGAAGTGCGGTCTTGCCGATGCAGGCCAGCTGCACCGGCAGCAGCAGGCTCTGCGCGGCCCTCGGGCTGAAACAGACCGGCCGGCGTCCGTCCGGTGCATCGGCGGTCCTGCCCGCCCATTCCAGCCGCCGCTGAATGCTGCTGACCATTCGTTCGAGATCGGCCAGCTCGGGGAGATCGGCGCCGGCCAGCTGGTCCTCGATCACGATGACCTGGTCATCCACCACCTTGACCAGCTGGGCCCAGACGCTGACACCGGACACTTCGTACGCCGCCTCGATGCCACGGGTATTGGCCACCCGTACGATGCCGAGGGAGCGTTCGACGGTAAGGTTGACCTGGCAGTCGTCCCGCCTCAGCCGGTCGGCCAGCCCCCGACCGAGATCGGTGAGCGCCGCAACGGTTGCGGATGCGGCACCCGCGTAATGGGTGATGACGGAAGGGAGCGGTGCCGGAGCCGGCAGCGCCAGTTCCGCGGGCTCTCCGGAGCGGGCCGAGGCCAGGGCCCCCTCGAGCAGGGGTTCGAGTTCATCACCGGTGCTGCCGGCAACGCCGAGGCGGCCTTCCGCCAGGATCCGGAGATTGACCCCGCGCTCCTGGGCCCAGCCCGCCTGCTTGAGTCGTCCGCCCTCGAATCGCAGGGTGACGGTCTCGTCAGTCTTTTCCGACGCATCGGCCACCGTTGCCATCCGGATGGCCCGGGCCAGCAGGGCGCCGATCACCGGGCATCACCCCCGACCAGCATTTCGCTGAGCCGCACGTGAGGCGCCCCTTCACTCACCGGCAGCGGCACCTGGCCGTTCTTGCCGCAGCCACCACCCATCTCGTTCCAGCGGAAATCGCCGCCGATGCGCTCGATCCGTTCCAGGGTCTCGAATAATTTCCCGGCCAGCGCCACCGGCTTGACCATCTCGGCCACCTTGCCGTTGCGAATCATGTGGCCGTAGCCGGAGGTCAGTGAGAAATCGTCAAGATGCGACCGCCCTCCGGTGGCGTCGCAGGCATAGATGCCGAGCTTGATGTCGCGGATCAGGTCATCGAAGCTGCCCCGTCCGTTGGCGATGTAGGTGTTGGTCAGCCGGACGATCGGCGGATAGCGGAACGAGAGGGCGCGGGCATTGCCGGTCGGAGGTTCGCCAGCGCGGGCCGCGGTTTCCCGGTTGTGCAGCCGACCGAC
>JBDTTF010000078.1:0-2905 GCA_039930765.1 Gemmatimonadota bacterium | reverse complement strand
AGCGTGGAAGTCACCCTCCCCACGTAGTGGGGAGGGCCGGGGAGGGGACAGAGCCCGAGGCAGGCCCCGATTTCAATCGAATAGATCCCTCGCTGCGCTCGTGATGAGGTGCCACTGAATTTTCTACCCGCCTGTCCGCCCGCGCACCACGCCTCTACCATCGATGGTAGTGGCGGCTCCTTCGTTCCTGTGCTAGCGTATCTCCCATAGTCTGACCACACCTTCCGTTCCCCTACAATACCAGCAGAAGGCCATGCTAAAGACCGATTTCCGGCCGATCGCGCTTCTGGCAGCCGCGCTCCTCGCCGGCTGCGGCGGGGATGGTCCCACCGGCCCTGGCGGCGGATCCGGCTCCACCCCGACGGTCTGGTCGCTGGCCTTCGGGGAGGCGCAGGGCGACGGCGCCGACTGCCGGTTCCCGAGTCGAACCCTGACGCTGACCGAGACGGCCGGTTCGCTGGCCGGCTCAATCGACGGTACCGGTGACGGTATCTGCCTGATCGGCGACGTGGTCTTCAGCGGCGCGGGGCCCTCCGGCACCCTCACCGGCTCGGTGACAGGCACCGAATACACCATCACCCCCTCGATTCCCCAGTTCAGCCTGGCGGCCACCCGCCATGGCGATTCGCTGGTGGGAACACTGGCGTGGACCCTCAACCTGATTGGCAGCGGCCACGCCGCCCATCTGGTTGGCAGCTGGCGCGCCGCGCGGCTGCCGGACAATGCGCCCGCCACCACCACCGAATTTCTGCTGGTGCAGCCCGATCTCACGGACATTCCCGAGGGCGATAGCGTGCACCTGACGGTGGTGGCTGAGAACAGTCACAAGGTGGTACTGTCACAGTTGCCCACCCTGACCTTCACCGTCTCTGACCCGAGCCGAGCTAGCGTGTCCGCCACCGGCTGGTTGAAGGGATCGGTCAGTCCCGGACCATTTGCGATCGGGGTGCACGGTGGCCAGGGCTATTCCGAAGTGGTGGGACACACGATTACCAGGGCGCACTCGCTGCAGATTCAGCCGATGGCGCTGGTGATGAACCGGACCCACGGGGCCCAGCTGACCGTCACGGCACTGGATCACGATGGCCATCACCTGCCGGCCAATGCGGTTACCTACAGCTCCAGTAATTCCGCGATTGCGACGGTGTCGACCGATGGCCGGGTGGCGGGACCCGGCCCACTTGGCCAGGCATGGATCAGGGTCAGCAGTGGCGCGCTGACCGATTCGATCCCCGTGACCATCGTGGCGATCCCGGTCAGTTTCGCCCTCAGTCCGGCATATGTCGTACTGGTCCCTGGGGACACTCTACGACTACATCCCGAGATCCTCGACTCGGCCGGGTTGGCCATCGGGGACACCACCCTGGTGCACTTCACCTCAAGCCAACCCTCCATCGCGACCATCTCCGGCAGCGGCCTTGTCCGGTCGGCCGGGCCGCTCGGATTTACTGATATCACCGCTTCGTGGGGCAGTGTCAGCCATTCGGTCCGGATCCTGGCGCGCAGCGCAGCCATCCCGCACATCGTCGCCACCACCCAGCTGGGTGGCAGCCCGGCCGGGGTCGCGGTGGCGGCGAGTGGTGCCATGTATGTCGGGGACGCGAACTCCGGGACTCTCTACCGGGGTGACCTGCCTGCCACGGCTCTCCCTAGCCAGCAGGCCACGGGCGGCAGCATCACCAGTATCGCCTTCAATCCAGCCGGAACCCGGGCCTACGCGGTGCACGACTCGATCAACGGTGTGCTGGTTATTGACCCCGCCACCAATTCGATCGTGGATACCATACGGCTGCCCGAAAACCTCCAGACGCTTTCGGTCGGAGTCTCGCCCAACGGTCAGAAGCTGATCATCGGAGCAGCCAACCAGGTGTTCATCTACGACGCCGCTACCCTCGATTCACTCGGTTCGGTCACCGTGGGCGCCGGAGTCGTGCACCTCTCATTTCACCCGAGTCTTCCGCTGGTCTACGCCTCGGCCAACGGTGTGTTCGAAATCAATTACACCACCGGCCAACTCGTCCGCACCTTTGACGCCCTGGAAACCCAGGCGAGCGGGACAGCGGTTTCCGCCGATGGCAGCGAACTGTATCTGGCGAGCATCGCCGGCCCTCTGCAAATCTACGATCTGGGATCCGGTGCCTTGAAGGAACAGGTGCCATGGTTCACTCCTGGCTATAGTGTGGCCTACTCGGCGGCGCAGGATCTCCTCTACCTGACGCTGCCGGGAGGCGGGGGCATTACGATCGTCGACCGGGTTTCACAGGTCCCGGTCGCCATTATCCTCAACGGTGCACCTCGATTGGTCACCCTCAACGCCGCAGGCACGACCGCAGTCGTCACCAACGAGAACGGCTGGGTGGATTTCATTCAATAGGACAGGACACAGAAGACAGTAAACGGGAGACAGACCAGCCGGCGAATCGCGGTGCCCGCGAGACGAAAGACCACGGACGAGCCTCGAGGATTCGGCCTCCTCCCCACTGGGTAGATCCTTCGGTCGCTCCGCTCCCTCCCCGCAATGACAGAAGCCAGCCGAGTCCTGCCGCCCAACCAATTCGAGGCATGAGTCACCCCTCGCCAGCTCGGCTGGAGAGGGGCCGGGGGTGAGGCCCGGAAAGCCGGGAACCGCACCCGCGTGAGAGGTGAGCGGTGAGAAGGAAAACCGATGGGCAAGGTAGGGGCGAATCTTGTATTCGCCCTGCTTCAGAACTGAGCGTGGAAGTCACCCTCCCTATAAACGCGGGAACCGCACCCGCGTGAGAGGTGAGCGGTGAGAGGGAAAACCGATGCGCAAGGTAGGGACGAATCCCCGCCGGGAACGGCGGAAATGTTCGCCACGCTTCAGAATTCAGCGTGGAAGTCACCCTCCCTATAAACGCGGGAACCGCACCCGCGTGAGAGGTGA
>JBDTTF010000077.1:0-5152 GCA_039930765.1 Gemmatimonadota bacterium | reverse complement strand
AACTCCCAACTCCCAACTCCCAACTCCCAACTCCCAACTCCCAACTCCCAACTCCTAACCCTCAGCTCACTCCTCGTCCGGCCCGGTAATCGCCGCCGGCGCGCCGTTGGGCCGGAAGTTCAGGTTGTAGGACGGATGGAAGCCGCTGTAGCTCCCCTCCGACCGCAGATTCTGGCTCGGCGCTCCCAGCTGGCGTTCCGAGAACGACGGGAGGTAGATGTAGGTCGGGAGCTCGAGCACCGCGCCGCCGTTGTTGACCCAGGTTCCCGGGATCGGGACGTTAGGTGCCAGGACCTCGAGAGCCACCAGGTCGTTAGCCACAATCGTGGGGTCGGTGGCCGCGGGAACGTGATCCTCGGTCATCTGGAAGTTGAGCGGCACGGTGGTGATGGTGTTGGCCTGCGGCGTGAACACCGGCCCGAACTGCTGAACCGAGCAGCAGGCCTGGCCGGTGGCGCTCTGATACAGGATGCGAGCCTTTACGAACCGCATCGGACCGGTCACCGGCCCAACGCTGATGTTGGCCGAAACCACGGTTCCGTTTTCGCGCGGCGCCGCGCCATTGAAGAAGGTGACGAGCAGGCAGGACTGCGCGCCAGCACCGGTGAACGGCTGGGGAAACGAGGCATTGATCTGGATCGGGAAGCCGTCCTGGCACGTGACGCCGCTGTTCGGCGCAAAGTTCAGGTCGTCCCCGACCTGGACCACCTGTCCCCCGCCTCCGCCACCGGCCCCTCCGCACGCGGTCAGCACAGTCAGTGCGGCAAGCTGAAACAAGGTCCGGGGGGTTGTCATGGTCATCTCTCCTGGCGGATCGGGTAGCGGGTCTGGGCCGGTTGGGGGCGCTACCTTACACGCGCAGGACCGAGCCAAACCGGCTCATGGTCCGGTTTGAGCCTTCCGCCCCGGCAATTGCGCGTGACATTGGGGAGGGAGCACCCTGTCCGCACCCTCACCGTCGTGCCCCGTGGATTCACCGAACTCGGACGTCACCCGGTTGTTGATCGAACTCTCCGGCGGTGAAACCGGGGCGCTCGAACGGCTCATGCCGGTGGTGTACGACGAGCTCAAAATCCTGGCTGCGAGCCAGCTCCGCCGAGAGCGGGGAGAGCACACCCTGGGACCGACGGCGCTGGTGCACGAAGTCTTCTTCCGACTGGTTGACCAGCGCCGAGTTGACTGGCAGGGGCGCAGTCACTTCTTCGGCGTGGCCGCGCAGGCCATGCGCCGAATCCTGGTGGACCACGCCCGCCGCCGCAGCGCGGGGAAACGGGGCCGCCAGCACCAGGTCACCCTCGATTCAGGGGATGTGCCCGCCGGCGACTCCGCCTCCGATGAGGTGCTGGCGGTTGACGAGGCGCTCGGGCGCCTGGCCCGGCTCGACCCGCGGCAGGCCCAGCTGGTGGAGCTGCGGTACTTCGCCGGATTTTCGATCGAGGAAACGGCAGAGGTCATGGGGCTCTCGTCGGCCACCGTTAAGCGCGATTGGGCCTTTGCCAGGGCCTGGCTCCAGCGGGAGCTCGGCTGAACCAGCTCAACGGCAGCACCTGACCACCCACCCTCTTCCCGATCCGGATGACCCTCACCAGCGACCAGTGGCAGCTCGCCCGCTCCGCCTTTGCAGAGCTCAGCCCGCTCGACGGCCCGGCTCTCGAGGCTCGGCTGGCGGCGCTGGCGTCCGCCGATGCGGCGGTGCACGCGGAAGTGGCCGCGCTGATCCAGGCCGCCGCCAGCATGGGCGACCGGTTCGAGCGCGGCGCCGCTTCGGACTCCGGACTCGGCGCTCCCGCCAGTGGGCTCGCGGGTCAGACACTCGGTCCATGGCAGGTCACTCGGGAAATTGGGCAGGGGGGAATGGGTGCGGTCTACGAAGCCCACCGGGTCGATGACCAGTTCACCAAGCGGGTAGCCATCAAGACGCTGGCGGCCGGGCGCGAGTCAGAGCCGATCGTCCGGCGCTTTCGGCACGAGCGCCAGATTTTGGCCCGGCTCCAGCATCCGAACATTGCCACCCTGCTCGACGGCGGGATGACCCCGGACGGACAGCCCTACTTCGTGATGGAATACGTCGAGGGCCTCCCGCTCGATCAATGGTGCAGCAGCCACGCGGCCGACCTGCGGCAGCGGATCGGGCTATTCCAGCAGGTCTGCGCCGCGGTCCAGTATGCCCACGGGCAGCTGGTCATCCACCGGGATCTCAAGCCACGCAATATCCTGGTGACCACCGATGGCACGGTGAAGCTGCTCGACTTCGGAATCGCCAAGCTGCTCGACCCGACCAGCACCCGCGACGATCCGCTGACTCAGACCGGCGCGCTTCCCATGACCGCCGCCTACGCCAGTCCGGAGCAGCGGTCCGGCCAGCCGGTGGCCACCGCCAGCGACATCTACTCGCTGGGCGTGATCCTGTACGAACTGCTGACGGGGGCTCGACCCGCTCAGGCGGAACTCGGTCCACCGAGCACCGAGCGCCCGGTCGTACTGCCAAGCCGTGCGGTGAGTGGCGCGACCAGTACACCGGACGGACGCCGTTTGAGCCGGACCCTCGCGGGAGAGCTCGACAGCATCGTCCTCAAGTCACTCAGGACCGAGCCGGAACGGCGGTATCAGTCGGCCGAGCAGTTCGGGGTCGATCTGGGCCGATACCTCGAGGGCAAGCCGGTCGCGGCCCAGTCCGATGCCTGGAGTTACCGCACCGGGAAATTTCTCCGCCGTCACCGGGCCGCCGCCATTGCGGCTGTGCTCGCGATTACCACGATGGTCGTCGGAACCGTGATCAGCCTGGGGCAGGCGCGGGAAGCCAGGGTCGAGCGGGATAATGCCTTGCGGGAAGCCACCCGCACCACCCGAGTGACCGCCTTTCTCCAGGAGGTCTTTGCTTCGGCTCGGCCTCAGCGGGAAGGCCGTTCGGTCACCGTCGTCCAGGCGATCGATTCCGCGATTCCACGGATCGATTCCTCGTTCTCGGCCGATCCCGATCTCCGCGCCGCAATCAAGCTGACACTCGGTGCCACTCTCAACGACATGTTTCTGTATGAGCGGGCCCGGCCGCTGCTTGAAGATGCCTATCGCCTTCGCCGGCAACTCGATGGCGACCGGCCGTCGAAGGACCAGGCCGACGCGCTCTACGATCTGGCCAACATCGAGGCCCAGATCGGCGGTGCGGCGCGGGCGGAGTCGCTGTACCGGCAGTCGCTGGGGATGCTGGGCCGCCTGCCTGAGCCTGATTCGGCCGATATCTACGAGGGGCTCAGCAACGTGGCGGAGGTGCAGCTCAACCAGGGGCGATTGGCCGAGGCGGCGGCGCTCTACGACACCGTGGCCCGGGCACTCGACCGGCTCAAGCCATCGGATCTCGAATTACGCGGGGTGACCCGCGCCAATCGCGGCACCGCCCTGGCGGCCCTCGGCCGGTCAGCCGAGGCCGAACCCGTATTGCGAGAGGCGGTCGCGTTGTTTGAACAGGCTCGGGGGCGGGACGATGCACGAGTCGGATCGGCGCTGCAGCCGCTGGCTGGAACTCTGATTTTCAATCAGAAATTTACCGAGGCCGAATCGGTGGCCCGGCGCGCGGTGGCTATCGACGAGAAGGAGTTTGGTCCGACCAATCCGTCGACGTTGTCTGCGCTCCGCATGATGACGTCGGCCATGGTCGAGTCAGGACGATGCCGGCAGGCGGTGCCGGACCTGCAGAAGATGCTGGCGCTCCGCGGCGGGGCCCTGGTCGAGTCGGACCCGACCCTGGGCGTGGTGCTGCTGCAGATGGGTCAATGTCAGGCTGCTCTAGGTAACCCCAGCGCAGCCGAGGCCACGTTGCGAGATGCGCTGGCGGTCCGCACCCGATCGCTCGGGTCAACCCATTGGGCCGTGGCGCAGACGGAAAGCGTACTCGGCACGGTGCTGGCTCAGCGCGGGAAGAAGGACGAGGCGCGGCAGAAACTTCAGGAAGGATATGACGGCCTCAAGCGGGAGCTGGGTGCCGATCATATGAGGACCAAGCAGGCGGAGGGGCGGCTCAATGAGTTCCAACTGACTGCGCGCTGATTGGAGGGACGGAATGTCGGAATGTCGGAACGTCGGAAGGGATACACCTGGATTTCGTAAGCGTTAAGGTTTGGCCCGCCCGCCCGCCCGCCCGCCCACTAGACGATTCAGGGTAACGCGAACACAACCCGCTGGTGAACCTTGATTGGCGTCGGAATGTTGGCGACGAGGGCCGGCCGGAATCGGGTGCCGAGGATCGCGGCCACGGCCGAGCGGGTAAAGGCGGAATCGTCGCTGAGCAGGGTGACAATGCTGGCCGGATCGGCGGTACCATCCTCACGTACCAGGTATTGCAGCCACACCTCGCCGGGGCGCCCGGCCGCCAGCAGCGCGGCCGGATACTCGGGCTTTGGGTTTCCCAGCATCCGGGGCGCTTGGTCGACAGCAATGGGATTGGCGGTGGCGATGACTGAAGCGGCGGGTTCGAGGTGACTGCGAGTGGCCGCGGCGAACATCGTCTTGACCAACTCGGCCATTTCCGGAAGCTGCGCCTCGATCGCCCAGGAGTTGCGCCCGCCGCTGTCACTCATGATGAGGATGACGTCGTCCTCCCATTTGTGACCGGCTCGGCGCCGGACCAGCATCATCTGGCTGCCATCCTGTGCCGCAATATTCGGGTCGATCAGAGCCGTGGCACTGTCCCGGGGAGGTGTCGTAGTGGTCACGATCCGGTTGGCGAGATCAAGCCAGCCTTGGAGCCCGTCAGGCTCGAACGAGGCAGTATACTGGCGGGGCTTGCCCTGATGAGCCGACATCGCCGTTTGAATCCAGAGGCCGAGCCCGTCCTTGCGGTCGGCAATGACCAGCAGATTGACCGTATGCCAGTTCAACCGGGTGATGTTCGAGTCCGGGCTCACTGACTGCGCTCCAGCCTGACTGGCGCAGAGAAACAAGCCGAGGAACCCGGCCGCGATTCGAGTCGTCACCGCCGCGACTCCCTCTCTGCATTGTCTCACCGCACACCCCACTCCCACAATCCATAGGTGATCTTGTTGTCCAGCGGTGTTCCGTTGGCCTTGATTGTCACCACCAGCTGGCCACGATGGTGTGACTCGTGCGCAATGAGGTAGGCAATAAAGGCGTGGGTATCCGCGTCGAGAGTCGAGAG
>JBDTTF010000076.1:0-2372 GCA_039930765.1 Gemmatimonadota bacterium | reverse complement strand
ACCATGTTGGCCATCAGCTTGGCGCTGATCGCGACCCGGGGCTGATCCTTCCGGTCCTGCCTGGCATACCCGAAGTAGGGAATGACGGCGGTGACCCGGGCGGCGCTGGCCCGCTTGGCCGCGTCCATCAGCAGCAGCAGCTCCATCATGTGCTCAGCCGGCGGATTGGTGGGCTGGATGATGTAGACATCCCGGCCCCGCACATTCTCGTCGATCTTGACGAAGATCTCGCCGTCGGCAAACCGCTTGTTCGTGACCTGACAGAGCGGCTGCCCGAGGTGGGCGGCCACTTCCTCCGCCAGTGCCCGGTTGCCGGTGCCGCTGAGGAGGAGCATCTGGCTCCGGGTCATCGAAAGGTCGTTCATAATGACAGCCTGCAAAGATAACCCGACGGCGCGCGGGAGGTCAACCAAAGTCCGGACGAGGAGTTAGCGCCGGGGTCCCGGAGTGAATCCGGGTCAGCAGTCACCCCAGCCGGAGCGGCACCACGGAGGGTCGAGCCGGGCCGGGCCGGGCCGGGACTCAGTCCAGGGAGCCAGAGAGCTGCGGACCCACGGCGGGCTCGATTCGATCCGTCAGATCGCCGATCGGCCGCTATAGTAGGTCATGGCTTTCACCATTGGAACCGGATCTGGCGCCCTGCAGCAGTGGCGCGACCGGATTCTGACCGCAGTGCTTTGGACCCTGGTGATCGGCGGGTTCGTCGCCTGGCTTCCCAGCACCATCATGGCGTTCAGAGGCGGGCTCTGGGGGGTGATTGCCGCCGGCACCGGTTCATACCTCTTCCTGGTGGTGCTGCTGCTGGCACGACGGGTTTCTTTCCGGCGGAGGGCCGGAGCCGTCGTGGTGCTGATCTACCTGCTGGGACTCTTCTTCACCCTGCAGTTCGGCCCGTTCGCCGCCGGGCTGCTCTGGCTCTTTGCCTTTCCCATTCTGGCCGCCCTTCTGTTCGGCGTCCGGCCAGCACTGGCCGCGCTGATCCTGACTGCGGCCACCCTCGGCGCGGTCGGCTACCAGCTGTCCGTGGGCGCTCTGTCATGGTCCTCCAGTATTTCGGTTGGCCTCTGGGCGGTCATTGCCGGGAGTTTCCTGGCGCTCGACGCCCTCGTGGCAGTGTCGGTGGGTGTGCTGCTCGAGGGACTCAGTTCCACGGCGGTGGCTCTGGAACAGCAGTTACTGGAGCGGGCCCGCATCGAGGAGCAGCTGATGCAGGCGGCCAAGCTCGAGGCGCTGGGCCGTCTGGCTGGAGGGGTGGCCCATGATTTCAACAACATCCTGACCGCGATCCTGGGTGCAGTCGAACTGCTGCTGCCGCGGTTCTCGCCGGAGGATCCCGATTCGGCGGAGCTGGCGGGAATTGCCGATGCCGCCACCCGGGCCGCCGGCCTCACCCGTCAGCTCCTGGCCTTCAGCCGTCAGCAGATCATCCAGCCCCGGGTGATGGACCTGGGAGTGGTGGTATCGGGGCTGGAACACATGCTGCGCCGGCTGCTGCGGGAAAACGTCAACCTCAAGCTGGTCATCGCGACTGGACTGCCCGCCGTGCGGGGCGATCCAGGCCAGCTGGGCCAGGTGGTACTCAACCTGGCGCTCAACGCGGCCGATGCCATGCCAGACGGGGGGACGCTCTCGATCGAACTCTCTGCGGCGACCGTCAACGCCGAGCTGGCCGCTGAGCACGGCGGGCTCACGCCGGGCCGGTATGTGATGATGGTAGTGCGTGACACGGGCGTAGGAATTCCGCCCGAATTGCAGGAACGGATCTTCGAGCCATTCTTCACGACCAAGGGGCCGGGACAGGGAACTGGCCTTGGCCTGGCGATGGTCTACGGCGTGATCAAGGAGGCCAACGGCGATATCTGGTTGCAGAGCAAGCCAGGTCTGGGCACCTCCTTCCAGGTGTGTCTGCCGGCAGTCTTCGAGCCGCTGACTCCCACGACGCCGGCGCCGGCCGGTCGGCCGATCGAACCGGGTCACGGCGAGGGGATCTTGCTGCTCGAGGATGATGAGGCGGTCCGCCACCTGGTGGGACGTCAGCTGCGGCGCAACGGGTATGCGGTTCATGCGGCGGCGGAGGGCGACGAGGCGATCCGGCTGGCGACCCGCCTTGGCGCCGGCATTCAGCTGCTGCTCACCGACGTGGTGATGCCCGGAATGAACGGCCCTGAAGTGGCCGCCCTGATCCGCCAGCAGCGGCCAGGGCTCAAGGTGCTGTACATGTCAGGCTATACCGATGATGCCTTCCGGCGCGATGTGGTCTTTGCTCCGGGGGAAGCGTTTCTGCAGAAGCCGTTCAGCGAAGCGGATCTGTCCAGCGCGGTGCGGAGGCTGCTGGAGGGGGAGTGAGAGAGAGGGCGAGAGGCGAGAGGCGA
>JBDTTF010000075.1:0-5301 GCA_039930765.1 Gemmatimonadota bacterium | reverse complement strand
GCAGCCAGACTGGTTCCGTCTTCACCGCGCGCTATCATACGGAACACCCTGACCCTGTACCCATTGGCGCATTCGCTCCCCGAATCCGGACATACTCCCCAGGACCCGGCCCTGGTTGACCAGCTGGTGCCGGTCCTGTACGCGGACCTGCGGCGGCTGGCCCGGCTTCAGCTGCGTCACGAACCGGTTGGCCACACCCTGACCACCACCGCGCTGGTCCACGAGGCCTACCTCCGGCTGGCCGGACCCGGCCAGCCCGGAAGCGCCGACCGCTCCCGGTTCCTGGCCGCGGCCTCGGTGGCCATGCGCCGGGTGCTGATCGACTATGCCCGCCGCCATCGGGCCGACAAGCGGGGTGGCCAATGGGTCCGGGTCGAACTCACCGACTTGGCCGCCACCGGCGATCGAGCCGACACCTTGCTGGCGCTGGATGACGCGCTGGCCGACCTGCGCCAGCTGAATCCCCGGATGGCAGATGTGGTGGACTGCCGGTTCTTCGGCGGGATGACCGACGACGAAACCGCCCAGGCCCTTGGGGTCACGGCTCGCACGGTCCGGCGAGACTGGGTCAAGGCGCGGGCGCTAATCGCCGATGCGCTGGAGGCGCCGGCTCCATGAGCCAGCCACGGACCAGCCGGGATTGGGAGCGGGTCGAACCGATCCTCGACGCGGTGCTCGATCTGCCGGAGTCGGAGCGTTCGGCCTACCTCGAGACCGCCTGCGGCGGCGACGAGGCGCTGCGCCACCGCGTCGAGCGGTTGCTGGCCTCGGTCGAGACGCCGCATCCGCTGCTCGATGGCGGCGCCTCACCGTTCGCCGAGCCGATGATCGCGGCGACCGAGGCCGCGGCCGCCGCCGCCATTCCCGATCAGGTCGGCCCCTACCGGATCATGAGCGTGCTGGGCGAAGGCGGCATGGGCGCGGTCTACCTCGGCGAACGGGCCGACGACCAGTACCGCAAACAGGTGGCGATCAAGCTGGTCCGGGCCGGGCTCGAGGATGACCCCGTCCTCCGGCGCCGATTCGTCGAGGAGCGCCAGATCCTGGCCGCGCTGGAACACCCCGGCATAGCCCGCCTGCTGGATGGCGGAGTCACGTCCCGCGGCGTACCATGGTTTGCGCTGGAGTATGTCGATGGAGTTCCGCTCGACAAGTACGCCATCCGGCAGCGGCTGGGAACCCGGGCCCGGCTCGACCTGTTCCTGCAGGTGTGCGCCGCGGTCCAGTACGCCCACCAGAACCTGGTGATCCACCGCGACCTCAAGCCCTCCAACATCCTGGTGACCACCGCGGGCCGGGTGCAACTGCTCGACTTCGGAATCGCGAAACTGGTCGACCCGGCGTCGAGCCCGATCGCGACGGCGCAGGGCGGCCAGCCGCTGACCCCCGAGTATGCCAGCCCCGAACAACTGGGCGGGCGGCCGGTTTCCACTGCCACCGATGTCTATTCGCTCGGCATCGTGCTGTATGAACTGCTGACCGGACGCCGGCCTCACTCCTCGGCCACACTCACCCCGGCCGAATTCCAGCGCCGGGTCGAGACCCTCGATCCTCCGATGCCCTCGCGCTCCAACCCCGGCATCAGCGAGCTGCGCGGCGACCTCGATCGCATTCTGCTGATGGCTCTGCGCAAGGAACCCGAACGCCGCTACGCCTCGGTCGAGCAGCTGGCCGAGGACATTCGCCGCTACCTCGGCAACCTTCCGATCCGCGCCCGGCCGGACAGCTGGTCATATCGCGCCGGCAAGTTCGTCACCCGGCATCGCTGGCCGGTGATTGTCGCCACGACGGTGGCAGTGGGACTGATCGGGTTTGCCGCCGTGACCCGCCGCCAGGCGCAGCAGATCCGGATCGCCGCCGAACGCACTGCGGCCGAACGCGACAAGGCCACGGCTGTCACGCACACGCTTTGGGAACTGCTGAGCCGTGAGACTGACGACCAGGGCAAGCCGCTCACCGTGGCCGATGTCCTGGCCCGGGCCCCGGCCGCCATCCAGCAGCAGTACGCCTCGCAGCCCGGCATCCGCGCCCGGATGCAGTCGGCCCTCGGCATGGTGCGCTATTTCAACGGCGACCCGGTGCTCGCCGAGTCGCTGCTGCGAGTCGCACTCGCCAGCCAGCGCGCCGATAGCGGCGACAGTGTCACCCTGGCCACCGAACTCGAAACCCTGGGCTGGGTCATGGCCAAGCGGCAGAATTTCGCGGCCGCCGACTCATTGCTGGCCGAGGCCCGCCTGATCCATCGGCGGCCCGGCGGTGAGCCCAGCCGGTTGGAACCACTCGAGACCTACGCCGGCGTCCTGATCGGACAGGAGAGGTATCCAGCGGCGGAGATACTGCTGCGTGAAGTCATGGCCCGCGAGGCGGCGGGAGAGGTGGGCTCCCCCGGCAACTCGGCGGCGATGGTGCTGGCCGATGCATTCCGCCGGCAGCGGCGGTTTGCCGAGGCCAGGCCGCTCCTGGTGGCGGAGGTCACCAGACTCGCGCACCCGCAGGCGGCAGACTCGTATCCCCTTGCCACGGCCCTGCTGCAACTCGGCATGACCGAAGGCGGGCTGGGCCACCGGCAGGCCGCCGACTCGGCGCTTGACCGGGCCGAGGATATCGAGGAGCAGTACACCGGGGTGCCGCCAGCATACCGCATCACTGCACTGGCTGGCCTGGCCCTGTCGCGCGGCCAACTGGAGGTCACTTTGGGAGACACACTGGCGGCAGCTCGGATGCTTGACTCGGCCAGAGCGCTGTACAAGAGAGTATTGACTCCACCGGACGCCAGGTGGGCCGCAGTCGACCGGATCGAGGGTCAGCTGCGGTTGATCGAGGGACGACTACCCGACGCCGAGCGCCTGATGCATCAATCGCAGAGCCGGCTCCAGGCGGGAGAGCACCCCGTCCAGTATCAGATCCACCAGGTCCGGTCATCTCTGGCCGAGCTCTACCTGAAGTGGCAGCGCCCGGAATCACTGGCGGTGTATCGCCAGTGGCTGCGGCCCGATGCCTCCTCACCCGATTCCACCCGGCCCACGCCGTGACCTGTCCGTTACAACGCTGTGACTGATCAGCCGGGGAGCGGCTCTATCCTCCCCGCATGTCGATCACCGCAGCGCCCACGGTACCTCCCAGGATCACCGCAGCCACCGTCACCATCCGCGACCGGATCCCGGTCGGGGATCTGGTATTCCGGACCCTGCTGACACTGGCCGCGCTGGTGATTCCGGTGCTGCTGGTCCTCCTCGGGCTGGAACTGTTCAACGGCGCCCAGCTCGCGATCCACAAGTTCGGCTTCGGCTTCCTGACCCACAGCACCTGGGATCCGGTGGCCGAAAACTTCGGGGCCCTGCCACTGATCTTCGGGACCCTGCTTTCCTCGGCCATCGCGCTGCTGATCGCGGTGCCGCTGTCGCTGGGCGTCGCGGTCTTCCTCACCGAGTTCTGTCCCAAGCCGCTGCGGCAACCGATCGCGTTCATGGTGGAACTGCTGGCTGCCATTCCCAGCGTGGTCTACGGCCTCTGGGGCATCTTCGTGCTGATGCCGGTGCTCCGGAAGTTCCTCTTCCCGCTGCTCCGCGATACCCTCGGTTTCCTCCCGTTCTTCACGGGCCCGATCTACGGTCCATCCATGCTGGCCGCCAGCATCATCCTGGCCATCATGGTCATGCCGTATGTCATGGCAGTCTCGCGCGAGGTGCTGCTGGCAGTGCCCGGCAGCCAGCGGGAAGCGGCGCTGGCCCTGGGAGCCACCCGATGGGAAGCGGTGCGCACCGCGGTGCTGCCCTACGCCCGCACCGGCATCTTCGGCGCCGTGGTGCTCGGCCTCGGGCGGGCACTCGGAGAGACCATGGCAGTGACGATGCTGATCGGTAACCGTCACGAGCTGTCCGCCTCGCTGTTTGCTCCCGGTTACACGATGGCGGCCGCCATTGCCAACGAGTTTTCCGAGGCCGCCACCGACATGCACTTCTCGGCGCTGTCGTACGTGGCGCTGACCCTGTTCCTGATGACGCTGCTGGTCAACGCGGCGGCGCGGCTGATGATCTGGCGGACTAGCAGGCAGTCAGCCGGAGGGAGACACTGATGGATCGCCGGGTCTGGCGCCGGGTCAAGGACCGGCTGATGGTCGGACTGCTGTACGCGTCGGCGGTCGTCGCGGTGCTGCCGCTGGTGCTGATCCTGCTCAACCTGATCATCAAGGGAGCCGGCAGCCTCAACTGGGCATTCTTCACCAGGATGCCGGTGCCCGCCGGGGAAGTCGGCGGCGGTGTGGCCCACGCGATCGTCGGCACCGGCATCATGGTCGGCGTTGCCTCGCTGATCGGGCTGCCGATCGGCATCGGGGCCGGCATCTTCTGCGCCGAGTATCCCGCCACCCGCACGGCCAAGTTCAGCCGGTTCGTGTCGGACGTGCTCAACGGCACTCCTTCGATCGTGGTCGGTGTCTTTGCCTGGACCCTGATCGTGGCCCGCCAGAAGCACTTCTCGGCCCTGGCCGGCAGTGCGGCGCTGGCCATGCTGATGATTCCAATGGTGATGCGGACGACCGAGGAGATGATCCGCCTGGTTCCCAACGCGCTGCGTGAAGCGGCGCTGGCGCTCGGATATCCGCGCTGGCGGACCTCGCTGACCGTGATTGCGCGGACGGCACTCCCTGGGATCGTGACCGGCGGGCTGCTGTCGGTGGCCCGGATTGCCGGAGAGACGGCCCCCCTGCTCTTCACCGCGCTGGGCAGCCAGTACATGAGTTTCAAGCTCGACCAGCCGATGGCCGCGCTGCCGCTCACGGTCTACACCTACGTCACCGGCCCGTATGAAGAGTGGCACCAGCTGGCCTGGGCCACCGCCCTGGTGCTGATCACCCTGGTGCTGACCCTGAGCCTGGCCATGCGCCTGGCTACCCGCCGCAAGTTTGCCGCGCATGGTTGAGGCGCTCGCCACCCGGACGCGCGGTGAACCGGGCGTTAGTGCCCCGGCCTCCGGTGCCGACGCGCCGGTCCGG
This sequence comes from Gemmatimonadota bacterium, assembly GCA_039930765.1. GTDB lineage: Bacteria > Gemmatimonadota > Gemmatimonadetes > Gemmatimonadales > GWC2-71-9 > DATEHG01. The sequence continues at coordinate 308 of JBDTTF010000075.1, read as the reverse complement.
CTGGCCACCGAAAATCTCAGTGCCTTCTACGGGACCAAGGCTGGAATCCGGGAAGTCAGCCTCAGCTTTACCGCCAATGCGGTGCATGCCCTGATCGGGCCGTCCGGCTGCGGCAAGTCGACCTTCCTCCGCACCCTCAACCGGATGCACGAGTTGACCGACGGCGGGCGGATCAGCGGGCGGGTGCTGCTTGACGGCAAGGACATCTACGGCGCCGGAGTCAGCGCCATGACATTGCGGCGCCGGATCGGCATGGTGTTCCAGCGGCCGACTCCCTTCCCCACCATGTCAATTTTCGAGAATGTGGC
>JBDTTF010000074.1:0-14235 GCA_039930765.1 Gemmatimonadota bacterium | reverse complement strand
GCAACAGCAACTGGGACCGCGGAGACGCCGAGGTTCACGGAGGGTACGGCTCACACCTGGTGACCGATTCACCGGTTGAGTTCGGTTGACATAGGTAACTGCTATAACAACAACTGCAGCAGGAAACACAGAGGCACAGAGGGTTCGTAAGGCAGCCATCCTGCGGGGCGCCGGTCAGGCCTGATTCTGTGGTAAACTGCAACTGCAACTGAAACAGCAACTGCAAAACCGCAAAGACGCAAAGAAGCAAAGACGCAAAGGATTCAGGTGCGAATAGCGGCCAGCGCCTCAGTAGCCTTGAGATAGCCACTCATCAGGGAATGCAGCCGAGTGTGCTGGGCGGAGTCGATCAGCCCGCCGTCAGCGCTGAACGCCTGGCCGCCGGTGGACAGGGGAAACATCCCCGGGTGGACGAAGCAGCCGCACCCCTCGAGCGGAATCCGGAGCTGCCAGAGCCCTCGGATCCCACCGTAGATCCCGCTCGAAGTCGACATCAGCAATGCGGTGCGCCCGTTCAGCGGGGTGGGTTTGGCCCGGCTCACCCAGTCAATGGCATTCTTGAGGACCCCATTGACCGAGTAGTTGTATTCGGGTGAGGCGATCAGCATTCCGTCCGTGGCCTGCAGCCGCCGAATGAATTCGAGCGCTCCAGGTGGAAGGCCGGTCGCCTGGTTGATGTCGGCGTTGAACAGCGGCATCTCGAATTCGCTGAACTCCGCCAGGTCCACCTCGGCGCCCAATTCACGCGCAATGCCGGTGGCCACCTGAATGAGTTTACGGTTGAACGATCCGCGGCGGAGCGAAGCGGCAAAAGCAAGCAGCGTGACGGTCATGGGATCCTGGGTCGTGAAAAGAGAGTGTCCCAGCTGGCCAGCGCCACCTTGGGAGTGAGCGCAGTATCGACCAGGCCGAGCGAGGCAAACAGCGGCAGGGTCGGGCTGTCGGGTACCGGCGGGAAGAAGCTCAACGCCAGGTCGGCGAAGTCAAGCTGAAACAAGGCCACCGCCGACGCGGCATCGAGCAGTTCACCCTCGCGATGGATCCAGCGGGCCTGCTTCTCGGGTGATGACATCACCACCGCCACCGAAGCCGAGCTCCAGCCGCCTTCGGTGACCAGTACTGGCAGCGGGCTGCCGGCCGTGATCCGGCTGAAGTAGTCGAGCGGAACATCCTCGGGCTCGGAGAAGCCGCCGAGGTACGGATAGGACGAGAGACCGAGAGCCTGGCTGAACGGAAAATCGCTCCGATCCTGGGCCACTCCCACGAACAGATTGCTGCCGGAGAATCGGCCCCAGGCGGTCTCGACCTGGATCGTGACCATCAGCTTTGCGGTAGTATTCCCTGCCAGGCGTTCGGTGGCGGCGGCGTTGGCCATGGCCACCACCGCCCGGTAGATCGAGTCTGGGGCGGCCGCACGGATCAGGTTGGTTTCCATGGCCAGCGCCAGATAGCTTGGCCGCAGCATGGTGTCGATAGCGGTGACATACGCTCGGTACAGCCGCTGGATTGCCGTGTCGGTGATGCTCCGCCCCGCCGCCACCAGCGCCGGCGACTCGGCCGCCCGGTTGAGCCCATCGGTGGCATCGAGAGTGACGACCAGGTCGAGATGGTGGCTCCGGTAATAATTGGCCAGCGGCACCAGCCCGGCAGTCACGATCTGCTCGGCGGTGGAATCGGCCAGCAGCGCGGCCCAGGGAATTTCACCGCTGATGATCGCGGCATCGGCCCGGGGGGCCCAGAGGTCGAGTGCCTGCAACGCAATCGTGATGTCGGGCCGGGGCGGAAAGTTGGAGAAGCCCATGCGGTAGCTGCGGCCATGGGGTGCAGGACCGGCGGAGTCCGAGCCGCAGGCGACGAGAAGGAGACAGAAGACAGCAGACAGAAGGCCGGACAGCGGCTTTTCCCGTCCCCTGTCTCCGGTCTCCGGTCTCCGGTTCATTGGGCGCTCCCGAGCAGGGGACGAATCACGTTCCAGACGGTGTGGGCCACGATGACGGCACCGGCCGGATTCGGATGGATCCCGTCGGCCTGGTTAAGCGAATCGACACCAGCCACGTTCAGCAGCAGGAACGGAATCAGCGGCAGGTGGTCCGCGGTGGCCAGCGCCGGATAGACCGCGTGAAATTTCCGGGCGTAGTCGGCGCCGAGGTTGGGCAGCGCTTCCATGCCGGCCAGGACCACGGCGGCCCCGGGCGCCAGTCGGCGGGCGGAGTCGACGATTTCCTCGATATTCTGCCTGAGGGAATCGGGACTCTGGCCCCGGAGCCCGTCATTGGCCCCGGTCTCGATGATCAGGACCGCGGGCGGCTTGCTCAGCACCCAGGCAATCCGCCGGAGCGCGCCAGCCGACGACTCGCCGCTGACCCCGGCGTTGATGACGTGGTAGTGATATCCTGCGCTGTCGATGATCCGCTGCAGCACGGCGGGATAGGCCTGTTCAGGGTCTTGCAGCCCGAAGCCGGCGGTGAGGCTGGTGCCGAGGATGACGATGGATGGATCCGTGAACCGGGAAGAGTCGGCGGCGACAGTCGTGGTATCGGCCGATCGCAGCGTTGCTGGCTCGATCTTCTTGGCGCAGCCGAGGCTCAACAAAAGCAAGAGGGCCGCGGATGAACGCGGATGAACACGGATACGATCCGCTCCCGGACTGGCACTGCTTCGCGATTCGGGTTCGGAACTGTTGGTTAACAAAAACAAGTGACGAGTCTTTCCTGATGATAGAAACTCAAAGCTGCTACGGGTTTATCCGTGCTTGTCCGTGTTCATCCGCGGCCATAACTGTTCGGTCCTGAAGCCACGGATGAACACGGATCCGCTCCGTTGACGTGTGAGTTCGTCCCGGACCGCCGAGTTCGAGTTGTTTCTTTGAAAAAAACAATGGGCTGATCTTCCCTGATGATAGGAATTCCAGACGTGATACGAACGATCCGTGCCCGTCCGTGTTCCTCCGTGGCAGGTTTTTTCGTGGCCAACAGATGATCGTCTGCCAAGCGCTGTCCAAGACCTACCGCTCCGGCGACCGTGAACTCACGGTGCTGAAGGATATCACCTTCGAAATCGAGTCGGGCGGCTTCGTCGCCATCGTGGGCCCTTCCGGCAGCGGCAAGACCACGCTGCTCGGCCTGCTCGCCGGCCTCGACCGCCCCAGCACCGGCACCGTGACGCTCGACGGTCAGGACATCGGTGCACTCGACGAGGATGCCCGCGCCCTGGTCCGGGGTGAAAAGGTCGGCTTCGTCTTCCAGTCCTTCCACCTGATCCCGACTCTCACCGCCCGCGAAAATGTCATGGTGCCGCTCGAGCTCCGCGGTCAGCCGGCGGGCCCACGGGCCGATGAGCTGCTGGCGCGGGTCGGGCTGGCCGGCCGGGGACATCACTATCCGGCGCAACTCTCCGGTGGCGAACAACAGCGGGTAGCCCTGGCCCGGGCCTTCTGCCATCGGCCCCGCATCCTGTTTGCCGATGAGCCGACCGGCAATCTCGATTCGGCCACTGGCAGCACCATCATCGACCTGATGACGGGATTGAACCGGGACTACGGCACCACCCTGGTGCTCGTGACCCATGACAGCGATCTGGCCGGCCGGACCCGCCGAGTGATCCGGCTGGCCGATGGCGCAATCATCAGCGACGGCGCCCCTTGAAGCCATTGCCGTTCGTGGTGGCCATGGCGTGGCGCGAGGGCCGGGCCGCGCGCCGCCGCCTGCTGCTGCTCACCGCGGCCATTGCGGTCGGCGTCGCAGCCCTCGTGGCCATCAACTCCTTCACCGACAACCTGTCGCGTTCGGTGGACGATCAGGCCAAGGCGCTGCTGGGCGCCGACCTGGTGGTCAATTCGCCGTCCGCACCGACCGGCCAGTTGCTGACGCTGATCGATTCGATCGCCAAGGCGCCCGGCCGGGCCAGGGCGGCGGTCACCAGTTTCTCGGCCATGGCGTACGTCACCCGCACCAGTGGAGTCCGGCTGGTCGAGGTGGCCGCGGTTGAGCCCGGCTATCCGTTCTATGGCGACGTGAAAACCGCGCCGGCGGGCGCCTGGGCTGCGCTGCAGAACAGCCCTGGCACCCTGGTCGATGCCGGCGTCCTGACTGCGCTCGACGCCCACATCGGTGATACGCTCGCGGTCGGCGAGGCCAGGTTTGTCATTGCCGGCACGGTCGACAACTTCCCGGGTGACGGCAGCATCCGCTCAGCGTTTGGCCCTCGCATCTTCATCTCGGCCAGATATCTCGCCGCAACCGGGCTGCTGACCTTCGGCTCGCGGGCCCAGTACAAGACCTTCATCAAGCTGGCCCCCGACGAGAAAACCGAGCCAGTCGCCAAACAGTTCCGCAAGCCGATCTCGGCCGAGCGTGGCCGGATCAGGACGGTGGAAGAGGACCAGGAGCGGCTCAAGTCGTTCCTCGATCAGCTGGGTCGCTATCTCGGATTGATTGCGCTGGTGGCGCTGCTGCTGGGCGGATTGGCGGTGGCCAGTGCGGTGCAGGTATTCATCCGCCAGAAGCGCGAGTCGATTGCGGTGCTTCGCTGTCTGGGCGCTTCGACCCGGCAGCTGTTCTCGGTGTATCTGCTGCAGGCCGGTGCCATGGGCCTGTTGGGGAGTATCCTCGGTGCCGTGCTCGGGGCGCTGATTCAACTGGGATTGCCAAGGGTGCTGAGCGGACTGCTGCCGCTCGACGTGTCGGTCCAGCTCTCGTGGGGCGCCATTGCCCAGGGCATCGGGGTCGGGGTCTGGGTGGCGCTCGCCTTTGCGCTGCTGCCGCTGCTGGCCATCCGGAAGGTGGCGCCGCTGGTGGTGCTGCGGCGGCCGTTCGAGGAGGGAGCGAAGAGCCGACCCGACCGCTGGGTGGTGCTCGCCGCGCTGGTGCTGGCGCTGAGCGTGGCGGGGCTGGCGGCGCTGCAGGTCCGCAATCTCGTTCGCGGTGCGATCTTCGCTGGCGCGGCGGGTGTGGCGCTGCTGGTACTGTGGCTGGCGGCACTGGGATTGGTCCGGGCGCTCAAGCGCTGGTTTCCCCATTCGCTGCAATACGTCTACCGCCAGGGGCTGGCCAATCTCTACCGCCCGGCCAATCAGACGGTGCTGGTGGTACTCTCGCTCGGTTTCGGCGGGTTCCTGCTCACGACTGTCGCGCTGATGCAGCAGAACCTGCTCAGCTCGTTCAATATCGACCGGGCGCCGGATCGACCTAACCTCGTGCTGTTCGACATCCAGCCTGACCAGCTTGCCGGACTCGATTCACTGCTCGATGCGGACAAGATCGTGCACCGCGGCGCCGTGCCGATCATCCCGATGCGGATCTCGGCGCTCAAGGGCAAGCCAGTCTCGCTGCTGCTGGGAGACACCACCGCGCGTGAAGGCGGCGATGGCGACCGCCCCGGCCGCTGGGCATTGCGCCGGGAGTTCCGCTCGACCTACCGGGACACCGTCGTCGCGTCCGAAAAGGTCCTGACCGGCAAGTGGTGGGACCAGCTCAAGCAGGACCGGTTTGCCAGCCGAGGATTGGGATTCACCGCCACCGACACCGTGCCGATCTCGATGGAGGTCGGGGTGGCCGGCGAACTGGGTGTGACCATCGGTGACGCCATCACCTGGGATGTACAGGGTCTGCCAATCATTACCAGGATTACCAGCCTCCGCACCGTGGACTGGGCCCGGTTCGAGCCCAACTTCTTCATCGTCTTTCCCAACGGCCCGCTCGACAAGGCGCCGCAAATGCTGGTGGCGCTGGCCCGGGTACCCGATGCCGCTGCGCTGGGACTGCTGCAGCGCCGAGTGGCGGAGCGGTGGCCCAACATCACCTCGATCGATCAGTCGCTGGTCCAGCGCACCATCGAAGCAGTGGTGGATCGAGTGGTCCTGGCTATCCGGTTCATGGCGCTGTTCAGCCTGGCCACTGGCGCCATCGTCCTGGTCGGCGCGGTTGCCGCCAGCCGGCTGCAGCGGCTCCGCGAAGCGGTGCTGCTCCGGACCCTCGGTGCCACCGGCAGCCAGGTGGCCCGCATCCTCGCGGTAGAATACGCCTCGCTCGGCGTGCTCTCGGCTGTCGTGGCGCTGGGCCTGGCGCTCGCGGCTGGCTGGGCGCTGATGAAGTGGGTGTTCGAAGTCCCGTTCGTGCTGCCCGCCGCCTCACTGGCATTGCTCCCCGCCGGCCTGATCGTGCTGACGGTGTCGGTCGGGCTCTGGAGCAGCCGGGATGTGTGGCGGAGGGCGCCGCTGGAGGTGCTGCGGGAGGAGTGAACTGATTGTCCGATTTGGGATTGATGGATTTGGAGGCAAGTTCGGGCGCCGGTGCGTCAATCGCCCCGGCAATCCCGCAATCCTTCAATCCATCAATTCACCTCGGACCCAGCCAGTTGCTGGAGTCGGCGTTGGGTCTTGACTCTCGACTCTTGACGCTCGACTCTTGACCATCGTCTCTCGACTCAGGAATTGATCCATGCTCCCAATTGATCTCTCCGGCAAACGGGCCTTCGTCGCTGGGGTGGCGGATGATGGCGGGTTTGGCTTCGCGATCGCCAAGTCGCTGGCCGAAGCCGGGGCGTCGGTGTCGGTCGGCACCTGGCCCATGGCCATGAACATCTTCCTCAACATGCTGGAACGGGGCAAGATGGACAGCTCGCTGACGCTCTCCAACGGTAGCCGGATGGCGTTCGAGAAGATCTACGCGCTCGACGCGGCCTATGACACCCTGGCCGACGCGCCGGCCGATATCCGCGACAACAAGCGCTACAAGGAGCGGGGAGATTTCAGCATCGAGGGTGTGGCCACCGCGATGAAGGCCGATTTCGGCGACCAGCCGCTCGATATCCTGGTGCACAGCCTGGCCAACGGACCCGAGGTCAAGAAGCCGCTGATCGATACCAGCCGCGCGGGGTATCTCTCCGCCATCGGCGTGAGTGCCTACAGCATGGTGTCGATGGTGCGGACCTTTGCCCCGATGATGCGGCCGGGTGGCTCGTTCCTGTCACTGACCTACATGGCGGGTGAACGGGTCATTCCCGGCTACGGTGGGGGAATGTCGACCGCCAAGGCGGCGCTCGAATCCGACACTCGCACCCTGGCCTACGAAGCCGGCCGGCGCCACGGCGTCCGGATCAACACGATCTCGGCTGGACCGTTCGGGTCCCGTGCGGCCACCGCGATCGGCTTCATCGGGATGATGATCGAGTACTGCCGGGCCAACTCTCCACTGCCCCGGGCGCTCGATGCGATGGAGGTCGGCGCCACTGCGGCCTTCCTGGCCAGCCCGCTCGCCGCGGCCATCACCGGCACCACGATCTATGTGGACAACGGTTATCACGCGATGGGAATGGCCGTCGATCCCAGCCCGCTCAAGACCGGCTCGTGAGCACCCGCTTCCTGGCCGGCGCAGCCTCGGTGCTCGGCGCCCTCGCCGTGGCGGCCGGAGCCTTTGGCGCCCATGCGCTCCGGTCACAGATCACCCCCGAGCTGTTGAGCGCCTTCGAGACTGGCGCCCGCTACCAGATGTATCACGCCCTGGCCCTGTTCGGGGCGGCGTGGATGGCGGGCCATGGAGCCAACCCCGAGGCGGCCTGGGCCGGCCGGTTCTTCATTCTCGGCACCATCCTGTTCTCGGGCAGTCTGTACGCCCTGGCTTTGACCAACGACCACCGCCTCGGCGTGGTCACCCCGATTGGCGGCGCCTGCTACATCGTGGGCTGGATCGTCCTCGCCGTGGGCGCCCGAAAGATCTGACCGGGCCGTGACCGACCAGATCGGTTCACCCTATCCCGAACTGCTGCGCCAGCTCGATGACTGGTTTGCCGGGGCGGAGGCGCGCAATCCTGGGGTCATTCCCTGCCGGCCGGGCTGCACCGCCTGCTGCAACGGTCCGTTTGATATTTCGGTGGCCGATGTGCGGCTGATCCGGGGCGCAGTGGGCCGTCTCGATCCTCAAGTCCGGGCCGGCGTGCTGGACCGCGCCGGGCAGCTGGCCAGACGGATTCTCGAGCTGGCGCCGGAGTGGTCCGAGCCGTGGGATATTGCGGCCATTGGTGACGAGCGGTTTGACCGGATCAGTGAAGCGTTGTCCGAGGTTCCCTGCCCCATGCTCGACTCGTCCGGCGCCTGCGTGATCTATGAGGACCGGCCGCTGATCTGCCGCTGGATGGGGTTGGGAATGGAGGCCGAGGATGGCCGGTCGATCGAGAATGGCTGCCCGATCCAGGAGCAGTTTCCCGCCTATGCCGCCCTGCCCAACCAGCCATTCGCGCTCGACCCGTTTGAGATGCGGGAGGCGGCCTGCCTGGAGGATGCCGCGGCCGCGCTGCTGGAGGACGCGGCGGAGCATGGGTACGAGACGACGATCGCGCTGGCTGTGGGCTTTCGGCCATAGGCCGTCAGCCGTCAGCCGTTAGCCGTTAGCCGTTGGCCGTTGGCCAGCATTTAGAACGGGCTCTGTTGATCTGTTGCTTGCTAAAGGCCAATGGCTAAAGGCCAACGGCCAGATGGAGTCGCAATGAGTGTGTTGACAGCCTTATTCCGTGGCAAAGGCGCCCACGCCGATTCGATATCCTGCTTCGAGGGACTGACCCTCGAGCTGGCTGGCCGGCGCCTGCCGAGGACTCAGCACAGTATTTGGAAGGAGCTGTGGCATCTGAACTACTGGATGGACCACGAGCTCCGTTCGATTGCCGGGCCCGAAGTGCCGACGCCAGAGCATGCATCGGCCAGCTGGCCCGATGCGCCCGATCCGCCGGATGCGGCCGCCTGGGAAGCCGGGCGCGCCCGATTCGAGTCCCAGATCAACCAGTTCATGGCGCTCGCCAGCCACCTGACCGACGGCGACCGGATCGTCCACCCCAAGACCGGGGAATCGGTGCGGGACGTGCTGATGCAGATGATCGCGCACAACAGCTACCACATCGGCCAGGTGGTCCAGATGCGGCGGGCGTTCGATGTCTGGCCGCCGGCGGGGGGTGGGGATACGTGGTAGGGAAGCCTTTGGCTGTTGGCCATTGGCCATTGGCGAACAGCTCGGATACCATTTGGAGTCGTTTCTCCTTTGCGCTCGTGGTTTTCTCCAACGGCTAACGGCTAATGGCTAAAGGCCCGTTCATAGCGATCCTCGCTCTTGCCTTCCCGACAGCCGCCAGCGCCCAAACCGACTGGCCCCTCCACGGCCACGACCTCGGCGGCCAGCGGTACTCTCCGCTCACCAGCATCGATACCACCAACGTGGCACGACTGGCGCCGGCCTGGAGCTATCACAGCGGCGTCACCGCCACCTTCCAGACCACCCCGATCGTGGTCGGCGATCAGATGTACCTGTCGCTGCCGTTCAGTTCGGTGGTGGCCCTCGATGCCCGCACCGGGCGGGAGCGCTGGCGGTACATCCATACCCCACGGACCACCAGGCTCTGCTGCGGCCCGGCCAATCGCGGGGTGGCGGTAGCCGGTGGCAAGGTGTACGTCGGCACCGTCGACGGGCGGCTGATCGCGCTCGATGCCAGGTCGGGAACGGTCATGTGGGATGTCACGGTGGCAAGGTACGCGGGGACCACGGAAGCCACTGCCCAGCTCACCGCCGACGACCCCATGTCCCAGGTCGGCGCCAACGGCTCGACCGGTGTTGGAATCGGCGCCGCGCCGCTGGTCCATGATGGCAAGGTGTTCGTCGGGATTGCGGGAGTGGGCTACGGGCTTCACCCCGACAAGGGGCTATCGGTCGTCGGGGTCTCGGGCCAGTACGGCCGGCCCGGACTGATGGCGGCGTTCGATATCAGGACGGGAAAGGAACTCTGGCACTTTGATGTGACTGGCCCGGGCTGGGAAGGAGAATTCCGTTCGACCACCCCGGACGGTGTGTCGCTCAATCGAGAGGTCGAGGGGGAGAGGGCTGCCGCCGCCGCTCATGATTCCGCCTGGCGTTTCGGCGGCGGCTCGATCTACGCCACACCAGTGATCGATGCCAGCCGGCACCTGCTGATCTTCGGCACCGGCAATCCGTCGCCGCAGATGGCTGATGCCTCCCGCCCGGGCGACAACCTGTACACCTCCTCGCTGGTGGCCCTCGACGACCGCACCGGCAAGATGGTCTGGTACTACCAGCAGATCCCCCACGATCGCTGGGGGTACGATGTGGCCAGCTCGCCGGTGCTGCTCGACTTGACCATCGACGGCAAGTCGGTACCCGCCGTGGCGCAGGCCAGCAAGACCGGCTGGGTCTTCGTGCACGATCGGGTTACCGGGGCCCTGCTGTTCAAGTCGGAAGCGTTCGTGCCACAGCGCAACCTGTTCACTCCGCCGCAGCCGGGAGAAGGTGTGGTCATCGCCCCCGGCATTGCGGGCGGGGCCAACTGGTCACCGTCGGCCTATGATCCCAGCCGCCAGCTGTTCTTCGTCGATGCACTGAACCTGCCGACCCGCTATGTGGCGCACCAGGCGCAGAGGCCGGATGGTAGCGTGCTCCAGTACGCCAGCACCCAGAACACCGGTAAGGGGAGCGGGACACTCACCGCCCTCGACCTGGGCAACAAGGGCGTGATTCGCTGGCAGCTCAAGACTGATGAGCCGCTGGTCGGTGGGGTATTGGCAACGGCTGGCGGGCTGGTGTTCACGGGTATCGGGGAGGGGGTCTTTGCCGCACTGAATGGCGGCACCGGCAGCCAGCTCTGGTCCTGGCATGGCGAGGCCGGCGTCAATGCACCGCCCATCAGCTACTCGATCAACGGCAAACAGTACGTGGCCGTGGCGGTCGGGGGCAATGCACTGTTCGGGTTCAAGCAGGGGGATCTGGTGATCGCGTTCGCGCTGCCTGACAGCGGCCATTAGTTGTCAGCCATTAGCCGTTAGCGAGCGGAACGGTTCGCTAACGGCCAACGGCTAATGGCCAACGGCTCTACCGCGCCTTGATGAACGAGCCGTCTCTCAATTCCGCATACGCATTCCGCAGCTCCTCCTGCGTGTTCATCACGATCGGCCCCCGCCACCCCACCGGCTCTTCCAGCGGCTTGCCTGAGACCAGCAGGAACCGGATCCCCTGTTCGCCGGCGCGGACCACGACCTCGTCACCCCGGTCGAACAGCACCATCGAGCGGTTGCCTGATTCCTCGATCCCGCCGATGCCCTGTGGCCCGACCGCCTCGGTCAGGACCTCCCGCGGCGCCGAGGCGTCCCGGAAGCTGCCGGATCCCTCGAAGACGTAGGCAAAGGCGTGGCGGTCGACTTCGACCGGCAGCACCTTGCGGCGGCCGGCCGGCACCGTGATGTCGAGATACCGAGGCTCGGCCGCGACCCCGATGACCGGACCCTTCCGGCCCCAGAAATCGCCACAGATGATCCGGACCTTCACCCCGTCGTCATCGATGACTTCCGGCACGTCAGGCGTCGAGATCTCCTGGTAGCGGGGATCCGTCATCTTGAGCGACCTCGGCAGGTTGGCCCAGAGCTGGAAGCCGTGCATCCGGCCCCTGGCATCCCCCTCGGGCATTTCCTGGTGGAGAATCCCGCTGCCGGCGGTCATCCACTGGACGTCCCCGGCGCTGAGCACCCCATGGTTGCCCAGGCTGTCGGTATGGTTGACCGAGCCGTGGAGCACGTAAGTGATGGTCTCGATGCCGCGGTGCGGATGCCAGGGAAAGCCGGCCTGATAGTCAGTTGGCTTGTCATTGCGAAAATCGTCCAGCAGGAGGAACGGGTCAAAATCCCCGGTTTCTTCGAAGCCGAAGGCCCGGTGAAGCTTGACGCCGGCGCCCTCCATGGTGGGCTGGGCCTGGACGATGCGTTTGATCGGTCGGATGGACATGGGTGCGCCTTCAATACAAGAACGGGTAGTGACTCAACGCCCGAATCGCGGCTGAAGTTCCCCGAAATAGTTCACGGTTCACGGTACTCAAGGTTCCGGGTTCCGGGTTCCGGGTTCCGGGTTCCGGGTTCCGCGATAGTGTTGTTCCCAACTCCGAACTCCCAACTCCCAACCCTCGACCAACGGCTAACGGCTAACGGCTAACGGCGGCTTTCCAGATAGTGATGCCACAAAATCCTCGCCGCCACCGACCGCCACGGTGCCCAGCGCTCGGCCAGCTTCCGGATCCGGTCATAGTCGGCTCGGCTACGGGTGTAGCCCAGGCGGTGGATCGCGTCAGCCAGCGCCAGATCTCCGTGTGGCCAGATATCCGGCCGCCGCAGCGCCATCAGGTAATAGATGTCAACACTCCACGGCCCGAAGCCACGCAGTTCGGTGAGACGCGCGCGACCGGCCTGATCCTCTCCCCGCGCGATCGCGCCGAGGTCGAGGGTTCCCGCGGCAAGTTCGAGTGCCAATTCATGGATGTACGCCGACTTCTGCCGCGTGAATCCCAGACCGCGCATCCGCTCCACCCCGAATTCGGCGAGGACGTCATGCGAGATGGCGCCGGCCGCCTTTTCCAGTCTCAGGTACATCGTCCGTGCTGCCGCGAGGGACACCTGCTGGTCGAGAATAATCCGGACCATGGTTGAGAAGCCGGGAGGGCGTCCCCACATCGGCGGCGGCCCATGCCTGCGAACGACGCCGGCCAGGATCGGATCACGGGCGGTGAGATAGCGGACGCCCTGCCGCAGCGTCGCGTTGGATAGCCGCCGGGACTGAGCTGAACTCATCCCATCATTCCGGTGGCAGCAGCGCCAGCAGTTTCTTCGGCGCCACCAGTCGGTACCCACTCTGCAGCAGCATGCCGAGCTCGGTCCAATCCGGCTGGTTGTCGAGCCAGACTCCGACCCAGCCGCTCTTGCCGACGTAGGGAGGCACGAAGAATCGGCGGGGTGCGGCCTTGACCATCAGCGCCTGATCGCCGGGGGCGGCCTTGAGCCAGGCCGAGGGCCGGCCGCCGCCATGGTGATTGCCGGGGCTGGCATAGGTGGCGAACATCTTGTTGCGGACCCGGAAGGTCGGCTCGCCCCAGGCCTCGACTTCGTGCGCCTGCGGCAGCGCCATACAGAGCTTGCGGAACCGGATCAGTGGCGCGGGCGCCATCGTGTTACCGCGGCAGTGCCGGCCGCCGGAGGGCCTGGCTGAGTCCGTACACGCTCATCAGCGCCCAGCTGCCTTCGAGCAGGATGAAGCCGTACTGATGCTCGAGCGTCGCCACGGCGGTGAGCATGGCGGAGCCGAACAGATTCATCAGGAGGTAGGTCCTGGCGGTGGTGGTCAGCTTCCCCATCTGGTTGGCCGCAAATGGCAGCAGAATCAGGACGGCGCCGACCAGCGACACGATCTGTCTCATGACCTGCTCCTTGAGAATGCTGACGCCATCGCCTTCGCATGGTGTCGGTCGGGGCAATCCGGCACCGGAAGGATCGCGACCGGCAGGATGGAGCGATTCCGGACAAAATTTGCGAAGCTGGCGGGCGGCATGTGAGTTCGGTTCGACCGGGAATGAACTACGGCTCAAGCTGCCCGGCTCCCCCTCTGGCGGCAAGGGCGCTCAGCCCCATATTCCGTGGAGGCCCAGCCGCTCATTCCCCTTACCCCTTCTTGACATGCCGCCGACCTGGGACAAAGGCTCCATCGTCCGCACGGTGCAGCACACCTTCACCAATGCCCGAATCAAGACCATCAACGGCAATGGCATCAGCAAGCTCGCCGTGCCGACGATGCAGGAGCTCAAGACCACTGTCCCTTCCCTGAAGAAGGCCAGGGACATGGAGCTCCAGAACGCCTTTCTGCACATCACCGAGCGGCTGCAGAAGGCGGATCTGACCATCAATTTCAGGGCGGACCGCTGGTTTACCACCCCCAACACGTACGACAACTACACCCAGATGTACGAGCGGGCGGTGAAGCAGGGAGTCATGAAGCTCGACAACAGCGACAAGAAGAACCCGGCGGACCTGCGGGTCCTGGCCGACGACCTGGCCACCTTTCCCCAGAACATGGTGGAAACCAAGCAGTCGATGTTCTCGATGCAAAGCTCCAAGGTGGTGGCCCCGAAGGGGCAGGCCCCTGCCCGGGGACTGGCCCCGGGTGCCCGCGGCATGGGCGATGTGGTCGCCAAGATGACCCCGGGTATGCTGGTCAAGCAGTCGGACCACTTCACCGCCACCAACGATCAGTTCGACCCCAAGACTCGCCAGCTCTTTGCGGCCTTGAATTACGGCCGCCGGCCCCATGGCGCCTGCACCGAATACGGCCACAGCTACATGGTCCTGAGCGATCGGTTCAAACCGGACGCGATCTACTTCGCGGGGGACACGTTCAACACCCTCGCGGCCGCCGGCAGCAAGGTCATGGC
>JBDTTF010000073.1:0-2625 GCA_039930765.1 Gemmatimonadota bacterium | reverse complement strand
TGGGTGAGAAGTCAGCCGGAGGGCGGATCCTACCGCTAGGTCGTTTGGGCCCCGTCCGGCCAGGGGGCCACAAATTCGAACCGCTCCACCTGTCGGAGACGGGCGAAATCCCGGGTATTCGAGGTAACCAGAGTTAAGCCCTCCTCTCTGCACGACGCGGCCAGCAGCGCATCATTCAGGAAGGATCGGGTAATGCCCCCGGCGCTGAGAACGCGGCGCTGGATCAGGAGCGACACCAGCTCGCCGCTCCGCACCCAGGCTTGATACGAGGGCACGACCACCCGTCCCCGGGCCTCGAAGGGCCGGAGATAGGCGTCCCGGGTGCGACGACGCCCCTCAGGCGTCAGGCCGCCCACCATCAATTCCTGAGCGACGGTGGCGTGGAAGTAGGTGGTCGGGAGGTGGTTCGCATAGAAACCGATCAGCGCCTCGGCGGCCTGCGGGTCGCGGTTGGCGGTGATGTATACGTTGGTATCGAGCACGTACTTCGGCACCCGTGCTCACTCCCCGGCGAACGGATCCCGGATCGTCTTGCTCCCGGCCAGGCGGCGGACCCCCGACGTGACCTCCTGGCGGAACGCCACGAGATCGAGGGCCTGCTCCACGGTCTCCGTTTCGGTGGCGGTACCGAGGATCCGGCGGGCGCGGTCCAGGTTGGCCTGGTTGAGGCGCAGATTCTTGCGGACGCGGGGGGAGGTGCTGGGCATGTGGGGCCTCCGGAGCGTGTACAGCCGCAATGTAGTTCACGTACAGTCACTTGGCAAGTGAACGATACGGCGATGACCCGCACCAAGATGGCTGCCGAGGCGGCCACCCCGCTCGTTCCGGGTGGCTCGCCGGCCAGCAAGGCAATCAGGATATTCGTGTCGAGCAGGTACCGACCAGCCGGCGGCATCAATCCGTTCGCAGTCGGGCTCGATGGCCGCGGCCATCGCCGTCAGTTCCTCAGGCGGAATGCTGCCAGCGGCTTGCAGCAGGATGGGCGGCGCCACTGCCCGTTCCAATGTGCGGACGTAAGCGAGGGC
Source organism: Gemmatimonadota bacterium (assembly GCA_039930765.1). Classification (GTDB taxonomy): domain Bacteria; phylum Gemmatimonadota; class Gemmatimonadetes; order Gemmatimonadales; family GWC2-71-9; genus DATEHG01. The sequence continues at coordinate 1,600 of JBDTTF010000073.1, read as the reverse complement.
GCGCTGCTGTTCAGCGGGGGGCAGCCGGCGGAGGCGGGCCATGAGATCGTCGGGCAGCGAGGCGGTCATGGGAATCTCGCCAGGAGGATGTTCAACTATACCACCGGCCCGCCCTCCGGACGAGAGCCGATTGGTCCGCCGTCTGAGGTGTGGTCTGAGCTTTGGCACGTCAACACCCGGGCGTCACCTTGACCGAGCTCGGCAAGGCTGTGGGCGCGTCCCAGCGAGTGATTGCCTACTACGAAGGGGAGGGCGGCCAGCCACGCGGCGCCCTGCTGGTCGATCTGGCGCGCGCCCTCACGATCTCCGCCGATGAGCTCCTGGGCCTGAAGGCCAGTGCGGGAAGACCCCGCCCAAGACCGCCCGGCTCCGCAAGCGCCTCCAGCTCGTCGAGCAGCTGCCCGCCGCCGATCAGCGCACCGTCCTCAAGCTCGTGGAGGCGCTCGCCGAGGCGCGCCGACATACGAGGCCCCGCTCCAAAGCCCGAGCTGCCAGTGTCTAATTCAGGTAACTCGCTTCCGTATCATCAGCAGGGAGTGGGTGCATCAAGACAGGCCCTTCCGATTGAGGGGGGAGTCCCGAAGCCACTCCATATTCATCTGGGTCCGCGACCTCCCATTGCTCCCCAATACCGTCAGCAATCAAGCGATTCAGAAACTCACCCATCTTCGGCCACCACTCGGACCGTGCATGAACATGAATGGCGACGAGTCGCGGATTGAAGAATGTCGCCGGTCCGATCGCCATGCCTTCCTTCCGAGCCTGAGGGATCACATGTTGAAGGTAGACCTGACTCGCGACCGCGCCGGCCGGCACAATCAATCGAACAGTTGCACCGGGTGACGGCCGCGCCAATTCCTGAAAGCGAAGAACCCCTGTTTCATCCACCGCCGCCCGAATTTCCGAACCGACCGAGATCCGGTAACTCCAGACGGGAACGCTTAAGATCCGGTAGATCATTTCCCCACTCTCCACTGACCAGAGCGCCTCTTCTCGGCCCTCGGGAGAGATGAAGTGTATTCGATGCAGAGGCAGTTGCACGACAGTCACTGATTGCTCATTGGGATTCTGTCGCCTCAGGAGGCGTCGGCGGGCGTGGATCGGCCTTGTCGTTAGGGCCGAACCGACGATTACAGGAACGGCAGGCCCTTCGACCATTGTCGGGACTATTATCGCCGCCCTTTTTGCGCGATTTTAGATGATCCATTTCTTTGCTATTCGGCGACCCGGGAATCGGCACTGTAATGATTCCGCAGTACTCGCAAGCACCAGGCACGCCAGTTGCTTTATCAGCGGCGGCATCAATCACTCCCTTCGTTCCAGGAGTGAATGGAGCGCCTGGTCTGTAAGCCGTTGCGTCAGCTGCAAAACTGAATCTATTGATTAATTCGTGAGTACCAATCCCCGCAGTAATCGCCACCGCTCCTGCAACGACTACGTGTTCAACCGCGACATCTGCCAGCAGTTCACCGATTGCAATGCAAACCACGACAAGCGGACCGAAGCAAAGGCCATAGGGGTCGCTGAACGCAACCGGATTATTCCCCGCATACGCATACAGATTGACACCGCCGGCCAGGCCGATGGGATCCTGGGTGAG
>JBDTTF010000072.1:0-4711 GCA_039930765.1 Gemmatimonadota bacterium | reverse complement strand
CTGAGGCGCCGCGACCATGTCCGAGTTCCTGGCCTTCTTCCAGATGGGCGTCCGGCACATCCTCAATCCGGAAGCCCTCGACCACCTGCTGTTCCTGCTGGCGCTGGGCGCGGTCTACCGCCCCCGCGACTGGCGTGACGGCCTCAAGGTCATCACGGCCTTTACCATCGGCCATTCGATCACGCTGGCGCTGGCGGCCACCGGCCACTTCCCGATCCCGTCCCGATGGATCGAGTTCCTGATCCCGGTCACGATCCTGGTCACCAGCATCGACAACCTGCGCGACTGGCTCGGCGCCGCGGTGCCGATTCACCGCAGCAGGCGGGCGCTGTTCGCCGGACTGTTTGGCCTGATTCACGGGGCCGGCTTCGCCGACTATCTCAAGAGTCTCTTTCTCGACCGGATCGCGGTCCCGCTGGTGAGCTTCAACCTCGGCATCGAACTGGGCCAGATCATCGTGCTGTTCGCGGCGGGACTGTTGTTCACCGCAGTGGACTGGAGCATGGGCCGCGTACCGGTGGCCGAGGTCGATCGATTTCCCCTTCGAGCCCGAGTGGTACTGGTCTCGGCGCTGACGGCCGTCGTGGCCGGGCAGATGGCGCTGGCCCGGGTCCCGTGGTAAGACCGCTGGCTGCCCTGGCCGCATGGTGGCTGGCCGCCTCGGTGGGCGCCCACCCGCTGCACACCACCTTTACGGAAGTGGTGGAGGATCCCGCCAGCCACACCGTGACAGTGACGGTCCGTTCGTTCAGCGACGATCTGGCCCGTGCGATTGGCGCACCGGCTCGGTCGGCGAATACGCCATCCGCTGCGCTGCCGGACAGCGCCCTGGCCCGATATGTCCGCTCCCGCATTTCGCTCACCGACAAGTCGGGCCACTCCATTGCTCTGCGCTACGCCGGCCAGCGTCAGAGCGCTGATCTCAGCTGGCTCAGCTTCACGACAATGACCCCGACAAGCCTGAGCGGTGCCAGCCTCAGCAACCGGCTCCAGGTCGAGCTCTATCCCGACCAGGTAAATCTGGTCCAGGCCCGATACGGCGGCCGCAGTGAGACTCTGCTCTTCTCCGGCGACCAGGGCGCCCGAACCTTTCCCTGAACCACCCCGCACCACTTTCCATCCAGCACGGGCTGGGACGCGTATTTAGAGTATGGCTTCCATACTCGTGGCTGCTCCCTTCATGACTCTCTTCAGGATCTCCTCTTGTGAGCGGCTCCCTGCGGGCGGTAGACTGCTGCCATTGCAGCTGCCCGCCTGGAATGCCATTCCGGGTCTCCGTCTTGTGTCGAGGGACATGCCTTCTCCCGCCTCCGATTTACTGGCCGCCGCCGACGCCGCGTTGATCAAGCGCATGGCGCTGGGTGATGAATCGGCGGTCGGCCCACTGTACGACCGATATGGCCAGGTGTTGTACGCCCTGGCCTACCGGATCGTGGGCATGCAGGCTGACGCGGAGGAGGTCGTGGCGGAGAGCTTTGCCCAGGCCTGGCGTGAGGCGGGCCGATTCGAGACCGGCCGTGGTTCGGTCGGCGCCTGGCTGGCCACCATCGGCCGCAGCCGGGCGCTGGACCTGGTGCGGGCCCGGAGCCGGCGGATCAGGATCACCGATACCGCCGCCCGGAGTGATGCTGACGGCGCACCGGGAATGAGTCGCAGCCAGATCGATCCCGCAGTCCAGGCGGAAACCACCGAGCGCCGGCGTCAGGTGGGCGCCGCGCTCGAAACCCTGTCCGATCCCCAGCGCCAGGCCATTGAACTGGCGTACTTTGAAGGACTCTCCCATTCGGAAATCGCCGAACGGCTACAGGAGCCGCTCGGTACGGTGAAGACCCGGATCCGCCTCGGTATGCAGAAACTCCGCGAGGTGCTCCGGTCCTACTACTTCGAGCAGCCCGCATGAGCGAGCGACCCGAAAACCCCGAGCTCAGTCTGGCCGCGGCCTACGCGCTGGGAATCCTCTCGCCCGAGGAGGTCCGGAGCTTCGAGCGGATTCTCGCGACTTCCGAAGCGGCTCGCCGAGAAGTGGCGGAGTTCCGGGAAGTGGCGGGAATGCTGGCGCTGCAGTCGCCCGAAGTCACCGCTGACCCGGGGCTGCGGGACAAGGTCCTGACCCGAATCGGCCAGGAAAAGGTGGTGGCGCTCCCGCCACCGCCCGCGCTGAAACAGCCCAGTATGCTGCCATGGTTCGCCGCGGCGGCGGCCCTGGTGGCGGCCCTCGGACTGGGCTGGATGCTGGGACAGTCGCGGTCGGAGCTGGCCCAGCGGGACGCGGCGGTGGCCTCGCTGCAGGCGGAGCTCGCCGCCGGTGCCCAGAAGTTGTCGGCCCGCGAAGCGACCCTCAACGCAATCCTCGATCCCAACATCAAGCTCGACCTGCTGGCGTCGACCAAGCCGTCAGCGCCGAGAATCCAGATGTTCGTCAACGCGCGGAAGGGCCTCGTCATCGCGCATGCCATCGATCTGCCTGCCCTGCCGAGCGGGCGGGCGTATCAGCTCTGGTTCATTCCGAAGCAGGGCCCGCCGATCGCGTCGGTGACGTTCAATGCCGAGGCCACCGGTCACGCCCTGGTGCAGGACATCCCCATGCCGCCCGGCACCGAGCTCACGGCTGCCGCCATTACGGAGGAGCCGGCCGGCGGTTCGCCCCAGCCCACCTCCGCCATCATTCTGTCCGGCGCGATGTAGTTTTCGGCATGCGAAGCCAATGGCTGGCCCTCACCTTCCTGGCCGCGACTCCGGTCGCCGGCCAGGTCCCCCCTGATGTAGCTGCCGAACGCCTGGCCCTGACCGACTGGTTTGCCACCGGGCACGCCACTCCCGCCACCATTCTGGCACTCAGCCCGCTGGGCAATGGACAGACACTGGTCATCGGCCCGGCCAGTTCCGATCTGCCAATCCCCGGTTTCGATTCGACCCGGGTGCGGTTTGCCGACGGCGTGGTCAGTCTTGAGGTCGAGGGGGGCAAACAGACCGTGCCGCGAGGCCGCCAGGTGGCCTACGGCCGATTCCTGGTGGGCCAGGATGGCCCGGCCAACCGGCGGATGGTTTCGGTGTATGGTCCCGACAAACGGAGCATCAAACCGGAGTGGTTCCCGTACAACCCCGCGATGATTTTCACCGTGGCGCTGCAGAAGGCGGCCAACGGGGAAAGTCGGAACCGGCTCGATTTCGATGGAGTCGAAACGGCGGCCGCCCTGGCGGGCAGCGTGTCGTTCACGATGGCCGGCGTGGCCACCGCGCTCACGGTCTATCGGTTCGGCGGGCCCGACGATGAAGAGGCGGGACTCGAGATCTATTTCCAGGACGGCACCAACGACGCCGGCACTTATCCGGCCGGCCGGTTCGTCGGGCTCAGGCCGCTGCCGGATGGCCGCTACCAGCTCGACTTCAACCGGGCCCGCAATCCATTCTGCGCCTACCGCACCGTCTATCCCTGCCCCATTCCCTGGTCCGGCAACCTGATCAAGACCAGCGTGATGGCCGGTGAACGGTACGTGCACCCCGCGCCATGATCCTGCCGCTGCTGGCCCTGCTGCTGGCGCCGCCCACTCAGCCGCGCGCCGGGGCGTGGCGCGCCTCCCTCGACCTGGCCGGCGGCGAGCTCCATTTCGCGCTGCAGCTCACGTCATCCGGAAAAGGCTGGCGCGGCAGCCTGTGCAATGGCCGCGATTGCCAGCCGCTCTCGGCGGTGGCCATCACTGGCGACAGCCTGCGGCTTGAGATGGGCGATTATGCCGCCGCGATCACCGCGCACTGGTCGGCCGACTCGATGATCGGGGTCTACCGCAATGTCGGAAACAAGGGGCCGCGGGTCATTCCATTCCGGGCCAGTCCCGGACGGTGGCCCGCCAGTCGGGCCGCTCCGGCACTGCTGGGCCGCTGGGATGCCACGCTCGACAATGGCTTCAGCTCGAGTCCCCGGGTGTTCGACCTTCGCAACACCCGCGGCAGCTTCGAGGGGGCGGTGATCTCCAATTCGGGCGACTATGGCCTGTTCTTCGGCGAAGCCGCCGGCGACCGCTTCCGGCTGATGCATTTCGACGGGACCTTCGTCTATCTGGTGACCGGACAGCTTGAGGGCGACACGCTGCGCGGGATTTTTCACGCCGGACTCAAGACCCAGACGCCGTTCATTGCGGTGCGGAGTACCGGCCGGCCACACCTGACCCCGCCCACCGAGCTCACTTCGGCGGATACGTCCGCGCCATTCCGGTTTGCCTATCCCGATGTCAGCGGCACCATCGTCAGCAACGAGGACGCCCGATTCAGGGGCAAGGTCGTGCTGGTTGACCTGTTCGGCACCTGGTGCACCACCTGCCATGACGCCGCTCCGACGCTGGTGCAGATGTACAAGGACTACCACTCCCGGGGTCTCGAGATGGTGGGGCTGGCCTACGAAGTCTCCGGTGATAGCGCGGTTGACCTGCCGCTGGTCCGCCGCTTCCGCGACAAGTTCGGCATTCCCTATCCGCTCCTGCTGGCCGGACGGAATGACGTGGACGCCATTCAGGCGGCCCAACCCCAGCTGCGTGGCTTCACGGCCTATCCCACGACGCTGTTCATTGGGAGGGACGGCCGAGTGCGGCAGGTCCATGCGGGGTTCTACGGGCCGGCCACCGGGGCGCTGCATGACGCGGCGGTGGCAGGGTTTCGGAGGGAGATCGAGACTCTACTGCGGGAATAGCGAAAGGCGAAAAGCGAACAGGAACTG
>JBDTTF010000071.1:0-7375 GCA_039930765.1 Gemmatimonadota bacterium | reverse complement strand
AGCTGCTGGGCGAGCGCGTGCAGTTCGGCGACCGACTTCTGCTTCAGTTCAGCGATATCCACGGGTTGTCAGGCTCCAGGGAGCGGAGGCCGTTCGGGGAACGGAACGGCGGAGGGAATGGGAATGGGGTAACAGCGGCGATATGTGGAATCAGGCGGGCCCAGGGACGTGAGGGCCGAGCGCAGGACTGGTCTGTTTGGGGATGGTCCAAGTCAACGAAGGATCGCCAAAGCTAGGGGATGACGGTTGAGCCGTCAAGACCGGCCGGTCTGGAGTTCCTTCGGGTCTATTGCGTAAGTCATGGCTGGGTGTATATTTAGGTTGTCTCGGAATGGTCGGTGCCAATCGGCCGGCACCCCTCCTCAAGCGAGGATTGTGAATGACGGCGCAAACCCAGCGCACGCCGGCACCGGACCCACGCGATCCGACTTCGTACCAGCTTTCTCCGATCCGCTTCGACAATCAATCGATTCAGGTCCGCCTGACTGTCCGCTGGGCCGATGGTGGCTGGCGCGGCGGGCTGGGCTTCCTTGAAGAATCCGGCGGTCTCGAGCGCGAAACGGCCGACATCTTCCGGGGCGATTCGGCGGCCGATCTGTGGCAATCCGTCAGTCACCTTCGCGAGCACCATCTGCGCGATCTCTATCGTTCTCTCATCTGAGAGGAGTCGTCATGGCTGATGGAGACCGGCTCCAGAAGTTCCGCCACGACCTGTCCAACCCGCTGTCGGCGCTGCTGGCCGAAACCCAGCTCCTGCTGCTGAACGAATCGCGACTCGACCCGGAGACAGTCAACAGTCTCCGCGAAATCGAAGCGCTGGCCATCAAGATGCGCACCCTGCTGCGGGAAATCTGAGCCAGGTCCGGCCCCGGTTCCGGCACAGGCACGGCGGGACAGTGTCCCGCCGGCGGTCCTCGTCTGGAACCGCTACGACGCCAGGCTGGATCTGGCCGGGCCGGCGGCGGCTGCGTCGCTACGCTCGAGCGACAGATGGCGCCCGTTGAGCAGGTAAATCACCAATAGCATCCCGCTGGCCCCGGCCACGATCAGCCGCTCACTCCAGCTGCTGTTTCCCGGACTCACCAGCCCCTCGATCATGCCCGCCCCCAGCAGCATCACCACCGTCATTCCCACGATTCGGATCGCGATCCGTCCAGCCACCCGCAGGGCATCGCTCCGCGGCAGGTCGCCGGGCGCGATCAGCGCCCGCCCGAGCAGAAATCCAGCCGCACCAGCCAGGCAGATGGCATTGAGCTCGAGCACCCCATGGCCGATCACAAACCGGCCGAGGTAGCTGAGCAGGCCGCGATTGGCGAAGTGTCCCGCGCTGGCACCGAGCATCAGGCCGTTGAAGGCCAGCGACAGCAGTGCGCCGACCCCGAAAAAGATGCCGCCGGCAAAGCAGACGAACGCCACCTGCACATTGTTGGTGATGAGCTCGGCCGCCATCAGCGGCCGCTCGCCGACCTCGGCTTCGTAGTAGCCATGTCCTGACTTGATCCGACCGGCCCCAGCATCGGCCCGGCTGAGCATCGTCTCAGGCAGCAGTTCTTCTCCCAGTGCGGGCCGGGCCCGCAGCAGCGCATAGCCGGACAAGGCGGGGAGCCAGAAGGCCAGGAGCGCCACCAGCACCGTGGCGCGGGCTTGCAGGACCGCGGCGGGGAATTCCCGGGAGACCACTTCCCAGATGCGGCGCATGGTCTGGCGCCGGTCGCGGTAGAGGACATTGTGTCCAGCGGCGACCAGTCGCTCGAGTTCGATCAGGGTGGCCGGATCGGCATGGTAGGTCCGGGCCCGGGCCAGATCAGCGGCCACCTCGCGGTAGGAGGCGGCAAAGGCAGGAAGCTCGTTGGCGGCGAAGCTGTCGAGTCCTTGTCGTGAAGCCCGGTCAGCCAGCCGTCCGAATGCATTCCAGCGATCCCGCTGCTGCTCGATCAGTCGGGCGGCGCTGTCCCCGCGGCCGGCACCCGGATGACGGGGGCCACTGCGGCGGGCCGATTCATCCTCCAGCAGCTGCTCGAGAATTTCCTCGGCGGTACCGCCCAGTTCCGGGGCAAGCCGGCCGAGCCTGGCGTACAGAGAATTGGCCAGGCGAAGACGGGCGGCTACGCTCAGTTCGGCCTGGCGAGCGTGATAGGCGGACAGCAGACGGAAATCCGCCTCGGGCAATCTCGGCGGCCCCAGTGCCGGCCGAGCGGAGGAATTGGCTGGGGTCGGGAGCCTGGCCTCGTGCGGCCGGTCCCGCACCACGATGGTGCCGGCGACCAGGTCTCCCAACCGCCGGGCTTTCGGATGGATTCCGACCATGACGGCGCCCACGAAATAGGGGCCTGGCAGGATATCGGCGACCCGGAGGAGATTGCGGAGAATGGCCGCGGGCAGGGTGACCGGGTGGCCGGTATCCATCACCACGCGGATACCGACCCAGCGTTTGCCCGGCGTCTGGCCGCCACGAAGTCCTTCGAACAGCGCGAAGTACCCCCAGACCGAAGCGAAGATGACCGCGACGTAGACCAGGGTACCCAGCCCCTTCGACCAATGGATCAGGTAGCCGGCCCCCCAGGCCACCGCGATCATCCAGACGGCGAGCAGGAGATGATCGGCAATGGCCGCCAGCGCCCGCGACCCGAGCCCCGCGATCTCGTAGTCGAGGGTCACGTGCTCGGGGGTTTCCACCAGCACATGCTGCCGGAAATCGGTCTGTGGGGTTGGGGCAGCCATGGTCAGGGCAAAGATGGCGCGTTGGCCCGTAGTGCACCACCTTCTATGCGGTAGCGTTTCACTGCCAACCCTCCTCCCCATGAGACCGATGAGCCAGCCCGCTTTTCGCCCACTGACCGTTGGCGAGATTCTTGATCAGGCGTTCGGCCTGTACCGGCGGTACCTGCCGGCGCTGGTGATCATTGCGCTGGTGTGCACCGCCGTGCCGCAGATCGGGTATGCCTTCGTCCTGGTCAGGGCGCAGGGCCCCGCGGGGCTGCTGGCCGTCTGGTGGGAATACCTGCTACTGCTGCTGGCCCTGGTAATCTTCGGGCAACTCGCCGTGGGTGCTTCGACGGTGCTGCTGAGCGAGGCCTACCTGGGCCGGACCATTTCCACCGGCGACGCGCTGAAGCGGGCCTGGGGCTCGATCGGGAGCATCATCGGGTTGTCGATTGCCACCTCGCTGGTCATCGGACTCGGCCTGATTCTCCTGGTCATCCCGGGATTCATTCTGCTGTCGGGGCTGGCAGTGGCCACTCCCGCGCTGATGGTCGAGCAGGGGCTGGACGCCAGCTCCGCCATGTCACGGAGCTGGGCCCTGACCAAGGGGTCACGGCTCAGGATCTTCGGCATGCTGGCGGTGACGTTCCTGATCATCATCGTGGTGGTGGCCGGCGGCAGCGCCATGCTGGGTGTCGCGATGGCGGCCACAGGGTCGCTCAAGAACATGAATCCGGAGCATCCCTCGACTGTCTTCAGCATAGGGGTGCAGGGACTGAGCCTGGTGGTCAGGACATTTCTTACGCCGCTGATCTATTGCGTGCTCACCGTCGCCTATTTCGATCTGCGGGTGCGGGCCGAAGGATTCGATCTTGAAATGCTGGCCGGTTCGCTGCCCGGATGAAGCTGCTGCCCGCGGATTCACTCCGCGCCGTCCTGCAGAAGGTCTTCGAGGACCCGGCCTATCACTGGGTGACGCCCAGGGACCCGCTGGCGCCGTTCAAGCGCTGGCTTGACCGGCTGGCGCAGTGGTTCGATCAGCTCAGCACTGCCCATCCGACGATCGGCTATTTCCTCATTGCTATCCTGACCATCGTCCTGGTCGTCATCCTGGTCCATGGGGCCTGGGTGGTGGCCGCGACGATCAGGCGGGCGTCCGAGAAGGATGCCAGCCCTGGAATGGTGCGGATCGTCGAGAAGCGCGATGCCGCCTGGCATCGGCGAGAGTCAGCGCGGCTGAGCCGGGAAGGGCGCTTTGCAGAGGCCCTGATGGAAGAGTTCTGGGCGCTGATCGGCGACCTTGAGAGCCGCGAACTGGTCCGGTTCCACCCCTCGAAGACTCCCGGTGAGTATCTCCTCGAGCCCCGGCTCGGCGCAGCCGATCGTACGCTGCTGTGCTCGCTGGTTGACCAGCTTTACACTCTCGTTTTTGCGGGTCGAGGGTGCCGGGCGGAAGATGTCCTGGCCTGGCGGACCATGGCCATGAAGGAGTGGGGTGTCGGCGCGCATTGAGACCCGGGTCGCCATTGGCGGACTGCTGCTGCTGGCCGCGATCGTGGCGCTGATCCAGAGCCAGGCAGCGGAGCCCACCAGCACCGACCCGCGGCGGTCGACTTTCCTGCATGGCCCGGCGGGCGCGGCCGGTCTGGCTGATGGGCTGGGCCACCTGGGTGTCGCGGTCGAGCGGCAGCGGCGGCGATATGCCTCGCTGCTCGATCGAGGGGACTCCATCACTCCAGCGACGGCGTTTGCGGTCCTCGATCCGTCTGAGTGGCTGGACAAGGCCGAGGGAATCCAGCTGGCCGAGTGGCCGGTGAGGAAGGGAGACCTGGTGCTCGCCGGGGTGGGGGCCGATGCGGCGATGGCCTGTTTTGGCTACCGGGCCCGAGCGCGGCAAACTGACAGTGTTCAGGCCCGCTCCCCGGCCGGCGGTGATTCCGCAACGACGCCCTGGGTTTCCGCCATGCTGGCCCGGCATCAGGCGACGGAAATCGTCGATTCGGGCAGCGGCGCGCTCGACCTCACTCGCTGCCTGGTGCCGCCGATCGTGCGGGCCGAGACGCTGCTGGTGTCCAGATCGGGTCGAGCGATCGCGGTGCGGCTGCATCCGGAAGGGTATGCCGGCACCGTGACCCTGGTGGCCGATGGACGGCTGTTCAGCAATCGACTGATCCGGGAGACCGACGCAGGCGTGTTTGCGCTTGGCTTGTTCGCCGGCCGGGATTCGATTGTCATCTTCGACGAGCGGCACCATGGCTTCGGGCCGACGGGATCGCTGTTCGATGCGACACTCGAATGGAGCACCCAATCGCCCTTTGGATGGCTGACGTGGCAGCTGACGGCTGTCGGAGTGCTGCTGCTCCTGTTCAGCGCCATCCGGTTCGGGCCGGCCCGACCGCTGGATGATCGCAAGCGCCGCTCCGCGCTCGAGCATGTTACCGCACTGGCCACCGCGCTGTCCGCCGCGCAGGGGCATGACACCGCCATTCACCTGATGATCCGGGGGCTGGCCCGGCGGCTGGCCGCTGACGGCCGCCGATTGCAGGATCCCGATCAACTCCTTGTCCGTCTCAAGCCAGTGCTGCGCACCGACCGGGGTCGGCAGGCATTGGCGCAGCTGCAGGCACTCACCAGGCCGGGCCAGCCCGCTGAATCGGTGCTGACCGCCGCCAATGCCGTGGAGGATGTGTGGCAGGACCTTCGTCCCTGAACCAGGAACAGATCGACTCGGCGCGCGAGGCCGCGCGTGCCACGCTCGGCCAGATGAGTGCCGTGGTACTGGGCCAGGAGCCTGCCTTGCGCGAGGTGCTGCTGGCGCTGATGGCCAAAGGCCACGTCCTGCTGGAGGGACCGCCAGGCACCGCCAAGACGTTGCTGGTGCGCACCCTCAGCCTGGCGCTCGGCCTGACGTTTCGACGGATCCAGTTCACTCCGGACCTGATGCCCAGTGATATCACCGGGGTCAACCTGCTGACCGGGCCGGGAGCATTCCAGTTCCGGCCGGGCCCGCTGTTCGGTGACCTTATTCTGGGCGACGAAATCAACCGGGCGCCCGCCAAGACCCAGGCCGCGCTGCTCGAGGCGATGCAGGAGCGGGCGGTGACCGTTGACGGGACCACCCACGACCTGAGCCCGGCCTTTACCGTGTTCGCGACCCAGAATCCGATCGAGTATGAAGGAACCTATCCGTTGCCGGAGGCCGAACTCGATCGATTCATGGTCAAGGTGCTGATCGGCTACCCCGATGCGGCTTCCGAGGAAGGGTTGCTGACCAGGGTGCTCGATGGTTTCGAAGCGCAGGAAACCAGCAGCTACGGTGTACGGCGGGTACTGGAAGCTGTCGGGCTCAAGCAATTGCGAATGGCGGTGCGTCAGGTCCGGGTCGATCCGGCGCTGGTGCGATACATCACCCTGCTGGTGCGGGCCACCCGCGATTCACCGGCACTGACGCTGGGTGCTTCGCCGCGGGCCAGCGTGGCGCTGCTGCACCTGGCCCAGGCATCGGCACTGCTGGCCGGACGAGACTTCGCGGTACCGGAAGACATCAAGCTGCTGGCACCGGCCGCGATGCGGCACCGGATTGCGGTGGCGCCTGAGCTCGAGCTCGAAGGCGTGACGGCGGACCAGGCGCTCGGTCAGGCGCTGGAACGGGTCGAGATTCCGGCGTGAGGCTGCTGCCCACCCGGCGATGGTACGAGGTAGCGGCGCTATTGGCGTTGATCGGCCTGGCGGGTGTGGGTTGGCCGGAAGCGCTCAGCCTGCTGGTGCTGGCCGATGCTGTCTGGGTCGCTGCCGTGCTGATCGATGCATGGCGCGCACCGGCCGCATCTCATCTCACGGTGACACGCCTGGCACCGCCGGGACTCTCGGTAGGGCGACCGGCCACCGTTCGATATCGCTGGCGCCACGACCTTTTGGTTCCGCTCACACTGCGAGTTCGCGAAACGCTGCCGGCCGCGCTGGACGCCGGCCCGCCGGATATTCGGAGACTCGAAATCGGGGTTGGCCAATCGGTGGAAGAGGTCCGGCCGTTCACACCGCGACGGCGTGGCCGCGCCGAGGGAGGCTGGTTCACGGTGCGAATTGAGGGGCCATGGGGCCTGGCTGCGCGGCAGTCGAAGCTGGTGCTTCCCTGGGCCATCTCGATTTATCCCGAATTGCCTCCGCCTACTCGGCATGCTCTGCCGGCGCAGGTCCGGCGCCGGCGGGAGGCGGGTCTTCGCGCCGTCCGTATGCTGGGAGAAGGCCGGGTGTTCGAGAGTCTTCGGGAGTGGGTGCCCGGGGACGACACCCGTACCATCGACTGGAAGGCCACCGCTCGACGGGGCCGCCCGATGGCCCGGCAGTTCGAGGATGAACGGCGCCAGCAGGTGTTGATCGTGATTGATGCGGGGCGGCAGCTGACGGCCGAATCGGATGGGGTGTCGAGACTGGAACGGGTACTGGAGGCGGCGCTGGCGCTGGCCCAGAGCGCCATTGCGCAGGATGACAATGTCGGATTGCTGGTGTTCGACGACCAGATCCGGCAGTACGTCGCGCCTCGGCGCGGCAAGAGCGCGCTGCGGGCCATCCTCGATGCCCTGGCGTCGGTGGAAGGGCGGCTGGTCGAGCCGGACTATCCCGCGGCCTTCAGGCACCTGGCGTTGCGGAGCCGCCGGCGAGCCATGACGGT
>JBDTTF010000070.1:0-3260 GCA_039930765.1 Gemmatimonadota bacterium | reverse complement strand
CATCATGATGCGGCCTGTCGATCCGAAATCCGTTCAGCCAGCGGCCGGTTCAAGAATGCAAATCGGCCGTTGGAGTCGGCGGATCTGTAGCGTAGTCATAAAATCCCATTCCGCTCTTCCGCCCCAGCATCCCGGTCCCGACCAGCCGTTCGAGTATCGCTGGTGGAGCATAACGGTCTTCCTGATACTCGGCGAACATGATCCCGGCGACCCGGGCAAGAGTGTCGAGGCCGACGAGGTCGGCCAGGCGGAGCGGCCCCATCGGGTGGCCGGCGCCCAGCTTCATGGCGGTATCGATATCGGCGGTTGAGGCCACACCCTGTTCAAGCGCGCGTATGGCATCCAGCAGATAAGGCACCAGCAGCCGGTTGACGATGAAGCCTGGGCTGTCCTTGGCCGCCACGACCTCCTTGCCGAGGCTCGTGCCGAACGCCATGGCCCGGTCAAAGCATTCGTCACTGGTGGTGGCGGTTCGAACCACCTCGACCAGCGGCATCAACGGGACCGGATTGAAAAAATGCAGCCCGACGAATCGATCGGGCCGCCGGGTGGTCATCGCCATCGAGGCGATCGACAGGCTCGACGTGTTGGAGGCGAAGATCGCCGCCGGACCGCACAACCGGTCGAGTGCCCGCCATAGCTCATTCTTGACGGCCAGATCTTCGGTCACCGCTTCGATGACCAGCCCCGAGTCCGCCAGCGCCGAGAGTTCGGTCGTGAAGCTGAGCCGAGCCAGAGCGGCATCCCGCTCGGCCGCGGTCAACTTCCCCTTCTCGATCAGCTTGTCCAGCGACGTGACGATCCCCGCCCGCCCCCGCGCCAGCAGCCCGTCGGAAATATCCCGCACGGTGGTCTGGTACCCAGCCACGGCGCATGCCTGCGCGATGCCTGAGCCCATCAGGCCGGCGCCGAGGATGCCGACGTGTGGGCGGTCCTCCGTCATCGGTTAGGAGTCAGGAGTTTGGAGTTAGGGGCTCGCAAATTGAGCGCGGCAATCAGTAGGATGTCTGGCGTCCTGGATTGGCTCGAAAACTCCCAACTCCCGACTCCAGACTCCCAACTCTTCATGGCTTGAGTGCTTTCCTCAGTTCCTCCGCGATCATCCCCACAATCCCTGGCCTGCCAGGGCCGATCTCCTGACGCTGCAAACTGCCGTGCTGCTCGAGATGATCGAGCGCCCGCTCGAGGCCCAGCTGGGTTCGGTCATGCACCGGGCCGTATTGCCGGCCAATGAGCCAGCCGAGTCCGAGGACCAGGGGGATGGGAGCCAGCGCGATGGCGAGAAACGGGGTCATGACCGTGAGGACGCCCGCCGTGGCCACACCGGCCGCGCCGATTCCTGCAATGCTCCCGACGTATCCGCTCCGCACCGGTCCGAGATCCGCCGTGAGGGTCACGTGGCAGTATCCGGGCTCCAGGGAAATGACCCCGCCAGTGACCCGGCTGGCCCGGGACAGCATGAACGGCCGCTGGGTCCGGCCCAGTGCGGCGGCGGACCGGCGCAGGGCGCTGGCCATGCCGCGCAGCGGCTCCCAGCTGATCCGGCCCGGCTGACGCCGCTCGATGGCCAGCAGTTCGTTGGACTCGAGCCAGTCGACCATGGCCTGTTCGATCACGGCCGGTTCCCCGCGTACCACTCGTCCAGCTGAGCATTCGGCCGAGCCGACCCAGCGATCGAGGATTCCGTTAGGGGTGGCGGCCGTGGTCCTGACTCGTTCCTCCAGCATGGCCTGCTGGAGATACTGGCCGGGAATCCCGACATCGCGGCCCAGCTTGAGGACTTCGTCCGGCGTCATCGACTCGCCGGTATCCCGCTCGTGGGCCTGCAGTTCGGCGGCGCGCTTGAGGATCCGGTCCAGCGCCTCGCGGTCCCACTGCGCCGGCATCGATGAGCCGCCCTGGGGATTGGTCATGTCAGTTCGACGATCACGGCCGCACCCTGGCCGCCACCGATGCAGGCGCTGGCCAGGCCGAATCGGCCGCCGCGCCGCCGGAGCGTGTGCAGCAGGTGCAGGGTGAGCCTGGTGCCGCTGGCACCCAGCGGATGACCGATGGCAATGGCGCCGCCATCGACGTTGGTGCGGCTGCGATCGAGCCCGAGCTCCCGTTCGACCGCCAGGTACTGGGCGGCAAAGGCCTCGTTGATCTCGACCAGGTCCATCTGCTCCAGCTTCATGCCCGCCTTGGCCAGGGCCTTTTGGGCGGCCGGCGCGGGACCGATGCCCATGAATCTCGGATCGACACCCACGACAGCCCAGGCCACCAGCCGGCCGATCGGCTTGAGCCCGTGCTTGGCGACCGCCTGTTCGCCGGCCAGCACGACTGCGGCGGCGCCATCGCAGATTCCTGATGCATTGCCGGCGGTAACCACGCCGTCCTTCTTGAAATAGGGTGCCAGCTTCGCGAGACCTTCCAGCGTGGAATCGGGCCGCATGTGTTCATCGGCCGCCCATGGCTCGTCCGCCTTCGTCTTCCGGTTGCGAATGGAGACTGGCACGACTTCCGAGGCAAAGTGACCGGCCGCCCAGCTGTCGCGGGCCCGCTGCTGACTGGACAGCGCCACCTCATCGACTTCACTGCGGCTCAGCTTGTACTGGTCCGCCAGGTTCTCGGCGGTCTCCGCCATCGACAGCCCGCACTGCGGATCGCGCAGCGCTTCCCATAACAGATCTTCCATTGGCGGGGCGGGCCCGAGCCGCAGGCCCCAGCGGGCGCCACGCAATACGTGCGGCGCCTGGCTCATCGACTCGGTGCCGCCCGCCAGCACGACAGTCGATTCGCCGAGCAGGATCTGCTGGGCGCCCTGGATGATCGATTCGAATCCCGAACCACACAGCCGGTTCACGGTGACCGCGGGAGTCTCGACCGGCAGCCCGGATTTGAGGCCGATGTGGCGGGCGAGGTAAATGGCGTCGGCGCTGGTCTGCAGAGCGTTGCCGAATACGACATGATCGAACGACTGGGCTGGCGCCCCGCTACGCTCGATGGCGCCGCGGGCCGCAATCACGCCCAGGTCGGTGGCCGAATGATCCTTGAGGGTACCGCCGAAGGAGCCGAATCCGGTTCGGACTCCTGAGAGGAAATAGACGTCCTGCGACTGGCCCTGCGTCTTCATCGGCGGGAGACTCTCCGGGGGTGGACCGGGAATATCGCCCCGGAGAGTGGGGGGTTCAAGCAACCGGCGCGGCCGCGTCTCCCGAGAAGACGATACTGCTGCACGTCACCCCCGACTCGGCTTTGAGCAGTTCGGACAGGTCGAC
>JBDTTF010000069.1:0-7091 GCA_039930765.1 Gemmatimonadota bacterium | reverse complement strand
GGTTCCGGTCATACAGCGGATACCAGCTGCTCTGCACCTGCACCATGATCCGGTGGCCTTTCATGAACCGGTACAATTGCTGGTGCATGTCGACGGTGAACGGGGTGACGGTGTTGGCCGGAATCGGGGTTGCCATGTCGAAGCCTTTCCAGTAGCGGCCCCGCATGATGTCGGCGTTGACCATCAGCTCGTAACCGCGCATCTGGGGTCGGTCAGCCACAGTATCGGGATAGACGTCGATCAGCTTGACTACCCAGTCGGCGTCGGTGCCGGTGGTCGAGGCAAAGAGGTGGGCGACGACGTCTCCCGCGATCGTGAAGTCCTCAGTCAGCGGTGCCGACTTCCAGGTCAGCACATCGGGCCGGCCGTCGACGAACCGCTGGTCCCGCTCGAGCCAGGTCTGCCAGCCGGCCCCGTCATCGGGGCGCTGTATATAAGGAATGGGATGAGCGGGATCGGAGGTGTACGAATCGAACGCGCTGGCCGCCTTCGGGGCCTCGAATGAAATCGTCCCGCTCTCCCTGAGGTAAATGGACTTCGGCGCCGCATTCTTCGGCGGCCAGTGATCAAACCGGTGCCATTGGTTCTCGTTGGTCTCGAAGGCCCACGCCTCGGGAAACTTCCCGTCTCCCATACCGTGCAGGTAATAGGCAAACCACGGCCTCAGGACGTTGGCTCGATACCAGTCCGCCGTCATCATGTTGAACCGGATCGGACCCAGGCTATCGCCGCCGGGGCCATTCCACATGCCGTGGAACCAGGGGCCGAGGACGATGTGGTTGCTGTGATTGGTGTCGGCCTTTTCCACCGTCCTGTAGCCCAGCTGGGGGCCGAGGATATCCTCCTGGTCCCAGAAGCCGCCGACGAACAGGGTCGGGACTTCCGGTTTGGTGAGGAAGTTCTGCATCGCCCTGCCCTGCCAGAAGGCATCGTGGGCCGGATGGGCACTCATCGCGACCCAGGTCGGCAACTTGTCGACCCCCGTGGACTTGGCCAGTGAATCGAGGGTCGGAAACCGCGAGTAGAAATCGTAGCGGTCGAGGGTCGGGTAGTCGAAGCCGCTGAATCCTTTCGGGTCGATCTCCATGAAGGAGACGAAGTCGACGCCCATCGTCTGGCGAAAGGCGCCCTGGTGGAAGAAATCGTCCCCCAGCCAGGTGTCGGTCATCGGCGCCTGGGGGCTGATGGCCTTGAGCGCCGGATGGGCCCCGACGCCGGCCAGGCCGGCCCGCCACCCCGGATAGGACGTTCCCATCACCCCGACTCTTCCATTGTTGTTCGGCAGGTGCTTGACCAGCCAGTCGATGGTGTCGTAGGCATCGGTCGACTCGTTGATGCCCTTGGGGCTCCGCGGATCCTCCTGCGCTCGGCTCATCACGAAATCGCCCTCGGACTTGAACCGGCCGCGGATATCCTCGACCACGAAGATGTAGCCATCCTCGGCCAGCTCCTTGTAGTCGCCGGGCAGGGCATCGGTGCCGATCGCGTTGGTGGCGCCGTACGGCGTCCGGTTGAGCATGATCGGCAGCGCCTCGTGCGCGCCTTTGGGTATCAACGCCACCGCGAACAACTTGACGCCGTCCCGGACTGGGATGGTCAGCTCTCGCCGTTCGTAGGTCGACGGGATCTGGGCGTGGGCGGGGGGAGCGAATAGGAGTGCGGCGAGCAGCAGCTGAGCGGGGCGAAGGCGGGTCATGGGCTTTCGGGTGGTGATGGGATGGTGAATTGTACCTTGGAAAAGGTGTCGGGTGGGGCAGCCGTCCTCGGCTGCCTGTCATCACGAGGCGCCGTCCCTCGCCAAGCGAGGCTTCTGTCATTGCGAGGAAACGCTTTAGCGTTGACGAAGCAATCTCGGCCCGAAGGTCGCCTGGCGCTCGTGCCTCACCCTCGGCCCCTCTCCGACAAGCGGAGAGGAGTGACTCATGCCTCACCTCATGCCGAGCCACTGCACCTCGCGCAGCGAGGTGGCAGCGAGGGATCGATGAGCGAAGTTGGAGGCGAGCTCCCCTCTTCCCGTGAGGGAACCGAAGGCGCGGCGTTCTTTCGCCCCCATCGGCGTGAAAACGGTGACGATGATCCCGGCTGCTGCCGGTATCGTCTTCGATGCCGAGTTGCGAATCCCCTGCCGCCGAGCCGACATTATGGCCATGCCGATCACAGCGCCGCGATACACGGTGGACCAGGTTCGGGGCTTCCCGCCCGACGGGCAGCGCTACGAGCTGCTGGACGGCGTCCTGCTGGTGACACCGGCGCCGCGACACCTGCACCAGGTGGTTGTGGGTCACCTGTTCGCCCAGTTGTACCAGGGCGTGGTTCCAAGCAGAATGGCCAGGGTGGTCAGTATTGGAGAGTTGGAAGTCGGCAATCTGACGCTGCTCAATCCCGACATTCTGGTCTACCCGGCCAGGTACGGACCCGACATTCCCTGGAAACTGATGCGCGAATGGTGGCTGGCGGTGGAGGTGTTGAGCCCGTCCAGTCGAGTGTATGACCGCGACTTCAAGCGGCAGGCGTACCAGGCTGTCGGCGTGGAAGCGGTCTGGCTCGTCGATCCGGATGCCTGCAGTGTCGAGATCTGGGAGCAGGGGTCCGCAGCACCCAGAATCGAGCGGGACACAATCGAGTGGCGGGGAGTGCGGATTGACCTTGGCGTCGTGTGGGAGCGGTAGCCGCAATTCACTCTGTCATCACGAGGCGTCGTCCCTCGCCAAGCGAGGGAGAGCGCAGCGACCGAGGGATCTAACCCGCATTCATGAGATGTCGCGTTGGTGAGTCCTGACCTGGCATGCCTCGAAAGCTCGTGAGCCCATCAGGCTTCGCCTGGGCTCGGCAATGGGCCGGCAAGCCGGCCTGATGCGTCTTCTCGCGATCGCCGTCGCTCAAGGTGAGGGCCCTCTCACCGCTCACCTCTCACGCTGTTGCAGTTCCCGATAAAGCCCATCAGGCTTCGCCTGGGTTCGGCGACTGCTCGGTCAAACCGGCCGTTCGCTCCGATCTCAAGACTCGGGGCATGTCCCATCTCCCGTCTGCCATCTGCTGTCTCACGCAGTGAGCCATGAGGCTACGAGGGAGAGGAGCGATCGAGGGAGCTAGCCCTCATTGTCGCGGGCCCGAACGGAGACGGTGGCGGGATGGATCGGTCTTGGGGCAGCCGGCACGGCGGAAGGCCGCGTGATGGCGCTAACTCCTGGTACTGTCCCTGGTCCACACCAGCTCCACCGGATGGAGCAGGCGGGCTGTTGCCGGGCGTCCCGGCAGGTACCGGACTGCCAGGTCGGCCGAACCGTCCTCCGATTCATACTTGATGGTGTAGACCGCCTCGTCGCCGTGGTGGTCGACATCGACCCGGATGATGCGATGCGTAGTGACGACGCTGCCGCCCTGACCGGCGTGCAGGGTCAGCGAGTTCCGCGTGATCGTGAATCCCCGGTTCGCGTACCCCGCTGCCGGCGTCCTCCAGGTTCCCAACATTTCGTCGGGCAGGTCCGCGCTATCGGCCAGTCTCGGGAAGGCCACGAACAGCACCAGAAGCAGGCCGGCCAGACCCGCGGCCAATCCCGGCAGGCGATGGAAGAAGCGACGCCGAGCGACGGCGCGCGGACGCGGTTTGGCGGGGACAGCGGATATCCCCGCGTTCACGCGATCCTGGGCGAGACGCGCGGCCAGCACTCCGAAGAACTGGGCCAGCTCGTCGGGGGCCCGGTCGGTCCTGGGCGCCCTTCCCTCCGGTAGGACACTCGGCGTGGTCACGAGAGGTACTCCTCCCGGCGGGCCGCCAGCGGGGCGAGTTCCAGCGTGTCCCGCACGCGCTGAACCAGGTCGCGGGAGAGAAAGGGTTTCTGCAACAATCCGTTGGGCCGGCCAGTGGCATCGGTGCCCAGCACGGTCTCTTCACTGTAGCCAGACATGTACAACACCTGTATCTCCGGCCGCCGGCGCATCAGGTGACTGGCCAGCCGCTTGCCCCCCATCCGCGGCATGACCACATCACTCAGCAGCATGTGGATCGGGCCCGGGTACTGATCGGCCAGGATCAGGGCCTGCTCACCGTCACTGGCACTCAACACGGTGTATCCGGCTGAGTCGAGCGCCCGATGGGCCAGCGCCCGGACCGGGTCCTCGTCCTCGACGACCAGGATGGTTTCGGAACCGCGCTGATCGGATGCGGGGGCGTCCGCCTCGGCGCTGGGTTCCTGGGGTGGCTCGACCGCAGGCAGGTAGACAGAAAACGTTGTGCCGGCTCCGAGTTCGCTCGCCACGGTAATGGCCCCGCCGGACTGTTGAACGATCCCGTAGACCGTCGAGAGCCCCAGTCCCGTTCCCCTGCCGGGCTCCTTGGTGGTGAAGAACGGTTCGAAGATCCGGGCCCGGGTGGACTCGGAGATACCGCAACCGGTGTCCGTGACGGTAAGCACCACGCAGGCGCCCTTCGGCAGGCAGAGTTCGGCCGCCTTCCCGGCGTCCAGCACCACGATGTCCGTCCCTATCGTCAGGGTGCCACCCTCAGGCATCGCATCGCGTGCGTTCACCGCCAGGTTCATCAGGACTTGATCGACCTGGCCGCCGTCCGCGAGCACCCAGGATTCGGCGGCGCCCGGCTTCATGCGGATCTCGATGCTGGCACCAATGAGTCGCCCCAGCATCTTGTCGATGTCAACCACCAATTGATTGAGGTCCAGAATCCGGGGCTGCAAAACCTGCTTGCGACTGAAGGCCAGCAGCTGACGAGTGAGCCCCACCGCCCGGTTGGCGGCCTGGATCACCTGCACCAGGTCGTCGTGGACAGGTGTGCCCGCAACCAGCGAGTCCAAGGACAAGTCGGTGTAGCTGAGAATCACGGTCAAGAGATTGTTGAAATCGTGAGCTACCCCACCAGCCAGCGTGCCGATCGCCTCCATCTTCTGGGCCTGGCGAAGCTGCTGTTCGGATGCGGCCAGGGCGCGTTCGGCCAACTCCCGCTCCTGGATTTGTTCCCGCAGGCCCTGGTTGACCTGGTTCAACTCCGCGAAGTGGGCGCCCAGCCGCTCTGCCATCGCGTTGAAGGCGGCCGCCAACTGCTCGAACTCGTCGCCGCTGGTGACCTGGGCCCGGCTGGTGAAGTCCTGGGCGGCGACGCGGGCGGCGGCGGCATGCAACGCCTGCAGGGGTTCAATGCCGCGCCGGATCTGGCTGATGCCGAGCGCCAGCGCGATCAGCAGGGAGAGGAGCAGAATCGTCAGGAAACTCCGCTGGAATCCCCCGATCGGCGCCAGAACGTCGGCCTTGGCCTCGCTGACGATCACGGTCAGGGTTCCCTTGCCAAAGGCCGGTTTGAGAAACACCGTCCAGGAGGATGCCAGATACGTCTGGTGGGACGACGACCACTCGAACTCTCGGTGCGCGGATCGTCCGGCACGCTGCAGGCGGGACAGGAGGGAATCGAAGTCGCCTGCGGTCGAGGTGTAGAGGACCCGGCCATCATCGTCCAGAATGGTCAACTCCATGCCGGGCTCCAACTCGCTGCCTTCCGGCACCGCCCACAGGAAGTCCGGCTTGACCTCGACCATGAAGAGTCCGAGCGCCTCTGCCTGGAGGTTGACTCGACGGCTGAGAAAGAGGCGAGGCGCCGGGCCGCCATCCGGCCGGGTCGTCAGCAGGCTCTTTCCCGTGGCCAGATGGCGCCCCTCGGCTGTCTGGAGTCCGGGAGTGGGCGCCCAGGCCTCAGTGATAAACGGGGCGGGCAACTGGAGGCCCAGCGGCGCCTTCGCGCTCCGGCGGGGCTCCGGTTTCGGGGGCAGAGTCCTGAACTCTGCGTCCAGTGCCTGCAGCCGGCCGAGAATGGTGAACCCGAGCGACTTGCTGCTCTCGTGCAGCCGCCGCTGGGCCTGCTCCCGCAACTCACGTGTGGCGCCGAACTGCAGCACCAGCGATACCGCCGCCGTGGGGATCAAGGCGCAGAGCACGACGAGCACCAGGAGGCGGTGGCCGAATCGCGAGCGGAGCAAGGTGAGGGGGGATGTCATGATGGTCTAGTAGTCGTCCGCTCGGCCGACGTAGCCACCATCATTGGCTCGCACTATGTCATCCCGGCTCGCGCGGGCGGTCAGCGGCGAAACGCTGTCGCCGTCGGGGCCCATGCTGTACAGGTCATAGTCCGAGTTGATGGGGACCAGAAACCGATCCTTGCGAGCCTTGCCGGGTGGGCTGCTGCCGATCACGAGATACTGGTACGGGTTGCCCCAGGGGTCGAGCAGGCCATCCCGGCCAATGGCGGCCAGGTCGAGCGGAAAGGCATTCGAGCCGGCGGAATAGGTGGCGATGTCGATTTCCAGGGCGCGAATCTCCTGGATGGCCTTGGCCTGGTTTGCCCGATCAACCATCGCATGGTATTTGGGAATGGCGATCGAGGCCAGGATGCCGATGATGGCCGTGACCACCAGCAGCTCTATCAGAGTGAAGCCGAGGGACCTGGAATCTGAGCCGTCCTTCACGATCGCCGTCCATCCAGTTCCCTGCATGCCTGTCTCACTCCTCCGGCTCTTTCGCCCCTGATGATACTTCTCATTCAGGCAAAGACTACGCCGAACCAGCGTCTGAAAACGTGGTGGTGCCAATGGGGTTGCACCCTGGCAGACGACCGTCAAGAATGTCGGCGGTGGTGTTCTGCAAGTCCCACCGCGGTAGCAGCATAATCTGGCCGTCGCGGAGCTTTTTGCCGACCAATTACTCGTCGCCTCGGCGTTACACTTGAGCCCACGACCGGCCTCCGGAACGAGGTGGCGCCAGCCCCTAAAAGTTGAGTCGAACCTGGATGAGTGGCTGGGCCTGCCCGGCTCGGGTGTGTCATGATGATCATGACAAGGGGTCGCGTGAGGAATGCGATGGTTGAGACTGCGTGAGCCCATGAGGCCGAGGCCATGAGGTACAGACCACCTCATCCCGAGGAGCGCAGCGACGAGGGACCCCGGTTGCGGTGATAGTAGGTCATCATGGTGAGCGACCCGGCACATGCCTGGGTATCTCGTGAGCCCATCAGGCTGACGCCTCGGCTCGGCACTGGCCGGTAAACCGGCCTGGTGCGTCTCATCGCGATCGCCACTGCTCGGGTTGAG
>JBDTTF010000068.1:0-2219 GCA_039930765.1 Gemmatimonadota bacterium | reverse complement strand
GCGTTCGACTGGACCGACTCGGATGGCAAGCCCACGGGCGGAACGACCGCCTGGTTGATCGCTCCGGAGGACACCAAGCAGTTTGCGCCAAGCCAGGCCCCATTCATGGTCAACTACAGGGTTGAAGACGTCCAGCGCCTGGTCAAGGCGCTCAAGGAGGAAGGCTGCAACGTGCTCGACAAGATCGATGACTCCGAGTACGGCAAATTTGCCTGGGTCATCGACCCCGAGGGAAACAAGGTCGAGTTGTGGCAGCCACCGGCCAGTCAGTAGGGCTGCCCTGACCGTGGACTCTTCCTCTGAGGCAATCATGGAACTCGGCAACTTTTCCGTCAGCCTGGCGGTCAAGGATCTGCAGGCATCCAAGGCGTTCTACGAGAAGTTCGGTTTCACCCCCTTCATGGGCGATGCCAAGCGCTGGGTCATCATGAAGAACGGCGACCGCGCCATCGGCCTGTTCCAGGGGATGTTCGAGAAGAATCTGCTGACCTTTAATCCGGGCTGGGACAGCAGTGCGGCCAGGCTGGGCAGTTTCACCGATGTTCGGGATCTGCAGCGTCAGCTCAAGGCCAAAGGGGTGCCGTTCGTCACCGAAGCAGACCTGACCACGACCGGCCCCGCCAGCTTCATTGCGGTCGATCCGGACGGCAATCCGATTCTGGTTGATCAGCACGTTTGACCTGGGCGGGGCGGGGGGGCAGGGGGGCAGCGCTTCCCTTTGCAGTCCGCTTGCTCGCGTGGTGGGTCCATGACCCTGCCTCGGGAGGTCGCCCCTGTCCGCGCCCAGCGCATTCTCCTGATCGGTTCGGGCGGTGCCGGCAAGAGCACGCTCGCCCGAGAGCTGGCAGCTCGACTGGCACTTCCCCTGATTCATCTCGACCGCCACTACTGGCACCCGGGGTGGCAGCCCACATCCGCCGCCGAATGGGAGGCGGAGGTGGATCGCCTGATCGCCGAGCCGCGATGGGTCATGGATGGCAACTATGGCGGCACCATGGAGCGGCGGATCCGCCGGGCCGATGCAGTCATCCTGCTCGACCTGCCGCGCTGGCTCTGCCTCTGGCGGGTGCTCCGTCGCCAGATTCGATTCCTTGGCCGGACCCGGCCGGAACTCCCGGCCGGCTGCCCCGAGCGGCTGAACCTGGAATTCGTCTCCTGGATCTGGACCTATCCCCAGCGGAAACGTGGTCCGATCCTGCGCATGCTGGCGGAACTCCCGGCCGAAACCTCCGTAGTCATCCTTCGTTCGGCTCATGATGTCCGGCAACTGGTTGCAACCCTCCCTCAGGGACCGGCCGTCCCTGGCGGTTCTACTTGCGCCTCAGAGACAGGCTGAGTCGATTGAGCGGTGGAAATAGCTGGTATATACGCATCACCCCAGGAGTCGGCAGATGCAGATCCACCACCACTACCAGAAGCTGTCCCGGCAGCTCAGCCCCGCCGTCAAGCGCAAGGTCCGGCTGGCCATCCCGCACTACATGCAGCATGCCCAGCACCTCAAGGACCCGCACGCCCTTCACAAGGCGGCCCTCTCGACGCTGAAAGGGCATTTCCCTACCGCAACGGTAGGCCAGTCAAACCAGCTCGCCTTCTACCTGATCGGCTCGATCAGCGCCTCCGACGACGGTCTCAAGGGAAAACTGGACTCGATGAATGAGATGAGTGAGGTCGACTCGCTCCGGATGCAGATGGCGATGGACCGGCGCTCGAAATTCGTCGATGCGCTGTCGAATATCATGCGACTGATCGACTCGACTCAGGAAACTATTGTGCAGAACCTCAAAGGCTAGCGGCAGGATGAAGAACCTGTTCGACACGACCAGCGTTGAAGAAATACGCACCAGGCTGGCGGCCCTCAGGCCTGACAGCCCGCGGCAGTGGGGCACCATGACGGCCCCGCAGGCGGTGGCTCACTGCGCCAGGGGTCTCGAAATGGCCGTCGGAGACTTCCTGCCGCCGAGGTTGCTCCTCGGCCGGCTGATCGGCTGGATCATCAAGCCGATGGCGCTCGGCAACGACGAGCCGATGCGCCGCAACACCCCGACCGTCGAGGGGATGTTCATCACCGACCAGCGAGTCCTCGACGCCGAACGGACCCGGTTGAACGGCTTGATCGACCGCTTCGTCGCGGCCGGCCCGGCTGGCTGCACCACGCACCCCCACAGTTTCTTTGGGCGGCTCACCAGCCAGGAGTGGGCGGTCCTGATGTACAAGCATCT
>JBDTTF010000067.1:0-13450 GCA_039930765.1 Gemmatimonadota bacterium | reverse complement strand
GAACCGTGAACCGTGAACCCTTGCCAGCCGGAATCTTGAGGACGTACCAATGACTCTTCATATCGCGTTGATCCAGCCGCAGATCCCGCCCAACACCGGCAACATTGCCCGGCTCTGCGCCGGCGCTGATGTGCCGCTCCACCTGATCGGGCCGCTCGGCTTCGAGGTCGATGACCGCCACGTGAAGCGGGCCGGGCTCGACTACTGGGACAAGGTCGATCTCTGGGTGCATCCCGACTGGTTTGCCTTCCGCGATGCGATTGCCCGGGATCGCTGCCTCTATTTCTCGTCCAATGCCGAGCGTGAATTCACCGGGGCGCCGTTCGCTGAGAATAGCGTGCTGGTCTTCGGCAACGAATCAGACGGGATGCCGGCCCGGATTCTTGAAAAGCATCCGGACCGCTGCTTCCGGGTGCCGATGCCTGGCGGGATACGCAGCATGAACCTGGCCAATGCGGTGAGCGTAGTGTTGTACGAAGGGCTCCGGCAGCTCGGCGTGCCTCACGATCCCACGCTGGAACACGCCACCCCGGCTGCAACCGAGACCAACGGCCGTCCCAGTCCATCACGGAGAGGACCCCGTAAACGGAGCCGACGGTAGTCGAACGGATGCCACCGATGAACACCGATGAGGACAGCCACGGACGCACCCGGATTGTTCCTTGCTCTATCCGATCATCCCTGCCCGCAGGTCCGCTTTGCTTTGAGACGGCAAATATCAGATCGGCTCAAGCGATCCGGAGGCTAGTCGGATGACGGCCCGGAGTGCTGTACTTCGGTGGCGCTCGGATGGTCGATGCTCGTCCGGGTTTTTCCGCCGCTATTGCTGCTGGGCGCGGCACGCTCGTCAAGTTGCCCAAGTCCAATAGCGACGGTAGTTTTCGTCATCTCTAACCCAACCTGACATGCTCAATAAGATCACAGTTGTCGGCGCCGGAAATGTCGGTGCCACTGCGGCCCAGCGGGTGGCTGAAAAAAACCTGGCCCGTACGGTTGTCATGGTGGACGTCGTCGACGGCGTGCCCCAGGGCAAGGGGCTCGATCAGTGGCAGTCGGCGCCAATCGAAGGCTTCGACACCCGGGTCATCGGGGCCAGCACCTATGATGCGGCCGCCGGCTCCGACCTGTTCATCGTGACCGCTGGCATCGCCCGTAAACCGGGAATGAGCCGGGACGACCTGGTCAAGACCAACGCCGGGATCGTCGAGTCGGTGGGCAAGGAAATCCGGCGGGTGGCGCCGGACAGCATCGTCATCGTGGTGTCGAACCCGCTGGACGTGATGTGTGCCGTCGCAATGAAAGCCACCGGCTTCCCGCGTGAGCGAGTGATCGGCATGGCCGGGGTGCTCGACACGGCGCGCTACCGCGCCTTTCTGGCCGAGGCAATGAATGTCTCGGTCGAGGACATCCAGGCCATGGTGCTGGGCGGCCACGGCGACACCATGGTGCCGCTGATTTCCTACACCACCGTCTCGGGCATTCCGGTGACCCAGCTGCTGGCCCAGGACCAGCTCGACGCCATCGTGGCCCGGACCCGCAATGGCGGGGCCGAGATCGTGGCGTTCCTCAAGACCGGTTCGGCCTACTACGCGCCCAGTGCCGCGGCGGTGCAGATGGCCGAGGCCATTGCCCTGGACAAGAAGCGGATCCTGCCCTGCAGCGCCTGGCTGACCGGCGAGTATGGCCTCACGGATGTGTTCTGCGGAGTGCCGTGCAAGCTGGGACGGGGTGGACTGGAAAAGATCATCGAGGTCACCCTGACGGCCGCTGAGCGGACCGAGTTGCACAAGTCGGCGGCAGCGGTGGTCGATACCATGAAGGCGCTGGGCTGAGGCCCATGCATCGTCTCCTGGCGCTGTACCGCTCGACCGTTGGCAAGAAGATTATCATGGCGGTGACCGGAATCATCCTGATCGGATTCCTGGTCACCCATGTCGTGGCCAACCTGCTGTCGTTTCAGGGCCCTGCCAAGCTCAACGGCTACTCGGCCTTCCTGCACAGTACTGGTGAGCTGCTGTGGCTGGCGCGCGGGGTACTGCTGCTGGCGCTCATCCTGCACGTCCTGGCTGCGTACCAGCTGACCCGGCTGGACCGGGCGGCGCGTCCGGTCGGATACCAGCGCAAGGTGCCGCAGTCGGCCACCATTGCATCCAGGACCATGCGCTGGGGCGGGGTCCTGCTGCTGGCCTTCATCATCTTCCACCTGCTGCACTTCACCCTCGGCACGGTGCATCCCTCGTTCGTCGACGGCGACCCCTACCACAACATCGTGGCCGGATTCCAGGGCCATCCGCTGGTGTCGGGGTTCTACATCGTTGCGATGGTGGGCCTCGGCCTGCATCTGTATCATGGCGGGTCGGCGATGTTCCAGTCGCTGGGGCTGTCACACCCGTCGTGGAATCACGACCGCCAGCGGTTGATGCGGATCGTGGCGGGGCTGGTGGCGCTGGGTTTCGCGGCCATACCGATCGGTGTCATGCTGGGAGCCATCAGGTAAGAGGTGACAGGTAACCGGTGAGAGGGAACGACGTACCCCTCTTACTGCTCACCTCTCACTGGTCACGCTTTCTGAACGGATTCGCGAGATGAACCTGGATTCCCGTGTCCCCCCCGGCCCGCTGGCGGAGAAGTGGGACCATCACAAATTCGACATGAAGCTGGTCAATCCCGCCAACAAGCGGAAATACAGCGTCATCGTGGTGGGCTCGGGGCTGGCCGGCGCGTCGGCCGCCGCCACCATGGGCGAGCTGGGCTACAACGTGAGCTGCTTCTGCTTCCAGGACAGCCCGCGGCGGGCTCACAGCATTGCGGCCCAGGGTGGGATCAACGCCGCCAAGAACTACCAGAATGACGGCGACAGCATCTGGCGGCTGTTCTACGACACCATCAAGGGGGGCGACTTCCGGTCCCGCGAGGCCAATGTCTATCGCCTGGCCCAGATCAGCGTCAACATCATCGATCAATGCGTGGCCCAGGGGGTTCCGTTTGCCCGGGAGTACGGCGGCCTGCTGGCCAACCGTTCCTTCGGCGGGGCCCAGGTCAGCCGGACCTTCTATGCCCGGGGCCAGACCGGCCAGCAGCTGCTGCTGGGCGCCTATCAGGCCCTGGAGCGCCAGATGGCGGCCGGCACGGTGACGATGTTTCCCCGGACTGAAATGCTCGACCTGGTGGTGGTCAACGGCAAGGCGCGCGGCATCGTGGTGCGCAACCTGATCACCGGCGAGGTGAGCACCCACCTGGCCGATGCCGTGATTCTGGCCACCGGCGGATATGGCAACGTCTTCTACCTCTCGACCAACGCCAAGGGCTGCAACGTCACGGCCGGGTTCCGGGCCTACAAGCGGGGCGCCGCCTTCGGCAATCCCTGCTATACCCAGATCCATCCGACCTGCATCCCGGTGAGCGGCGAGTATCAGTCCAAGCTGACCCTGATGAGTGAATCGCTGCGCAATGACGGCCGGGTCTGGGTGCCGAAGCAGCAGGGCGACCAGCGCGGGCCCCGGGACATACCCGATGCTGAACGGGACTATTACCTCGAACGGAAATATCCGAGTTACGGCAATCTCAGCCCGCGGGACATTGCCAGCCGAGCGGCCAAGGAGGCCTGCGATGGCGGCCGCGGCGTGGGTGAGACGGGGCTCGGCGTGTACCTGGATTTTCGCGACGCCATCCAGCGCTACGGCGAGCAGAAGATCCGCGAGCGGTATGGCAACCTGTTCGAGATGTACCAGCGGATCACCGACGAAGATCCCTACAAGCTGCCGATGCGGATCTATCCCGCGGTGCATTACACCATGGGCGGTCTGTGGGTCGACTACAACCTGATGAGCAGTATTCCGGGGCTTCATGTGCTCGGTGAAGCCAACTTCTCCGATCACGGCGCCAATCGGCTGGGCGCCAGCGCGCTGATGCAGGGACTGGCCGACGGGTACTTCGTGATCCCCTACACCATTGGCGACTACCTGGCCCGGACTCCGCCGGAGCCCATCACGCTCGAGCATCCCGACGTGCGTGCCGCCGAGCAGGCGGTGCGGGCCAGGATCGGCCGGCTGCTGTCGATCAAGGGCAGCCGGTCGGTGGACTCATTCCACCGCGAACTGGGCAAGCTGCTGTGGGACAAGTGTGGCATGGCCCGCGATGCGGCCGGGCTGAAGGAAGCGCTGGTGAAAATTCCCGCCATCCGTGAGGAGTTCTGGCGCAACGTGACGGTGCCCGGCAGCGGCAGTGACCTCAACCAGTCATTGGAGCGGGCCGGGCGGGTGGCCGATTTCCTCGAATTTGCCGAGTTGATGTGTGTCGATGCGCTGCACCGGGAAGAGAGCTGTGGCGGGCATTTCCGGACCGAGTATCAGACCGCGGACGGGGAGGCGGAGCGGGACGACGACCACTTTGCGTATGTGGCGGCGTGGGAATACCAGGGGGACAACCGGGCGCCGGCGCTCAACAAGGAGCCGCTCGAGTTCGAGAACGTGCACCTGGCGCAGCGGAGCTATAAGTAGCCATTAGCCATTGGCCATACGCCGTCGGCTGGTTGCCCCAGGATTATGGCTTACGGCATACGGCGCACGGCTCATAGGAGAACGCTGGTCAAACATGAAAATATCTCTCAAGGTCTGGCGACAGCGGTCCGCCGGCGATTCCGGCCGCCTGGTGCGCTATGAGGTTCCCAGCGTCAGCCCCGACATGTCATTCCTCGAGATGCTCGACGTGGTCAACGAGGGGCTCACGGCCAAGGGGGAAGAGCCGATCGCGTTTGACCACGACTGCCGCGAGGGGATCTGCGGCAGCTGCGGAGTCATGATCGATGGCGTGGCGCACGGACCGATGAAGGGCACCGCCACCTGCCAGCTGCACATGCGGAGCTTTGCCGACGGCGCCGAGATCGTGGTGGAACCGTGGCGGGCCAGGGCGTTCGGGGTGGTCAAGGACCTGGTGGTCAATCGCGGCGCACTCGACCGGATCATCCAGGCTGGCGGGTACATCGGGGTATCGACCGGTGGGGTACCCGATGCCAACGCACTGCCGATTCCGAAGTCCGCGGCCGACCTGGCCATGGATGCCGCCGCCTGCATCGGGTGCGGCGCCTGCGTGGCCGCCTGCCCCAATGCCTCGGCCATGCTCTTCACCTCGGCCAAGATGGGCCACCTCAGCATGCTGCCGCAGGGCCAGACCGAACGCTCGCGGCGGGCCGTGGCCATGGTGGACCGGATGGACCAGGAAGGGTTCGGCGGCTGCACCTGGCACGGTGAGTGTCAGGAGGCCTGTCCCAAGCAGATCAGTATTGACTGGATTTCGCGGATGCAGCGCGACTACTTCACGGCCTGCCTCTCGTTTCGGGCAGACACCACTGGAGATGGCGCGGGGTGAAGCTCTCGGCACTGGCGGCATCGGTCCTGCTGCTCGGGCCGGCCAGTGCTGCGGCCCAGATGACGATGGCGATGGGCGCCGATGCCTCGTCCGGACGGCCGTGGGCCGGGTTCTCCGCCAGCGCCATCCCGGCCTACACCTGGATGAGCCGGGTGCCCCGCGGTGGCGGTCTCGACGAATTCCACCTGGTCCAGCCCATCGTCATGCTGCAGGCCGGCGCGCTGCGCGACCGGCTCCGCTTCGAGGGCGCCATCGATTTCGAGGGCGCCACCATGCCCAACGGTGAGCTCGGCCCCGGCCTCTGGGGTGAGGGGTTCATCGACCGGCGCCATCCCCACACCTATTTCCATGAACTGATCCTGTCCGGCGCCGTTCCGCTGCCCGGCGGGCTGCATGTCAGCCTGGCGGCGGGCAAGGGCTTCGCGCCCTACGGCACTGACGATCCGATGAACCGGCCGGCCGAACTGTTTCCGGTCAATCACCACTGGTCGCAGATCCTGGAGCGAGCCGTGCTGATCGCCGGAGTGCAGTGGCGTCCGCTGGCGGTCGAGGCTGGCCTGTTCAACGGCGATGAGCCGGAAAATCCGTCCCAGTGGCCCAACCTGTCGCGGTTCGGAGACTCCCGCTCCATCCGGTTGCTGATCCACCCGGTCGAGGGGGTCGAGCTGCAGGGATCCCATGCGGTGGTCAAGAGTCCCGAGCACCGGCCCGGGGCCGGCAGCGACAATTACAAGTGGAGTGCCTCGATCCGGGTCGAGCGGCCATTGCTCGGCGGCCGCGGGTACCTGCTGGGTGAGTGGGCGCACAACAGCGAGTTCGACGGGTTCTTCAAGTTCCGCAGCTGGCTGGTCGAGGGTGCATGGACCAGGGGCCGGCATCGTCCCTACTATCGATACGAGAATACCGACCGGCCCGAGGAAAGCCGGACCCAGGATCCTTTTCGCGGGGTGCGGCCCCACCTGGAGAATTCGATCGTCGGTGCCAGCCGCTGGTCGGTGCACACTGCCGGGTATGGTGTCGAACTGGGCTCGACTCGCCGGCTCGGGATCGAACCGTTCGTGGAGGTATCGTACGCCACGGTGCGGAAGCTGGGCGGCGGGATCTACGATCCGCAGCTGATCTATGGCGGGGACCGCTTCTGGCGGCTGACCACGGCGGTGCGGCTGAACTGGCGGATGCAGGGGCACCGGATGGGGCGGTACGGCGTCACCGCGGGGCAGGGCATGGCGGAGTCTCCGATGACTCACCAGATGAAATGAGATCGAGCATGACACGAATCCACTGGCGGGCCTCGACTGGCTTGTGCGTCCTGTCCATCCTGTTCGCGCTGTCCTGCAGCGGTGGGTCGGGACCGGACTCCGGCGCCGGGGCCGGACTGTCGATCGTGTCCGGCGACCGCCAGTCCGCATTCCGCCATGGCTCTACCGGCCAGGATTTGATTGTCGAGGTCAACTCCGACAGCGCGCATCCCGTGGCCGGTGCCGTGGTGCACTGGTTCGTGACAGTCGGAGACGGCGTACCGTCCGCCGCTTCGCAGGTCACCGATTCTCGCGGGCAGGCCAGGGTGCAGTTCCATCTGGGCGCCAATTACGGAGTCAATGTCATTGCGGCGACAGTTGAGGGCGGCGCAGACACCGTCTACTTCCAGGAAACCGCCATCGGATCGATTGCATCAGTTGCCGGGGGGAACAATGTCAGGGAACGCTACAGCTCGGACCTGACCATTCACGGGGACTATGCCTACACCGGGAGCTGGAACTGGTTTCCGCGGACTGCCGGCGTGGACACCCTGGGCGCCACCATCTCAGTGTTCCACCTCGATGCCAGCGGCGCCCCGACCCGGGGAGACTCGGTGGTCATCCGGGGCACCATCACACTCAGCGATCTGCAGGTCAGTAGTGACGGGCAATGGCTGGTGGCCAGCACCGAAGGCGGAAGCCAGGAGGGGCTGTATGTCTACCGGCTGACCGATCCGGCGCATCCGACGTTCGTCGCCAGGTACTTCGTGTCCGCTGGACTGCACACCTCGACGCTGGCCAGCCTCAATGAGAAGCTGTACGCCTTTACCGCCAAGAATCCCGGTTCGCCCGCGTTGATGGTGTTCGACCTGTCCCAGCTGGCCTCCGACACCATCGTGCTGGCCGCCACTGTGCCAGTGCCGGCCCACTATGGCCTGCACGACACCTTCGTCCGCGGGGGTGTCGCGTTCCTGTTTGCCTGGAATACCGGGGTGGAGTTGTACGACGTCGGCAATGGGATCAAGGGCGGCAGCCCCACGAACCCCAAGGCGATCAGCACCATTGCCACGTCAGGCGGGCAGGCCCACAACGGCTGGTGGTTCTGGGGTCCGGCCGATTCGAAGCAGTACCTGTTCGTGGGTCAGGAGGGGCCGGGCTCGGTGGGCAGCACTTCGTCCGGGGATATCCACGTCATCGACGTATCCGACCTGCTCCACCCCGCCGAGGTGGCGTTTTTCCATCGCGACGGGGCCGGCCCCCACAACTTCTGGATGGATGAGGGGCGGCAGATCCTGTATGCGGCCTACTACAACTACGGCGTCGTGGCGATCGACGTCTCGGGCACCCTCACCGGTGACCTCGGCGCCCGGGAAATTGGCCATGTCCTGCCAGGTGGCGGCGCGGGAACCTACACCTGGGGTGTGCAGCTGGTAGGAAGCTCACTGTATGACATCGACATGCTCGATGGCTTCAGGCAGCTGAATGCGCTGGCTCCATAAGGGTTCGCGGTTCGAAGGTTCACGGTTCAGAATGGTTCACGGTCTCTACCCTTGACCCGTCAACCGTGAACCCCGAACTCCTATGGCTTCTGAGGCCAACTGTTATTGCTCCGCTCCAGGTCCACCACCATCGAATCCGGATCCACTATCACACTGCTCACCGCCTTGGGTCCTGGCAGGTGGGCGGTGTAGCGATTGCCATAGTACCAGATCTCGACCGGCAGTTTGAGCCGGGTCTGGCTGCCATCGTCCCAGAGCAGGTTGAGATCGACGGGCATGACCATCGGCCCCCGGTTGCTGAGGAACAGTTCGGAACTGCGGGCACCGGCTGAATCGGTCACGATCCGGACCGAATCGATGGCCTGGTCGAGGGTCTCGGTGGTATAGAACCAGGAGCGCCAGAACCAGCTCAGGTCCTCCCCCAGTCCATCCTCCATGGTGCGGAAGAAATCGGCCGGGGTCGGGTGCTTCCAGGCCCAGCGCCGGATGTATTCGCGGAACACCGGATCAAATCGCTCGGGCGTGGTGATCACATTGCGCAGCATCAGCATCCCGGTCGCCGGCTTGGTGTAGGCAATCTCCCCCAGCGCCACGGTCCGGTCAGGCGGAGTCATGATCGGCTCATCCTGCCCGGTCGCGGCAAACGCGGCCCAGCCTGCGGCGCTGCCCCGGCCGTTGCGCAGGGTGTGATACTGGCGCTGATAATCGAAGCTGTTGATGAAGGTGTTGAACCCTTCGTCCATCCACGGATACAGCCGCTCGTTGCTGCCCACCACCATCGGAAACCAGGTGTGACCGAATTCGTGGCTGGTCACCCCGTACAACCCCTCGGCATTGTTTCTGGCGCCGCAGAAGACGATCCCCGGGTACTCCATTCCGCCTTCCGGCCCATTGATGTTGATGGCGTATGGATAGGGATAGGTCATCCACTGCTGGCTGTACTGTTCGATGGCCAGCTTGGCATCCAGGCTCGACTGGCTCCAGATCGGCTTGGCCGATGGTGGATAGAAGCTCATGGCCAGGGTACGGCCCTGATTGACCCGAACCGCGTCCCAGATGAAATGGCTGGCGGTGGCCCAGGCAAAGTCCCGCACGCTGTCAGCGGTGAACCGCCAGGTCAGCATCCGGCCGGTTCCGGCGGGACGATCGCCCGGCTGACCGATTTCACTGGCGCCGCGGATGACGACGGTGGTATCGCTCAGCCGAGCCCGGGCCAGTCGAGCCCGCTCGGTGGCGGTCAGGACCGTCTCGGGATTCCGCAGCGTACCGGTGGCGGCGACCAGCATGCCAGCCGGAACCGTGATGCTGACGTCGAAGCTGCCGTACTCCAGGTAGAACTCACCGTTGCCGAGGTACTGCTCGGTGTTCCAGCCGCGGACATCATCGTAGACGGCCAGCCGCGGGTACCACTGGGCTACTTCGTAGATCCAGTCGCCATCGACCAGCTCCCGGCCCATCCGGTCTCCGACCGGCGGCAGCACGAACTGCCAGGAGATCTCGAGCGTGGTCCGGCTGTGTGGCGGCAGCGGACGGCTGAGGTCGACCCGCATCATCGTGCCGCTGGTCCAGGACGAAAGCTTGACGGCGGTTGACGCCTTCACCGTCGGAGCAGTGCGCCGTTCGGCGACCTGAATCTGTCGGATGCCGAACTCCTGCGCCTCGGGGCTGAAGGCGTGCTCGGCATCAAACAACAGGCTGCCGGTGCTTCCGATGGCGTACTTGTTCTGGTCAACCTGAAGCCAGACATACCGCAGGGTGTCAGGGCTGTGGTTGGAGTAGCTCACCGATTCGGTGCCGGCCACGACCTTGGTCGCGGTGTCGAGACTGGTCCGGATGGTGTAATCGACCCGCTGCTGCCAGTAATTTCGGCCCGGGGCGCCGCTGCCGCTCCGGATGGTATTGGCCGCGGGAAGATCGAGTCGACGAAAGGGTGACTGGTCAGCATGCGCCACGGCAGCCTGCGGCGCCCTCGGCGAAACGAATGGCTGCTGGGCAGCCAGCGGAGTGGCGAGGATGAGGGCAAGCGCGGCAGCGATACGCACAGGGAATCCGGGCTGAGGTTCGGAGCGGAACGGTGAGCAAGTGTACTCGCCGGAACCGCCGGCACCAAGCGCGGCTCCAGGTCCGGTCACGCCACCGGTTGTCGCTGATGCCGAGACCGCGGATATTACCCTTCCATCGTTCACCCTCACCGTGCAACGGACTCCCATGCGCGCTCGCTCAGCTCTCGTCGCGTTCCTCCTGCTGGCTGCGGTTCACTCACTTGAGGCCCAGTCACTGGCGGGATACACCGCCGCTGCCGCCGGGGCCGAGTTGAGTCTGGAGCGGAGACTGGCCGGCTACGGCGATAGTGCCGGAGCCCGCGAGAGCCGGCGCACCCTGAGTGCCCATCCCCATGTGGCCGGTACTCCGGCCCAGCAGGCAACGGCGGCCTTTGTCCTGGCCCGGATGAAAGGGTTCGGACTCGATACCAGCCGGGCTGATTTTCAGGCCTTTCTGCCATACCCCGATTCGAGCATCGTCGAGCGCCGCACGCCCACTGTGGTCCGATTCAGACTCGATGAACCGGCCATTGCCTCCGACCCGACCACGGCCGAGAAGCCCTGGCCCGCCATGAATGGACACAGCGGTGTCGGCGATGTCGTCGCACCGGTGGTCTACGTCAACTACGGGCTGGCGGCGGACTATGCCACCCTGGACTCGCTGGGTGTGAGCATCAAGGGCAAGATTGCGCTGGTGCGGTACGGCCGGAGTTACCGCGGCATCAAGGCCCGTGAGGCGGAGGCCAGGGGCGCGGTGGCGGTGCTGCTCTATTCCGATCCACAGGATGACGGCTACGTCCGTGGCGATGTCTATCCCGATGGCCCGATGCGGAATCCCGACGGGGTCCAGCGCGGCAGCGTCTACAACGGTGACGGCGATCCTTCGACGCCGACCTGGGCCTCACTGCCCAATGCCCGCCGGCTGCCCGAAGACTCGATGGCCATTCCGCGGATTCCGGTCATTCCGCTGGGCTATCGCAACGCCGCCCAGCTGCTGCAACCGATGCGCGGGCTGTCGGTGCCGCAGCAGTGGCAGGGTGGCCTGGCCTTCCGCTATCACGTCGGCGCGGGAGAAGTGACCGCGCGGGTGGCACTCTACCGCGAGCGGGCTCCCAAGGGATACAAGCGGATCACCGATACGTTCGGCACGATCAAGGGATCCGAATTTCCCCAGGAACTGGTGATCGTGGGCGGCCATCGTGATGCATGGGGCCCCGGTGCCAGGGACAATGTGGGCGGCACCTCGGCCGTGATCGAAGCCGCGCGGGCCTGGGGCCGGGCGGTCTCGGAGGGCAACCGGCCACGCCGTACCCTGATCTTTGCCACGTGGGATGCGGAGGAATGGGGGCTGGTCGGCTCAGCGGAGTGGGTCGAATCGATGGAAAAGGAACTGTCCGGAAAGGTCGTGGCCTATCTCAACCTCGATGACGCGGCCGACGGCCGGCGGTTCGGCTCGGGCGGCGCGGCCTCGCTGCACCGGGTGGTTCGTGAGATTGCCCATCTGGTGCGCCAGCCGGGGGACAGCGTCTCGGTGTACGCGGCCTGGCGCCGCAACCAGGCGGTGGCCGATTCCGCCGAGCCCGACCAGGGCGATCTCGGGGGCGGCAGCGACTACGCCAGCTTCTACAATCACCTCGGCATTCCCTCGTTCGACTTCGGTTTCGGTGGCGGCGGGGGCAGCTACCACTCGGCCTATGACACTGAAGCGTTCCAGGAAAAATTCGGCGACCCTGGTGCCTTGAGCATCCGGGCCGTGGGGCAGCTGTCGGCCGTGGCGCTGGCCCGCTTGGCCAACGCTGACGTGCTGCCGTATGACGAGCTGTACCAGGGGCGCTACCTGCGCTCGATCACTGCGCCGCTTACCGTCCTGGCCAAGCAGTACAAGGTCGAGATCGACATCGGTCCGCTGGACCGGGCGCTCGACCGATTCACCGGGCAGGGCGCCAGTCTCGACTCGTTGCTCGGGTCGGTGCCCCCGGGATTGCCAATCAGTCGGCTGTCGGTGGCCAATGCGGCGCTTCGGGCCGTCGGGCCGGCCTTTACCCGTCCCACAGGGCTGGCTGGCCGGCCTTGGCAGCGGAACCTGATCATTGCCTCGGACCGGGATGACGGGTATGCCGACGTGACCTATCCCGGCATCACCGAGGCCATCAAGGATGGGGATGCCCCCAGGGTTGGACGCGAGATTGTTGACCTGGCCAGCCGGATCGATTCGGCGACGGCGCTACTCGCCTCGGCGGTGAATGCGATCCGGGCAAAATAGGGTTCACGGTTCGGAGGGTTCACGGTTCAGAGGGTTCACGGTTCAGAGGGTTCACGGTTCGGAGGGTTCACGGTTTAGAGGGTTCACGGTTCTAAGGGTTCACTGTTGTGCGTCAGGCCGAGTTCGGAGTCAGATTCAAGTTTGGTGACCGTGAACCGTGTACCGTGAACCTTTGAACGTCCCCAGGCTTGGGTTGGTCACCTCCTAGCACTCATCCTTGACAACTGCTAACCCGCCTCTATAATTACCCTCGGAATTAGCAGTCTAGGTGACTTTCTGCTAAGTCATTGCCGCTCAACATGTTGGAATTCCAGTCTTTCGAACTTTCTGCAGGAGGACATGATGTCGACCGCTACGAAGAGCAAGGCCAAAATCCGGCTTCAGCCGCTGGAGGACCGGGTGGTCATCCGGCCGACCGACGAAGCCGAGAGCATGAGGGGGAGTCTGTACATCCCGGATTCGGCCAAGGAAAAGCCGACCCAGGGTGAGGTTGTGGCCGTTGGACCGGGCAAGATCGAGGACGGCCAGCGGGTCAAGATGGATCTCGCGGTGGGTGACACGGTCATCTACGGCAAGTACAGTGGCACGCCGTACACGGTAGACGGCGACGAACTCATCATCATCAAGGCTTCAGACATTCTCGCCAAGCTCGGCTGAGACAGAGGAGAACACACATGGCTGCCAAGGACCTGATGTTCAATGTGGATGCCCGCGCCAAGCTCAAGCGTGGCATCGACGCGCTGGCTGACGCGGTGAAAGTCACCCTCGGCCCCAAGGGCCGGAACGTCGTCATCGACAAGAAGTTCGGCTCGCCGACCGTGACCAAGGACGGGGTGACCGTGGCCAAGGAAATCGAACTGGCCGATCCGATCGAGAACATGGGCGCGCAGATGGTGAAGGAAGTCGCGACCAAGACCAGCGACCTCGCCGGCGATGGCACCACCACCGCGACCGTGCTGGCCCAGGCCATCTTCCGTGAAGGCCTGAAGAACGTGACCGCCGGCGCCAACCCGATGGAGCTCAAGCGCGGCATCGACAAGG
>JBDTTF010000066.1:0-6462 GCA_039930765.1 Gemmatimonadota bacterium | reverse complement strand
TCTCCGTTGCTGGCGGCGCACGGAGCCAACCACTCGACGGGACTCGACAGCACCGCGTTCTGGCGTCGGTTCAATCTGGCCCGCTGGGAGCGGCTCTTCGGAGTGTCGACCCAATCGGGGCTCGCCGCGTGAGCAGACCGACGACGGAAGCGCTGACAGGGGAGTTCGTTGAGTCGACTACGATGACACCTCCAGCGGTGGTGGCCTTGCTCCTCAGTCCCTTTGTCAATGATTCGCGGGTGCTCCGGGTGAACCGGACGCTCGCCACGCATGGATATGGGGTAACGTTACTGGCGCTGCACGAAGATGGCCTGCCCAGATCAGAGCGGGTGGCTGGTTTCCAGGTGCGCCGGTTTGCCCTCAGCACCAAGCGGTGGTCGAGGCGGCCGGCGGTTCAGCTGATCAAGTACCTCGAATGCATGGTCCGGATGGCCTGGACCGGCGTCCGGCTCCGTCCGTCCTTTGTGCACGCCAACGATCTCAATTCGCTGCCGATCGGCTACTGCATCTCGCGGCTGACCGGCGCCGCGCTGGTCTACGATTCGCATGAATACTGGGCCGGCTGCACCGCGATGCGGCGGTTTGCCCCGTGGGTTCAACGGGTGGCGCTCCGGATGGAGCGGATGATCGCGAAGCGCGCGCGGGCGGTGATCACGGTATCCCCTGGGATCGTGGACCGGCTGCAGCCGGTGTTCGGCTCGGTCCCGATTCACCTGGTACGGAATGTTCCCGATCGTACGACCACTCGACCCGCCACCGCTCGAGCGG
This sequence comes from Gemmatimonadota bacterium, assembly GCA_039930765.1. GTDB lineage: Bacteria > Gemmatimonadota > Gemmatimonadetes > Gemmatimonadales > GWC2-71-9 > DATEHG01. The sequence goes on along the minus strand of JBDTTF010000066.1, from coordinate 5,694 downwards.
GAATCCGGGCTTCATTGGGGCTCAAAGCCGAGACCCCTCTGCTGCTATTCCAGGGGTATGTCGTTCCGGGGCGGGGAGTTGAGGTAGTGATCGCGGCGATGGCGCAGCTGCCCGCTCCAATCCACTTCGCCATCCTCGGCAACGGAACGGCGCGCTATCTCTCGGGGTTGCGCGTGCTGGCGGAACAGCTGGGGGTGGCGGCGCGGGTTTCATTCGTGCCGGCGGTCCCGTCGGAGGAGCTGGTCGAATATGCCCGCACCGCTGATTTCGGGATCAGCCCGATGCGGCCTGGAGGCATCAGCGACGCACTGTCGCTGCCCAATAAGGTGTTCGAGTACCTGCAATCCGGGCTGCCGGTCATCCACAGCGGATCGGACGAGGTGCGGCGCCTGCTGGTACCGTACGACGTCGGGCGCTGGTTTGCCGAGGGAGATGCCACCGCCCTGGCTTCGGTCATCGAAGGCCTGCTGGCGGACCCCGATGAACTGCGCCGCCTCCGGCGCAATTGCGTGCGGGCCGCCTCCGAGCTGCAGTGGGAAAACGAGCAGCAGCGGTTGCTTGAGGCCTACGCATCGGTGAGCGGCCGATGAGATGCCGGTCCACTCTCGGGAGAATCCCCGCATGACCGAAGCGCCAGGAACTGTCCCCGGTAGAGAGACCGTTTCCCTGCTGGTGTTCGTCAACGCGGTGCTGCGGCGGCGGCGGTTGCTGGTGATTTTCCCGACGGTGTTCGTCGCCCTGCTGGTGGTAATGGTCCTGCTGGCGGGCCGGACCTATACCGCCGAGGCCACATTCATCCCATCGACTCCGGATAACCCGCTTTCCAAGTTCTCCGGGTTGGCGGCTGAGTTCGGGGTGGTGCTGGGCGGGGGGAAGGGGGGGCAGAGCCCGGACTTCTACATCGAGCTGCTCAATTCCCGTGAGGTCCTGGGACCGATCGTTGCCGACAGTTATACCGTGAAGACGGCGGACGGTCCGCTGCACGGCACCCTGATCGATCTGCTCAAGATTCCGCCGGGTGATTCCGCCATCCGACGTGAGCGGGCCCTGAGGGCCATGGATCCGATGATCAGGGCCACCGTGGGTTTCAAGTCCGGCATCGTGACGCTGGATGTCACTGCCGCGTATCCCGAACTGGCAGCGGATATTGCGACCAAGCTGGTGGCCAGGGTCGACAAGTTCAATGTCGAAAGCCGCCAGTCTGAGGCGTCGAAGGAGCGCGCCTTTGCCGAGCAGCGGGCCAGCGAGGCCGAGCAGGAACTGCGCGCCAGCGAGCAGAAGGTCGAGCAGTTTCTCGAGCGCAATCGGTCGTACCAGAACTCACCACAACTGCTGTTCATCTATGACGGGCTGAATCGGGATTTGCAGACCCGTCAGGCAGTGTACACCTCCCTGGACCAGGCCTACGAACAATCCCGGATCGATGAAGTTCGGGAAACGCCGGTGATCACGATCATCCAGCGTCCGGAGATTCCGGTCTATCCGGATCGCCGTCACCTGATCTCCAAGGGAATTCTGGCCGTGATCGCTGGCCTCGGGCTGGCGGTCATCCTGGCCCTGATCCTCGAGGCGGTCAATCGAACGTCCCGCGACCTCAGCGACGAGCAGCAGGAATTCGAATCGCTGGTGGCCGCCACCCTTGCCGACCTGCGCCGGCTGCCCGGCCCCTGGCGCCGGCGCCCGGCGAACTGAGTCCGCCGCAGAACTGAGCGGTCAGCCGCAGGCTTTCGCGCCCCGGGCAGAGGGTTAAGATTGCCCGCTCCTCATGCGCATCCTCCTCGTCAGCCAGTACGCCGTCCCGCCTGCCGAACCCGGCATTACGCGCCATTTTGGGCTGGCCCGTGCGCTGATCGAGCGCGGCCACGAAGTCACGATCCTGGCATCCAGTTTTCAGCACTGGACCCGGATCGAGACCATGCCCGCCAGCGTCGGTGCCGTCACCAGCGAGCTGGTCGACGGGATTCGGTTTGTGCGAGTCCGGACCCCGGCCTACCATCGGAACACAATCGCACGGATCGGAAACATGGGGGCGTTTGCCTACCGGGCGCTGGGCGCTGAAGTGGCCGCGGTTCTTCAGCGCCCGGACATTGTCCTGGGATCGAGTCCCCCGATCTTCGGGGCACTGGCGGCGCAGCGACTGGCCCACCGGTATCGGGTGCCATTCGTGATGGAGGTCCGGGATCTCTGGCCCGCCTCACTGGTCCACTTGGGTGGCTATTCGCGACATCACCCAGTGGTGCTGCTGATCGGGTGGCTGGAGCGATTTCTGTATCGCCGGGCCACCGCGATCGTGTCGCTGCTGCCCGGGGCGGAATCGGCCATCGTCAAGGCGGCAGGGATGCCTCGCGCCGTGACCTGGATTCCGAATGGCGTCGACCTTTCGCTGTTGCCACCGTTTGAGCCGGCAATCGATCACCCGGCGCCGCTCCGGGTGATGTACGCCGGGGCGTTCAATCTGGCCAACGCCCTTGATACCGTCATCGAGGCTGCTGCCCTGCTCGAGTCGGAGGGCACTCCCAGCCAGTTCGAATTCGTGCTGATCGGTGACGGACCGGAGAAGATCCGGCTGGAGTCATTGGTGGCGGGGCGCCGGCTCCGGACCGTGGCCTTCCAGCCCTCGGTATCCAAGACGGAAGTCTATCGGCAGCTGCAGGCCGCCGATCTGTTCGTCCTGGCCCTCCAACCCCTTGGCCTATACACCCACGGAATCAGCATCAACAAGCTGTACGATTACCTGGCGCTGGGCCGGCCGATCATTTTTGCCACCAATGCCAGCAACAATCCGGTGGCGGAAGCGGGGGCGGGGATCAGTGTCGGGGCGGGGGATGCCTCGGCCATGGCCAGCGCCTTTCGCCGGATCGCCGACATGAGCGCTGCGGAGCGTGCCGCGATGGGCGACGGCGGCCGGCGGTTCATCCAGGCCCACCACGACACGGCGCAGCTGGGCCTCCGCCTTGAGGAAGTGCTGCAATCGGCGGTGAACGCCGGCCACGGATGACCGCCACGGTACTGGTCACCGGCGCCAACGGCTTCATCGGCCGGGCCCTCACGGCCGAACTGGCTCGGCGCGGGCTCCGGGTACGGGCGGCGGTAAGACGACCTTCCGCCGTGCGGATCGTCGGAGCAGACGAGTCGGTCGTGGTGGGGGAGATCAGTGGAACGACCGACTGGACCGAGGCGCTGCGCGGAGTGGACTGCGTGGTGAATCTTGCGGCGCTGGCGCACCGCATCGGAGCCGACGCGGCCAGCGCTGACTACGAGGCCGTCAATACCCATGGCGCGACTCGGCTGGCCATCGGGGTAGCGGATGCGCGCGGAGTTCGGCGGATGATTCAGATGAGTTCGGTCGCCGTGACCGGCTCGGCCTCATCCGTGCCGGTCAACCAGTCAAGCATGGTTTCCGGGTCGCTAACCGCATACGGCCGCAGCAAGCTGCTGGCCGAGTCTGCGATTGTGAACGCACTGTCCGGAACCGCTGCCGACTACTGTATTCTGCGACCACCGCTGGTCTATGGCCCCGGCAACCCGGGGAACATGGCCCGCCTGCTCCGGCTGGTCGAAAGCGGGCGACGGTTGCCGCTGGCCGGAATCAACAATCGCCGGAGCTTCCTGTATGTCGGCAACCTGGTAACCCTGATCGCTGAGACGCTGGATGCGGCCGGAGCCAGCCGCCGGGTATTCACGGTGGCCGATCGCGAGGTCGTCTCGACCACCGAGCTGGTGGAACTCATCGCCAGCGTGAGCGGACGGAAGCTGCGGTTGTTCCACCTCCCCCGGTCGGTGCTGCAATGGGCCGGGCTGCTCGGAGACGGCGCTGCGTGGCTCACCGGCCGCTCGTTCGGGATCGATAGCTATTCCGTCGATCGACTGCTGGGATCGCTGGAAGTGGATTCCGGCGCGGCCGAGGCCGCGCTCAACTGGCGGCCGCCCTTCACGCTGGAACAGGGGCTGCGACTTACCCTCGGGTCGGGATGAATTCTGCGCTGATGATTCCGCTGTTCATCCTGGTGGCGCTGGCGGGGCTGGTCTCACTGTGGCTCACCGGGGTGGTGCTCCGCATGACCACCCGTCGGGAGATCCTGGACCACCCCAGCGAGCGGAGTTCTCACTCGCGGCCGACACCCCGTGGCGGCGGACTGGCGATCGTGGTCACGGTGCTGGTGGTCGTGATCGGCGCCGCGGCGGTCGGATGGGTCGAACCGAGGCTGGCGGCTGCGCTGGTGGGTGGTGGTGGGCTGGTGGCCTGGGTCGGCTGGCAGGACGACCGCCGGAGCACCCCGGCCGCTCTGAGAGCTCTAGTCCAGTGCGTCGCGGCCTGCTGGGCAGTTGCCTGGCTGGGCGGATATCCAGCCATCACGCTCACCACCGCGCCGCTGAGACTGGGGCTGGCCGGAAGTGTGCTGGCCGTGGTCGGGATCGTCTGGGCCGTCAATCTGTTCAACTTTATGGATGGCATCGATGGCATTGCCGGCGTCGAGGCCTGCACCATTGCCACAACCGGGAGCATCATGCTGGGGCTGAATGGAGCGGATGGCGGCGCCCTGGTATCGGCCACGATCGGTGCCGCGACTCTCGGATTCCTGCGCTGGAACTGGATGCCGGCCCGGATTTTTCTCGGGGACGTTGGCAGTAATTTCCTCGGATTTTCCTTTGGAGTCCTGGCCGTCTGGTCGGAAAATTCCGCGGGCATACCAGCGGTCTGGTGGGGGCTCGCCGCGCTCGTCTTCATCTTCGATGCGACCACTACCCTGGTCCGCCGAGTGGTCCGGCGGGAGCCGATCTTCAAGGCCCACCGGTCGCACGCGTATCAGCGCCTGGCCCAGGCCGGCTGGAGCCACGCAGCGGTGAGCCGGGCTATCCTGCTGCTCAACCTCGGCCTCGGCGGCCTGGCGGTGACCGGTTTTGCTGAGGGGTGGCCACCCTGGTTGCCCCTGGCCGGGGGGGCTGTCACCTGCGGATGGGTCTACCGGGTGGTCGAACGTCGTCGGCCGATGTAGTAAAGGAGGTCAATCGGCCGAAATCCTTGACGGATAAGGGGTTCCGTCACAACTTCCCGGGCAATGGTGACAGTCTCCAAGGGGGTGCCGAATCCCCGAAATCGATATCTCTTCCTGCTCGATGCGGCGTTGCTGGTTGCCTCGGTGCTGCTGGCCTACGTCCTCCGTTTCGAGGGTTTTTCCTGGGGGCCGCTGCACGACTATACCGCCCGGGTCTTTCTGCTGGTCGCTGTTCCGCTCAAGCTTGCCATTTTCATCCGGCTGGGGTTGTACCGCCGCCTCTGGCGCCACGCGGGGGTGATTGAACTGGAGGAAATCCTCCAGGCCAGCGTGATCGTGGGGCTCTGCTCGATCGCCATCGGGGGAATGCTGCTGCCCTGGACCGGTCTCACGCCGCTCCGGGTGCCCTACTCCGTCCTGCTGATCGACGCCCTCCTGACCACTGGCATCCTGGCCTTTCCCCGCCTGATGTTCCGGGTGCTGTCCGGCAATAGCAAGTCGGGGGGCGTGGTCGAGACCCACCGAGTCCTGATCGCCGGGGCCGGGGCCGCGGGCGGCTTGATCGCGCGTGAACTCCAGGGGCATCCTGACCTCGGCCTGCTGCCTGTCGGTTTCGTCGATGACGACAAGGCCAAGCATCGACACCGGCTCCGCAATTTGCCGGTGCTGGGATCGCTGGCCGACATCCCGCGTCTGT
>JBDTTF010000065.1:0-13187 GCA_039930765.1 Gemmatimonadota bacterium | reverse complement strand
GACGAGAGACGAGAGACGAGAGACGAGAGACGAGAGACGAGAGACGAGAGACGCTGAAGGTATGATCGGAGCCATCGCGGTACGCGGCACGCGGCACCTGTTCAGTCGTGTGCCGCGAACCTTGAACCAGTGTCCCGGAGTGTAGTCTACTCGACCACCTCCCCCGGCTTCCAGCCGGTTCGTTGCAGCCGGTCCAGCAGATCCAGCCCTCGCTCGCGTTCCGCGTGAAGTGGCAATAGCAGCACGTCGCCCGCCCGGGCCCAGCGCAGCGCCGCCAGCAGCGCATCGTACTCGGAAGGCTCACCCACGATCGATGCCGGATTCACACCCAGCCGAATGAACTCTCGCCGGATCAGCTCGGTGACCTCACCCACCGGCCGGCCTCTCCGGTATGGCTCCATTTCCTTGAGCACGATTTGATCGGGTCGGAACGCCCACGCGCTGCGGGTGAATTCCTGGATGGCTGCATCATCACGATCGCCGGCCTGGCCCAGGACCAGCAGGCGGCGGGTGGCCGGCAGCGCGCTGGCCATCCGTACCAAGGCATCCATTCCGTGCGGATTGTGGGCAAAGTCTGCCAGGGCCGAGACGCCGCCCAGGTCGAACAGGTTGAGCCGGCCCGGATTCTCCATTGACGAGCCGCTGAATCGCAGCAATCCGCGTCGGATCATCACCGGCTCGATTCCGAGTGCCAGTGCGGCAGCCGTGACGCCGAGTGCGTTGGCCACGTTGTGACGGGCGACGCCTTTCATCGTGATCGGGATTTCATCGATCCGCACGACCGAGGTTGACCCGCTGTCGGCAGCACTCCATCCCGCCACCCTGATTTCCCCATCCTCGGCCCAGACCGCTCTGCCGCCGGCGCTCACCGCCTGGCGGATGACCCGGTTGGATGGGTCGAGTGAGAACCAGCCGATGGTGGCGCCAGTTGAGGGGCCGACACTGACTAGCGTCGGGTCATCGGCGTTCAACACCAGGATTCCATCCCGGCTCAGCGCCTTGGCCACCACCAGCTTGGCCTGGGCCAGGTCCTCGAGACCATGAATCCCGAACTCACCGAAATGGTCCTCGGCGATATTGGTCACCAGCGCCGCGGTGGCCCGTTCCACCGCCAGTCCCCGGCGGAGAATGCCACCGCGCGCCGTCTCGAGCACCGCGACCTCGACTCGCCGATCCTGCAGCACCATCCGGGCCCCGCCGGGTCCGGCCCAGTCGCCACGGGATACGAGCTCTCCAGCGACGGTGACACCATCGGTACAGCACATCCCGGCCACTCGCCCGGCATTGGTCAGCACCGCGGTGAGCAACCGGGTCGACGTCGTCTTGCCGTTGGATCCGGTGATCAACACTGCCGGCACATCGTGCACCTTTGACCAGTCGATCGACTCCGCCAGCGGCAGCTCCTCGATTTTCCAGGTCAGCGACCCGGTCCCAGTGCCGATCGACACCAGGTGTGGATCAGCCAGCAGCGAGACGCGGTGTTCGGTGGCCGCGGTGCGGAGCGCCAGCAGCCGGGGCTTTCGCTCCGCCTCGATCTCCTGGCGCAATCGAACAACGGTGGCGGCAAAATCGGTTGAGGCGCTGCCGAAGACCGCGGCCTCGGCCGATTCCAGGGCCCACTCATTGACCTCGGTGGCGGTGAACAGACAGTCGATCGGCGCACTCAGCGCCAGGCTCGCGCCACCAGGGAATCGTCGCTCGGCAGTCGACTCCTGCTGCCAGCCGAGTGCCGGCAGCATTCGCAGGATCTCGCGCCGCCATGCCTCGATCAGCGGCTGAGCAAACGCGTCGGGAACCTGGATGTCCAGCACCACGCCAGGCCGGTCCCAGATGAGGTTGGGACCGGGCACGCGCCGGGAGTCGGTGAGGCGGACTTGGGGCGCGGCGCGCAGTGGAGGTCGAGAGTCGAGGGTCAAGGGACTCGAGACAAGAGACGAGAGACAAGAGACGAGAGCCGCCAGCCGCGTTTTTTCAATTGGTGCCGCGTGATTTCGATGCCGAGGAATTGAGCATGGCGCGACAGATTCCGATCCATGGGCGACTTCAAGAAACTCACAGTGTGGCAACGGGCCTACGCAGTGTCACTGGCAACGTACCGGTTGACGGCGGGGTTTCCAGTGTCCGAACGATATGGCCTGTCCTCACAATTGAGGCGGGCAGCAATCTCGATTCCTTCCAACATTGCAGAGGGATGCGCCCGCCGCGGGGACAAGGAGCTGATCCGCTTCCTCACAATCGCCCGGGGTTCCACCGGTGAACTGGAATGTCAGCTCCTTCTGGCTCGTGATCTGGGATTCCTGAGCCCGGCCGATTGGGAGGCGCTCAATGGCCCCGCTGAAGAAATAAGCCGGATGCTCGGCGGACTGATTTCGTCACTGAGGCCCGATGAGACTTCGCGAAAGGGGTATCGGGCAAGACATGAAGGAAGAGTGTAAGTCTCTTGTCTCTTGTCTCTCGTCTCTCGTCTCAGTCATCCGTCTCCCTCGCCAACCTCACCCCCCGCTCATCCCGCACCAGCGCATCGCTCTCCCGGTAGACTGGCTCCGGGGCCGGGGCGTCGATCATCACCGGCCGCGAAGGCCGGTCGGCATGCACCGGCGTGTCCGTCTTGAAGCCGACGACCTGTTTCCAAGTCCGGGTAATCTGGTCGGCGAAGATCAGCAGCAGGTCGCCGGGGCGGGCGGAGGTCAGGGCCAGGGTCACGGCGGCCGTTTCCTCGGGGGTCACGCTGATCTGGCTGACCGGAACCCCATGCTTGACCAGGGCGTCGCGCAGCAGCAGCGGCACTTCGTCGGAGCCGCGGCCCCTGAGCCGGTCGTCACGGCGGCAGATGTACTGGTCGAACCGGCCGGCGCAGATCCGCCCGATCTCCGCGATGTCCTCATCACGCCGGTCTCCCGGCGCCGCGATGACCACGATCCGCCGGCCCTTGGGCTCCAGCCGTTCGACCAGCTGGCACATGACTTCGACCGCGCTGGCGTTGTGACCGTAATCCACGATGACCTTGAACGGATGCTCGTCGAACACATTCATCCGGCCGGGAGCCTGGAAGAAGGTGGTGTCGAAGGTCCGGAGGCCGTGACGGATATCCTCGAGCCGGACCCCCATGCTGAAGGCCAGTCCGGCCGCGAACATCGCATTCTGGACGTTGTGCTGGGCCCGGCCCTCGAGCGTGGCCGGCACCAGGTGGGTCCACAGCAGCGGAATGTGGGCGCCGTGATCGAAGATGGTGATCATCTGACCGTTGATTCCGGCCTCAAGCACCACCGCCCGGCCACCGGCCCGGATATGTTCGCGGACCAGGGTGTGACTCGAATTCATGGTCACGTAGCAGAGGTGCTTGGCCTCGGTGTAATCGGCCATCTTGAGGCAGAGCGGATCGTCGGCATTGAGCACCACGGTATCCTCGGCCACTTCAACCACGATCCGCTTGACCTGGGCCAGCTGTTCCAGCGTATCGACGCCCTTGAGGCCGAGGTGGTCGGACTGCACGTTGAGCACCGCGGCCACATCCACCTGCCTCACCCCCATGCCGGCCCGCAGCAATCCGCCCCGGGCAATTTCCAGCACCGCTACATCGACGAAAGGATCGCTGAGCACCATCCGGGTGGCCACCGGTCCGGTCATGTCTCCCTTTACGGTGCACTGGCCGTCAATGTACACCCCGTCGGTCGTGGTCAGGCCAACGTGACGGCCGGCCAGCTTGTGAATGTGGGCCAGCATCCGCGCAGTCGTGGTCTTGCCGTTGGTCCCGGTCACCGCCGCGATCGGGATCCGGCTTGGGGTGCCGGCCGGGAACAGCATGTCGATCACCGGCGTGGCCACATCTCGTGGCCGGCCTTCGCTCGGCGCCGTATGCATCCGGAAACCCGGTGCCGCGTTGACTTCGCAGATCGCGCCGCCGTTGTCCTTGTAGGAAACGGTGACGTCCGGGGTGAGGAAGTCGACCCCGCCGACATCGAGACCGATGGCGCGTACGGTGCGGACCGCCATCTCGACGTTGTCGGGATGCACCACATCCGTCACGTCGATTGAGGTGCCGCCGGTGCTGAGGTTGCCGGTCGAACGGAGGAACACCCCCTCTCCCTCAGGCGGCACGGTAAGCCGGCTGTAGCCCCGCTTCTGCAGCAGCCGCTCCGCCTGGGCATCGAATTCGAGACGGGTCAGCACTTTTTCGTGACCCACCCCGCGCCGCGGATCGGTGTTCACGATGGCGACCAGCTCCTCGACCGTATGCTTGCCATCTCCGACCACGTGCCCCGGAACCCGTTTCGACACTGCGACCAGGGTCCCGTGGACCACCAGCATCCGGTGATCGTCCCCCCGGATGAAGCTCTCGACGATCACACTGCGGCTGTGCTGCTGGGCCAGCGGAAAGGCGGCCCGCACCATGCCGGAGTCGGTCAGGTGGATGGCCACGCCGCGGCCATGATTGGCGTTGTACGGCTTGACCACCACCGGATAGCCGATGTCCTGGGCCGCGCGCACCGCATCATCCTCCCGGGACACCAGCCGCTGCTTGGGAACCGGCAATCCCAGGTTGGACAGGATCTTGTTGGTCTCTTCCTTGTCGCTGGCCAGCTCGACCGCAATGTGCGAGGTCCGGCTCGTGATCGTGGCCTGGATCCGCTGCTGGTGCCGGCCATGGCCGAACTGGATCAGGCTCTGGTCGTTCATCCTGATCCAGGGAATGCCCTTGGCTTCGGCGGCATGGACCAGCGAGGCGGTGCTGGGGCCCAGGTCTCGCCGCTGGGCAAACTTGATGAACGACTCGAGCTCGATGGCAAAGTTGAAATCGGCCGGCACCGAATCGGCCGGCCGGAGATTCAGCGGCAGCAACGAATGCAGCAGGGTCAGCGCCAGGCCCCCCGCTTCTAGTCCCACCTCGGCCTGCTCGTACTCATACACCACGTGATACTGACCCGGCGCATCCGCCGAGCGGGTCTTGCCAAAGGTGACCTGCTCACCGGCGGCGTTCTGCAGCTCGATGGCGCAGTGCTCGAGTACGTGTCCGAGCCAGGTGCCTTCATCTTCGCGGCAGCGGCGCAGGAATCCGCCCGGCTCGCCGTAGGAACACCCATGCTCGGCCAGCCCCGGCAGCGCCTTGAGCAGCGCGGAGATGAACCCTTCCCCGAGCCGCACCGTGGGCCACGCTTCCAGTTCACCGAGGTCCAGATCGAGCCGGATGACAGGAAAGTGGGCGTAGAGGCTGGGGCCGACATAGACGGAGCGGTCGAGAATTCGCATGGATAGCCGTTAGCCTTTAGCCGTTAGCCATTAGCGACAAATAGCAGGGATTGGCGCGCGAAAAACGGATGTCCGGTCCAGCGACAGTGCGAAACTGCCTGGCGGATCAATTCTGTTCCGGGGAGGCGCTGCCTGAGAGTACCGCAGAATGGGCCGGGCGGCTAGAGTGGCCGTCCCGGGAATCGACCTGAAGCTGGAAATTGCTAACGGCTGATGGCCAACAGCCAATGGCCGCGGTTCAGCCTTTCCCCGCCGCCACCTGTCCGGCACTGGCTTCCCGGGTCTGCAGGTTGAACGTCGCGCCCTGAACCAGGATGTGGAGCTTCACACCCAGCATGCAGACCGGATCGTGGTTGTGAACCAGGTCCATGGAGCTGAATTCGAGGCCCGATGGATCGATCACGGTCAAGGCACCGCTGCCGACCACCTCGATGATGTTGTCCGGGCTGATGAATGCCGCCGTGTCTTCGTCGAGCCCCACCCCGATGGCAAACGGATTGTAGGCCAGCGCGGTCAGCAGCCGCCCCAGCCGGTCCCGCTGCCGAAAGTGCTGGTCGATGATGATCCGGTTGGTCAGGCCCAGGCCCGGCGCCAGGGTTACGCTACCGGCTCTGGGAGAGCTGCCCTCTTCGCCGTGGGCAATCATGTGCTCGGATAGAAATGCCGCGCCGGCCGAGGTGCCGGCCACCGGGACGCCGGCGGCGTTGAGGGTCCGCAGCTTCTTGGCCGCCGAGGTGCCACCGAGGTGGGTCGAAAGCCGGAGCTGGTTGCCGCCGGTCAGGAAGACACCGGTGGCTTCGCCGAGCCGGGCCAGCAATTTGTCGTCCTCGCCGTCATGGCGGGTCTCGAATGGCAATGCTTCGGCGTTATCGGCGCCGAGTTCGGTGAACAGCTTTTCGTAGCGGCTGCCGGTATCCGCCGCCATGCTGGCCGTGGGAATGATGGCAATCCGTGCCTTCTTGCCGCCGCTGAGCTTGACGAACCGGCGGAGGATGGCGGGATCGTGAATCTTCTCTTCGGCGCCGCCAATCGGAATGATGTGGCCGCGCGCGACACCCGCGTCATTGCGGGATGGACTCATTGCTGAACTCCTCTAATACGGGTAGCACGGGTCATTCCTCATCCTGAGGGCGTCAGCCCGAAGGAGTCGATCCTGGAGCCCAGCTTATTCGGTCTCAGGTTCCGGAACCGACAATGGCAGCTTGCAGGGTCCGGGCCAGATGGCGCCCGCTCTCACGCCCCTCAGCGACCCCGCCGACAGCTCGAACCGTGGCGGGCCTCCCGCACCATCACCCCATCGGAGCCCGGTCAGCAGGCCAGGGCAACCAGAACAATCGGGGCTGATCTTACGAGGAGACCACCTGCGTATACCCTGTGGCCACACAAACTTAAGCGAGCGAGGTGTCGCTTGGCTATAGGAAAGTTGCCAGTGTGGAAGTGGGGGGTCTCACTAGGCGCGGCCGGACGGGCCCTGAAGGCTTCCGGGTCGCTCGCCGGGTCCCGGATGGGCCGAAAGGCCGCAGCACAATCATTTCTTCAGTGGATGTTGAAACTCAGAGCCATGAGGACAGCTCGTCTCTCGTCTCTCGTCTCTCGTCTCTCGTCTCTCGTCTCTCGTCTCTGGTCTCTCGTCTCTCGTCTACAATTTCGGCGTCCGCTTCCACCCCGGAATGAACGGCGCCGGCGACGCCGCCGAGCGGCGCAGGATTTCGAAATGCGGAGCGATCAGGTCGGCCAGCTGCTGCGCCACCGCCATATCGGTCCGGGTCAGCGGCTCGGCCACGGTCGAGGTCATGGCCAGGGCGCCGAACACCAGGCCGCCGGTGCGCAGCGGCACGACCAGCGCCGATACCGGCCCGGTCGGCGACGGTGTTTCAGTCAGCAGATAAGGAATCTCGCCCCGGATGACGCGGGCAGCAGCGGTGGCCGCCAGCGGAGTCTGCGGCCGGTCGGGCAGCGCGGTCGTATCGCCCGGCCTCACGATGGCCACCCGGTGCTCGTCACTCAGCCGCACCGCGAATTCGAGGTGGCCCAGCGGCAGGAGCTGGCCGGCAAGGCGGGCGAACTGCCTGGTGCCTTCGCCCAGCAGTGGAATCGTGGCCAGCAGTTCGGCAATCTGGCTCAGGTGCATCGGCACATGCCGCAGCACGGCCAGGTGGCTCTTGAGCACCTGATGCTGCCAGCTCAGCACAAACGAATCGATCCGCGAGGCAATCAGCGCCCCGATGTGGTCGAGCAGGATGACATCCTCGGCCTGGTAGAAATCCGGGCCGGGCGTGCTGACCATGAGAAAACCCACGGTCCGTTCCAGCACTCGCAGCCGGACTCCGATCAGCGAACGGGTGCCAGTTGCGCCCAGGTCCCCGAGCGGCAGCGGGAATGGGCCGCGGGCATCTGTCTCGGTGTTCCGGACCCGGAGAATCCCCGCTTCGGTGAACATCCGCTCCACGTCGCAGGCCACCCGCGGCAGCACCAGCTGCGGATCGGACCAGAGCGGGCCATGACCGTGACCGGTCAGGCGGTAAGTCTGCTCGGGAGTGGTATCGGGAATCAGGATCTCGATCGAATCGTGCGGCAGCAGCGATTGCACCGCGAAGGACAGGGCCAGCACAAAGTCCCGCGGGGTACCCGCGCCGCTGGCGGCCTGCCCCAGCGACGACAGCATTTCCGCCATCCGCTGCGCTTCGGACGGTCCGGTCTCGGGTGCCCTCGGCGCTCCGTTCAACTCGCCAAGATCATCCAGCGAATGACTCGCCGGCCAGCGGCGCGCCACCCGGCCCACCATCGGGGCGATCGTCATCAACATTCGGTCGAGCGCGATCCGGGCAACCGCCGGATAGCGATCGGCCTCGAGTGCTCCCAGCAGCACCAGCCCCACATCGGCGGTGCCATGCCGGATAGCCGCGGCCACTGCGGACCCGTAGCTGGCGTCCCGCAGAATCTCCTCAAGCACTCCGAGCTGCGCCGGGTCGATGTACGGGTCGGCGCGGGGAAGCACGAGGTGGTCCTGGCTCAGTTCATCTGGACCGATCAGGATGGGATCGCCACCGGAAGGGTAGATCCAGAGGGCAAAGAGGTCGTGTGGAATTCCCTGCTGCGCAAAGCTGTCCGAGAGCGCCTCGCGCCAGGTCCGGATGGCTTCGAGGTCGTTGCCCGAATCGTCCAGCCGGAGGAACGGCACAGCCGGCCCCTCGGCGGAGGAAGCTGGTCGGGTGAACCCGTGGTCGGACCGTCTTGGCGGTATTGTCACTGGCGACTGACTAGGCAGGAGTCGTGCCGGAGCGGACCGACAGAATATGTAAATCGTTGTGTAGCATAGCGATACGCTGAAATACCAGAACTGCGTCGACCGAATACTCGGCAGCGCTAACTGCTTTAGTCAGTTCGCTTTGCACGGTTGACGCCCCCTTATCATTGAAATACCCCCCACCCCTATATATCTTCCCTTTCGTTCTCACCACCGGACTCAATCAGGAATAGCCAATATGACTCCTCTCACTCTGCACATCGACGGCATGAGCTGCGGCCACTGCCTCAACGCGGTCAACAAGGCGCTGAACGCCCTGCCTGGAATCTCTGATCTCTCGGTGAAGATCGGCCGAGCCGATCTTAGCTACGATCCTGTCATGATCGATCAGGCCCGGATCGCGGCGGCGGTGACGGCGGCGGGTTATAAGGCCACGCCGGCCGTGCTGCACTGATGACTGAAGTCGCCGTGCCGGTCCAGGCCCACACCACCCTGGATATCTCGGGAATGACCTGTGCCGCCTGTAGCGCCCGGGTTGAACGGGCCCTGCGCTCGGTGCCTGGCGTCGCCGAGGCGCGGGTCAATCTGATGACGGGCATGGCGTCGGTTGATTTCAATCCCGACGAGGTCACGCCGCCGGCGCTGGCGGCAGCCGTGCGCGAATCCGGGTATGGCGCCGAGCTGGCTGAAAACAAGGACAGCCGGTCTCGGTTGAGCCAGCGCGAGAGCGAGCGAAGCGACGAAGTCATCCGGCTCCATCGCCAGTTCTGGCCCAGTGCTGTTGCCGCTGTCGCCACCATACTGATCTCGATGCGGCTGCATGACGCGGGGCCGGGCGCCAGTCGTCTCCGCTATCTGCTTCTCCTTATTACAGCGTCGGTCCTGATCGGCCCCGGCCGCCAGTTCTTTGTCCGCGGCTGGCGGGCGGCCCGTCACGGCGGCGCGGACATGAACAGCCTCGTGGCCCTGGGCACCGGGGCCGCCATGTTATTGAGCGTGGCGATCACGCTCCGGACCGATTGGTTCAGCGCCCATGGCCTGCCAGCTAATGTCTACTTCGAAGCGGTCACCGCCATCATCGCCTTTGTGCTGCTGGGCCGGCTGCTCGAAGCCCGGGCCCGGGGCCAGAGCTCGGCCGCCATTCGCCGGCTGGCGGGACTGGCACCACGGACGGTGCACCGGGTAATGGCCGGCGGCACCGAGGAAGTCGACATCGACGCCGTGCACGTCGGCGATCTGCTGCTCTGCCGTCCTGGCGAACGGATCCCGGTCGACGGTAGCGTGATCGACGGCCGCAGCAATGTCGATGAGTCGATGCTGACCGGAGAGCCACTTCCCGTCCTCAAGACGACCGATGACCGGGTCATCGGCGGCACTCTAAACGGACTCGGCGCGCTCCGGATCCAGGCCACCGACGTCGGCGCCGCAACCGCGCTGGCTCGCATTCTTCGACTGGTCGAGGAGGCCCAGACCAGCAAGCCCGCCATCCAGCGGCTGGCCGATCGGATCTCCGGTGTCTTCGTTCCAATCGTGGCGGCACTGGCCGTCGTGGTCTTTCTGGTCTGGTGGTGGATCGGTCCCCAGCCCTCCGCGCTGCATGGCTTCGTCTCGGCAGTCACGGTCCTCATCATCGCCTGTCCCTGTGCCATGGGACTGGCCGTCCCCACCGCGGTCATGGTCTCGACCGGCCGCGGCGCCGAGCTTGGCATCCTGATCAAGGGTGGTGAGGTACTCGAACGCTCGTCTGGCGTGAACCTGATCGCCCTGGACAAGACGCGCACTATCACCGAGGGCAGGCCTTCGGTGACTGCCGTCGTGCTGGTCCAGGGAGATACCGGGTCAGAAAACGAACTACTGGCTGATGCCGGTGCCGTCGAAAAGCTCAGCGAACATCCGATTGCCACTGCCGTGATCCGCGCCGCGGGAGCCCGCGGCCTGGTGCTGAGCGAGCCGAGCGGGTTTGCGGCGCTCGCGGGCAAAGGGGCCAGCGCCATGGTTCAGGGCCGCCAGATCCAGATCGGCAATCGGCGCCTGATGCAGGAGTTCGGCGTCACCGACTCCGAGCTCGATGCCCTCGATCGGCAATTGCCGGCATCGGCCACCATCATTTTCGTGGCGCGTGACGGTCGCCTGGCGGGCGCACTCGCGGTGGCGGATCCGGTACGGGCTGGCAGTCGCGAGGCGGTGGCCGAGCTGCAGCGGCGCGGATACGAAGTCGTGTTGCTGAGTGGCGATCGGGCGGCGGCGGCGCAGGCGGTGGCCGCACAGGTGGGCATCACCCGGGTCGAAGCCGATCAGCTGCCCGGACAGAAGCTCGAGGCCATTCAACGCTGGCGGGCCGAGGGTCGCGTCGTCGCCATGGTTGGCGACGGACTGAACGACGGACCGGCGCTCGCGGCCGCCGATGTCGGCATCGCGATGGGCACCGGCACTGACGTGGCCATGGCTGCGGCGGCCATTACCCTGGTCGGCGGAGATCCGATGGGTGTGCCGAAGGCGCTGGAGCTGTCGCGCCAGGCGTTGCGCATCATCCGGCAGAATCTCTGGTGGGCCTTCGGGTACAATCTCATCGCCCTGCCAGTGGCCGCCGGTGTGCTCTATCCCGCCTTCGGACTCTTGCTCACCCCGGGAGTCGCGGCCGCCGCCATGGCGCTGAGTTCGGTGAGCGTCGTGGCGAATTCCTTGAGGCTTAGAAGCGTGACAGGTGACAGGTAAGAGGTAAGAGGGGTTGTTGGTTCCCTCTCACCTCTCACTTCTCACGCTGTTTTCACCGGAGAGAGAATGAACCCGAATTCAGAGTCCCCCTGCCCTTGCTCCCCACCCGGCGCCGAGCCGAGGCATGCCGTGGCGGTTGATCCCGAGATCAAGCGGACGGTGCAGAACCGGTTGCGCCGGATCGAAGGCCAGATTCGCGGGCTGGAACGGATGGTGGAGGAGGAGCGTTACTGCTCCGACGTGATCACCCAGGTGGCCAGTGTGCAGGAAGCGCTGCGGGGGGTGAGCCGGGCGCTGCTGCAGAATCATCTGCGCCACTGCGCCGCGGCGGCCCTGCAGTCCGGAGATCCCGACCGGCAGCAGGCGATGGTCGAGGAGCTGGTGGGGTTGATGGATCGGGGGAGCAGGTAGCCCTGACCTGCGGGAACAGCGAATGGCGAAAAGCGAAAAGCGAAAAGGGAACAGCGGAAAGGAACAGCGAACAGCGAAAAGCGAAAAGCGAACAGGAACTGCCCCACACCGAAATTAGGTCGCGCCGAGCGGAGCGAGGGGGCTGAACTGCGGGAACAGCGTACAGCGAAAAGCGAAAAGCGAACAGGAACTGCCCCACACCGAAATTAGTTCGCGCCGAGCGGAGCGAGGGACAGTCTCAAGGATTGAGCCTTCGGCGGCTCGCAATGACGAGGTTGAGTTGAATCCCGCCGGCCCCTGAAGGGCCGGCATTTCGTTGCGACAGGCACGTCATTGGGAGGAGCGGGCAGAGCGAGGCTGTCCCTGGCCCAGCGTGGAAACGCCGACGAGGGGCCGAAACAGAACTCGGTCTCGGCTTCTCGACAGTCGGCGTGCCAGAATCGGGGGCATGGGTTGGCCGTCCTTCCCGTCTTCCTTTTCCTGTTTCCTGCGGTTCAGCCCTGGCAACCCTCTGCCCGCCCTCCGCGTCACAGTGGCATGCCTCACGCCTGCACGGACCCCTTCACAACCACCGTCGGAGCGCATCTCGAGTGGCTCCGCACCGTTCACCGTGCCGCCGAGACGATCCGGAACCGGCGCACTGTCCTGACCCGGTTCAGCCGGTGGTTGGCTGCATGCGGTCATGCCGATTTCGGTGCGCTCACGGCCGAGCGGGTGGCCGAGTACCAGGGAGAGCTGGTGCGGGCCACTCGGCGCGACGGGCAGCCCCTCTCGATCGGGACGCGCTACGAGCACCTGGTTGCGCTGCGCGGATTCTTGATCTGGGCAAGCGAGCGAGGGTCGGTATCTCGTCTCTGCCTGACCGGGATCAGCCTGCCCCGACGTCCCGTCACCATTCCACGCGGCATTCTTTCACTGGGTGCCCTCGAGGCCGTCCTGGCGCAGCCCGATGTCCGGTGGCCGCTCGGCATTCGTGACCGGGCGATTCTCGAGCTACTCTACGCCACGGGCCTGAGACGACTTGAGCTGATCCGCCTGACTCTGTCCGACCTCTGGATCGAACGGAGTGCGGTTCTGGTGCGCGGGGGTAAGGGCGGGCGCGACCGTGTCGTCCCAGTGGCAGCCCGGGCACTCACCTGGGTCGCCCGCTACCTGGAGCGCGGCCGGCCCGCACTGCTCGGCCGAAACGATCCGGGCATCCTCTTTCTGACCCGGAAAGGGGTGGGCCTTCGGGCCAATCGGCTGAGCGAGCGGGTGCGGTACTACCTGCGGGGGGCGGGAGTGGAGGGGACGGGCAGTTGTCATCGATTCCGGCACACCATGGCCACTCATCTGCTCGACGGCGGCGCCGACATCCGCCATATCCAGCTCCTGCTTGGCCACAGCCAGTTGTCGACCACGGCGATCTACGCTCACGTCTCCCTCGGCGGGTTAACCGAGGTCTATCGGCGTTCACACCCATCGGCGAGAGTTGGAGCGGATGACCCGCTGGCGGCGGGTGCCGGGGAGTCGTAGACTGGAACAGGCAGGACGAGGATCAGGCACCGAAGGGGAGCTTTCTCACCCA
>JBDTTF010000064.1:0-3018 GCA_039930765.1 Gemmatimonadota bacterium | reverse complement strand
CGAGTTGCGAGAAGGGAATCCGGTACTCCGCGGTCCATCCCAGCGAGTCGATCCGGGAGGCTCCCTGCCAGACACCGTCCCAGGCATAGTCGTAGTTGATGACCGCATCAAAGGCGGCATCGACCTGGACTCCCCGCGGATTGATTCCGAATCCGAATCCGGTCCGCCGGTCGTGGCGGCTGTCTATCTCGACGAAGAACCAGTCCGACCGGGTCTCGTCATCCCTCCGCGGATATGGTGCCACGATGGTGCGGGGTCGCGGATCGAGCGCCCGGATGCCGAAGTAGATGGCCTGGTCGTCGAACAGGACCTGAAAGCTGGTCGGATACTTCGGCAGCACCCCCGGGTGAGGACCCCCTTCGACGAAGTCTCCCGCCACCTCCGCGCCGCTCCATGCCGAATCCGACAGACTGCCATCGATCGCCGGTGCAGCGCCCGTGATCCGCCTGGCTTCGATCGAACGGGGCCCGAGTGCCACCGCCAGCCGGATCGAATCGTGATCGGCCGGTCGCAGCAGGGTCTGTCCGTACAAGGGCACCGCCATCACCAGTCCTGCCAGGCCACACCACGCTCTGCGCATCCAGGCTCCGGAATCACGGGTCGGAGCTGAAACTGGCGCCTCATCGGGGCCCACTTGGGACCAGTGCAGCCAGTGGTACATCGCTGCAGCCAACGGGCCGGCCATCGGGCCGGCGGAGCTATCGACCGGCCCGAAAACCGGCGATCATTGCTCTCGGCCGAAGTCCTCAAGGAGCCCGCGATGGTGGCTGTACCCCCGGAAGAAGCCTCGCTCCAGCCGGCCCGTCGCAGCGGGCGGATCCTCTGGTGGTGCAGTGTGGCGCTCTGGACGGTGCTGTCACTGGCCGACGCGGTCGACTACTACGCTGGCTGGCGGATCTCCGGCATGCCTGCCTCCTGGGGCCGGGCACTCGGCGCGGCATTTCCCGGCTGGATGCTCTGGGGCCTGTTGTCGCCGCTGATCTTCTGGATCTGCGGCCGGGTGCGGCTCTCCTGGCCGCCGGCGCCCGGGCCACTCGCGACCCACCTGGGGCTGAGCGTCCTGGTCGGGATGATTCATACGGCAGTCCACGCTTCGGCCGGCTGGTACTTCGAGGTCCGGCCCTCGTCGCTGTCTCTCCCAGACTACTACTCGGTCTCCCTGTTCGACTGGATGCCGATCAACATCCTGATGTACTGGTCAGTGGTCGGCACCTACTATGGGCTCGACTACTACCGGCGTTACCAGGAAGCCCGGCTCGAAGCCGCCGAGCTGTCCCAGCGACTGACCGCGGCAAGGCTCGACGCGCTGCAGAGTCAGCTGCACCCACATTTTCTCTTCAATACACTCAACGCGGCCGTGGCCCTGGTCCGGACCGAGAACGGACCCGGCGCCATCGCGGTCCTTACCCAACTGGGGGACATCCTCCGCCACCTGCTCCACGGCACTGCCGAACCCGAAATCACCCTGGCCGAAGAGCTGGCCTTCCTGGACCGCTACCTGGCCATCGAGCGGATCCGGTTCAGTAACCGCTTGAGCGTAGCCGTGTCGGTGCCCGAGGAGCTCACTTCCGCACTGGTACCGAATCTCATCCTGCAGCCGCTGGTCGAGAACGCCATCCGTCACGGTCTCGGTGCCGATGACGCCGCCGGCCGCCTGACCATCTCCGCCGCTGCCCGTGGCGGCCAACTCCTGCTCGAGGTCCGCAACGACGGTCCCTCCCTGCCGGGCGCCTGGTCCGTCGAACGGTACGGCGGGGTCGGGCTCAACAACACCCGGTCGCGGCTGAGCCACCTCTATGGTGAGTCCGCCATGTTGTCGCTGGCCAACGACTCGCCGTCAGGTGTGATCGCCAGGGTCACGCTCCCGCTGCACCGCACCCCGGCCCGGCCGCCGAATGATGGGCCGAAGGTGTACTGAGATGGCCACCATCCGGGCCCTGCTGGTCGACGATGAACCATTGGCCAATGCCGGGCTGCGGGCGTTGCTTCGGCCGCATCATGATGTCGAGGTGGTGGCGGAGGCGCTGAGCGGCAGCGATGCGGTCCGGGAGATCATCCGGCTCAGTCCGGACCTCGTCTTTCTGGATGTCCAGATGCCCCGGCTTGACGGATTCGGGGTGCTGCGGGAGGTGATGAAGGAGTCAGGCGGACGGCTGCCGGCGGTGGTCTTCGTGACCGCCTATGACGAGTTCGCGGTCAACGCCTTTGAGGTCCAGGCACTCGACTACCTGCTCAAGCCGGTGGCGGAGGACCGGTTCCGCCGGGCCCTCGACCGGGTCCGTCAGGTCCGGAGCGGTGAATTGAGCCGGAGCAAGGCGGAGCAAGTCGAGCAGCGGCTCCGGGCGCTGCTGGACGAGGTGAGTACGCGGGGCCGAACCGATATCGAGTCCCGGCCCGCCTACCCCGAACGCCTCATGGTCTCGACCGGCGCCCGGTCGGTGGTGGTCGATGTGGCGACCATCGACTGGATCGGCGCGCGAGACTATTGCGCCGAACTGCACGTGGGCAGCGCCAGCCATGTGTTGCGCGAATCGCTCGCGGCCCTCGAGTCACGGCTCGATCCGAGTTGCTTCCTCCGGGTCCATCGCTCGGCCATCATCAACCTCGGTCGGGTGGTGGAGGTCCGCCGCAAGGCGTTGCGCGGTCTCGAGGCCGTCATGACCAGCGGCGCCCGGGTGCCGGTCAGTCGCAATCGTCGGTCAGCGCTGATCGAGCGGCTGGGGGCGGGGAAATAAACCCTTCCCGTGGCCCCTCCCCATGTCATGAGGAGGGGGACGAATTACTTGAGGCAACGGGCTCCATGCCAATACCCGTTTCCTGGAGTACCTCCGTGACGATCCGGCAGAGACAATCGTGGGTGACCTGAGAGTTGGTCAGTCGCCTCACGCGATACCCCAATTGCCTCAGGACCAGATCCCGCTCGCCGTCGTCTTGCGCCACTGCCATTCTATTGTGAATCTCTCCGTCAATTTCCAGGACTAGATGAAGTGCTGGGCAGTAGAAATCCACGATGAAGCC
>JBDTTF010000063.1:0-1637 GCA_039930765.1 Gemmatimonadota bacterium | reverse complement strand
ATGGTGGCGGCCACTTCCTGGTTGACCGGATTGTCTTCAGCCAGCAGCAGCCGGAGCCGGGGCCGCGACTCGGCGATGGTGTGCCGGGTGATCAACCCGCCGGCCGGCACCTTGCCGGAAATCCCCAGTACCACGCCGGTGGCCTCGAGCAGGTCGCTCCGGGACAGCGGCTTCATCAGGTAAGCCTCGATCCCCACATCCCGACAGCGCTGGGTATCTCCCCGCTGCCCGGCGGAGGTCAGCATCAGGAGGCGGACACTGGAGGCCAGCGATGCATCGGCCCGGATGTCCGCCGCCAGGGCAAAGCCGTCACGGTCAGGCATCTGGGAATCGATGATGGCCAGACCGCAGGGCCGGCCTGCGCCGGCCGCGTGCTGCAGCGCAATGAGGCCGGCGGCGGCCGAGTCGGCTTCGTCCACCGTGGCGCCGGCGACGGTGAGCACCTCACGCACGATCCGGCGATTGGTCTCGTTGTCATCGACCACCAGGATGTGCTGACCGTTGAGTGCGGCACTGGATGGTACCACCGTACCCCGCGAGTCCACCGGTGCCGGTATTGCGAAGCTGAACTCGCTTCCCCGGCCGGGCTGGCTGGTCACCGACAGTTCGCCACCCATCAGGCCGACCAGCCGGCGGGAGATGGCGAGTCCGAGCCCGGTGCCGCCATACTTCCGGGTCATCGAGGCATCGGCCTGGGTGAACTTGTCGAAGATGGTGGCCAGTTTGTCCGGCGCGATGCCGATGCCGGTGTCCCGGACGGTGAACTGGAGCCGGCACTCGTCGCCGCCGGTCGATTTCCGCGTCACTGACACCACCACCTCGCCCCGCTCGGTGAACTTGAGACCGTTCCCGACCAGGTTGCTCAGCACCTGGCGGAGTCGGGTCGGGTCGCCCACGACCATCGACGGGACGCTGGACGCCACGTCGGACAGCAGTTCGATGGGCCGGTCGCCGACTCGCACCGCCAGCAGACCAACGGTGGACTCGAGCAGGTAGCGAGGGTCGAACGGGATCGCCTCGAGGGCCAGGTGCTCGGCCTCGATCTTGGACAGATCGAGAATGTCGTTGAGCAGGGTGAGCAGCGTCTCGCCGGCCGACTGGACCAGCCGGAGCGAGCGCCGCTGCTCCGGATTCAGGTCGGTATCGAGCACCAGCTCGGTGAGACCCAGCACCGCGTTCATCGGGGTACGGATCTCATGGCTCATGTTGGCCAGAAACTCGGATCGGGACCGGGCCGAGCGCTCGGCCATATCACGGCCTTCGCGGAGGGAGGCCTCGGCCAGCTTCAGGTCGGTGATGTCGAGCCAGGCGCCGAACACCTCATGCGGGCGGCCTTCGGCATCGCGCATCAGGCGGGCCTCGTCCCGCAACCAGCGATACTCACCACTGGCAAACTTGAACCGATATTCGATGGTGATCTGGCCGACGGTGGTCAGCGCGCTGAGCTCCGATACCACCCGTTCCTGATCCTCCGGGTGGACCCGGTCATACCACCAGGAAGGATCGAGCGCCTCGTCGGTGTCGTAGCCGGTGATCCGGTGCAGGTTCTCGCTGACCCAGCTCGGCACGTACCGCTTGCTCTCCACCCGGGTGGCGTAGATCACCGCGGTGCTCGAGTGGATGACCTGCTCCAGGCG
>JBDTTF010000062.1:0-10396 GCA_039930765.1 Gemmatimonadota bacterium | reverse complement strand
TCACGGGAGCGGGGCAGCAAGCCGGGAACACGCGGGCGGGCCGTCGTCTGGCGACGGCCCAGTGTGGATTATCGCCCTATGTGAATAGTTTCACAAGGGCAAAAGCCAAGGGACTGAACGGACGCCGATCAGGAGCGAGACATCGAATTGATGAAGATTGTGCACGTGACGTCAGTCCATCCGTGGAACGACGTCCGGATTTACCAGAAAATGTGCCGCTCGCTCGCGAGGGCCGGACACGAGGTTCACCTCGTGGCGCCGGAACCAGTGGCCGGGGCGCCGAGGGCCGCGGCGGCGGACGGGATCAGTCTCCACCTGGTGCCACGCCGGAGTGGAAGGGTGAGGCGGGTGATCGGCACCGCTCGTGACGCGGCGGACACGGCCATCGGGTTGCAGGCCGATGTGCTGCACTTTCACGATCCGGAACTGCTGCCGTATTTCGCTGGTGGTTCACGCCGGCGTTCCACTCGCATCGTCTATGATGTTCACGAGGATCACCGCAACAGCGTGGCCGAACGGTCCTGGGCGCCACAAGGCGTTCGCCAGCTGCTGGGATGGTCACTGGGTTGGTATGAAGATCTGGTCAGTCCTCGTATGTCAGCCATCGTTACTGCGACTCCCAGGATCGCGGAGCGCTTTCGTCGCCATCCGCTGGTCCAGGTGATCCAGAACTTTCCGGAACTCGAGGCTGATCCATTCGCCAGCGGTGGCGGCCGGCGGCCGGTGCCGGGTCGGTTTGCCTACATCGGGGTGATCTCGGATGGCCGCTGCATTGGCGAGATGATCGAGGCGGTCGCGATGCTTGGGACCTCGGCCACTCTCGATCTGGCGGGTCATTGGGAGCGGGCCGGTCGAGCCGCCGAATGCCGGAAACTCCCTGGGTGGTCCAGGGTGCGAGAGCTGGGCATGGTCAGCCGGTCGGAGGTCTTCGCGATGCTCACCTGCGTGGAGGCAGGGCTGGTCCTGTTCCGGCCACTCAAGAATCATGTCAATGCGCAGCCCAACAAGTTGTTCGAGTATATGCTGGCCGGCTTGCCGGTCATCGCCTCGGATTTTCCGCTCTGGCGTGCCCTGATCGAGCCGGAGGGCGCCGGCTTGCTGGTCGACCCGGAATCGACCGAGGCAATCGCAGGTGCAATGCGCTGGATGCTGGCTCACCCGGATGAGGCGGCGGCCATGGGGCGGCGGGGACGCGCGGCGGTGCTGGAGCGATACAACTGGCAGGGAGAGTTCACCAAGCTACTCACACTCTACGAGCGTCTCATGATCTAGACCCAACGAGCGAGAGGAATCTCGACCGAGTGCCTCTATGATTTGGTGGAGCAGGAATCGAGGCCGCCTTGGCCGCTCTCCACCAGTGCATCCAGGTGAGCTCTTGCTCCCGAACGCAGTTCCCCCGTCGCTGGTCCAATCCGCAGCTGCCCAACCGGTTTCGAATCCTGCACGACTGCATGGAGCAGCCGCTTCGGCCTCTGCATTCGACGCCATTCATCTCAGTTCGGCCCACCCCGCCTTTGACATTCGAATCTTCCTCAAGGAATGCCGCTCGCTGGCCAGCGCCGGTTATCGAGTCGCGCTGGTGGCCCAGGGCACCGAGCGGGGGTGGTACGATGGGGTCTGGATCGAGCCGGTGCGGACCCAGACCAGCCGGGTGGACCGGATGGTGTCGATGTCCCGGAATGTCTGGCGGGTCGCACGACGTCTCGGTGCCAGGTTGTACCACTTTCATGATCCGGAACTGATTCCATTAGGACTGTTTGCCCAGCGGGCGGGCACCGCAGTGGTGTACGACGCCCACGAAAACCTCCCCGCCGATCTGCTCGACAAGCCCTGGGTTCCCGGGTTTCTGCGACCGGGCCTGAGCCGGGTGGTCGATCTGGGTGAACGGGCCTCGGCTGGCCAGCTCTCGGCGGTGGTGGCGGCCACTCCGGCGATCGGGCGGCGGTTTGTCGCGCATCGCTGCCAGGTGGTACAGAACTTCCCGATTCTCTCGGAGTGGCCCAAGGCAGGCGGGATGCCGTATGCCGAGCGAGAGGCGGCTTTTGCGTACGTCGGCGGCATCGGGGTGGCGAGGGGTGCGGAGGTGATGATCGATGCCGCGCGCCTCGCAAATCAGGGCCGGGCACTTCGCCTTGACCTGGCCGGGAGATTCAACCCAGCGGCGCTCCGGGCGGCCCTCAGCATTCGACCGGGCTGGCACTTGGTGGTCGACCACGGTTGGCTCGACCGCCCATCAGTCGCGGGACTGCTGGGTCAGGCCCGGGCCGGGCTGTTGGTGCTGGAGTCGCTGGCCAATCATCTGGACTCGCAGCCAATCAAGCTGTTCGAGTATATGGCCGCAGGGTTGCCGGTGATCGCCTCCGATTTTCCACACTGGAGAGAGATCATCGGCGGGGCAGACTGTGGCATCCTGGTGGACCAGCGGAGCGCGCCGTCGGTCGCGGACGCCATGACCTGGGTGCTCGACCATCCGGCGGAGGCCGAGGCAATGGGGCGTCGGGGGCGGGCCGCGGTCGAAGCCCGGTATAACTGGGGCAGGGAGTCCGCTGCGCTGCTGGGGCTGTATGGGGAACTGCTCGGAGTGCCCGCCTGATGTGCGGCATCGCCGGCGTATACGGCAACGATGCGCCGGAGGCGATGTACGCCCTGACGACCGCCATCGTGCTGGACCAGATCAAGCGCGGGCCGGATCACCATGAAGTGGAGGCCTTTGGGGTGCCAGGCCGCATGGCGGTGATGGGCCACGACCGATTGAGCATCCTTGACCTGTCCGCGGCCGGGCATCAGCCGATGGCGTCCGCCGATGGCCGCTACCGGATCGTCTTCAATGGCGAGATCTACAATTACCTCGAACTCCGATCCGAGCTGGCCGCCTTGGGGCGCCGCTTCACTACCGGCACGGACACCGAGGTGCTGCTTGAGGCCTTCGCCCAGTGGGGCCCGGGGTCGCTGGAACGGCTCAACGGGATGTTCGCCTTCGGACTCTACGATCTGGTCGAACACCGTCTCTGGCTGGCCCGCGACCGGTTCGGGGTCAAGCCAGTGTATTACGCGGTGCGCGGGGCAACGGTCATCTTTGCCTCGACGGGCGCGGAGATCGCCAGGCACTTCGGGCTGTCGGCCAACCTGACCTATCTCGCACGGGGGCTCCACTACCGTGCGTTCGAGGATAACGGCGACATCGCGCCCTACCTCGGCCTGTCGGCCCTGCCTGCGGGATACGTGCTTTCGGTCCGATCGCCAAACGGGAACGGGCTGTGCCTCGAGTCGAGGCCGTATTACGACCTTGGCAGCCGGGTGGCAGCGCTGAGCTCGGAGCTGGCCGGAGAATCGTCCTTCCAGCTGGCCCAGCGTTTTGACCAGGTCCTGCAGGAATCGGTGACGCTGCGGCTCCGGGCGGATGTCCCGGTTGGCATGTCGCTTAGCGGCGGACTCGATTCCGGCGCCATCGCCGCCGTGGCGGCCACTGGGGTGCCGAAGCTGACTGGGTTCTGCTATGGCCGACCCGATGCGCCTGGCAGCGAAGGGCCGCTGGTGGCGCAGCTGGCCCGGCAGCACCGGCTTGAGATTCACTACTGCTGGCTCGAATCCCGGCAGGAAGTGAGGGATGCATTCTGGGCCACATTGCAGGCCCAGGATGCCCCATTTCCCACCGGGAGTATCGTGGCACAGTTTGCCGTCTTCAAGGCGGCGCGCGCGGCAGGATTCAAGGTATTGCTGGGAGGGCAAGGCGGGGACGAGAGTCTCATGGGCTACAACAAGTACCGTCTGATGCAGTTGCGTCAGCTGCTGCACAGCGGTGCCTACGGCGAGTTTACCGCGGCTGCGGCTGCCCTGCTGCCGGTGATGATGGCCTCCTGGAGCCAGCTCCCGGTCCTCTGGCAGCAACGGAAGCGCTACCGCGGGGAGGGGGAAGCCACCCGGCTCAGGCTGCCTGCTCCGCCGCTGGAGGCGCTGGCCGGGAACCCCCGCGAGCCGCTCTGGCGCCGACAACTGATGGACATCACCCACATCAGCCTGCCGACGCTGCTGCGGTATGAGGACCGGAACTCGATGGGCAACAGTGTCGAAAGCCGGCTGCCATTCCTGGACTATCGGCTGATGGAACTCTCGCTGGCGCTGCCGGATCGCGAGAAGCTCAAATCCGGGTGGGGCAAGTGGATCCTCCGCTCGGTGATGAGGGGCCGACTGCCCGATGCCATCAGGCTCAACCGGGCCAAGCGGGGCTTCGATGCCAATGACGGGTCGTGGATTCGGTCAGGGCTGGGTCCGGCCATCCGGGCCCGATTGCGCGCCCTCCGACCCCGGCTGCGGGATTTGTTGCCGGGAACGGGTGCCATCGATACTCTTTTCACTGATGATCAACTTTCCAACGGCGGGTTTGCGGAGGCGGTGGCCCTGCTCTGGTTCGGCAGCAAGAACTGAGCAGGTCGTCGGAGCATCGCGGCGGTTGAGCGGCGCGATTGGCGCGGTACTGATGCTTTTGCCGCTGCGGTCAGCCCCAGCGCAGTGCCCGCCCGGCGCCACGGACAGTACCATCGCCAGCTCGGTTCGAGCGCTGTGGTTCGGCAGCGAACGGGGCTTCATCGGCTCCCTGAGTCGCCTCACCTGGAATGGCCCGACCGCCAGCTGGCATGTGGTTGAGGAGGGGGACTCGGCGTGGAATGCCGGGGCTTCGGCTTACTACGTCGAGCCGCATCTCCGGATGGCCCTGGCACTGGCCGAGGCCACCAGCGATACCTCCGTCCTGTCCGATCTGTCCGGCTATTTCATCGCCTTTGCGGGCAATTTGCGCCCGATGCAGGACGTGGTGGCCCGGCAGGCCAACAGCATTGGCCCCGCGTCGGCGTTTGTGCCGGGCCGGCCGGCCGATCGACTGCTGCCGTGGCTCGATACCCGGGCTCACCCCGCCCGGCCAACCGAGTGCCAGGTCTGCAGCACCCAGTTCTTCCATCCGGCGGCTCGTCTGGTCCGCCTGATCGCGGCGACACCCGCACCTCAGCGCTCGCCGATCATGCTCCAGTTCATCCAGCTGTACGTGCCCCTGTTGCTCAACGATCACCTGCTGAGACTCGGGTTCGACCATGACGGCAGCAAGTCTACCGGTCTCGTGCCCGGATGGGAGCGGGCTATCGACAATCCCCGGTTCCAGATCCGGGACGCCGATCTGTGGCTGATCGCCACCGCGGCCGAGCTGCTCGGCGCCCACCATCTTGCCCCCGACCTCGTGCCGCTGGCAGACGGGCAGCCGTTGCTGGAGCGGATGGTCGGATCCGGTTGGCGCCTCCTGGTGCGACGGGCCAGCGCTCATCCGGCGACCCGCAACAGCGGCGGGCAGACCGTCGGCAGCCTGGATTTCTTCGAAGGTGATTTCGACGGCATCGACGACAACAAATTCGTGGGGTACTCGGACTCCATGATGCCTGAAGGGCAGGCCGCCAGGCCCTCGGTCAAGGGCGGATGGGACATTTCGCATGTTCAGCGCCTGCCGGTGTTCCTCCGCTCGCTGTGGGACAACCGGGCAGCGCTCGGCAGCCCCGGGCCAGACATCGGATTCCTCGGCCAGACGGTCAACCAGTATTTGTATGTGGCGTTCAACGGCCGGCCTGAGCTGCCCCAGTTTCACAATTTTTTCGACGGCACGGACGGCTGGTACCGGGTGGACTACTCGGGCAGGAGGGGATGGGGCTATCCGCCGTCGGGCTACTGTGACAACCGGGACCGCAATCGACCCTGCCTCAGCCGATGGGGGCCGGTGGGCTGGGGACTTCTGGCCTTCGTCAATCCGGACCTGACCGGGGTGGGGCACGACCTATTGAAGCTGGCGGCCGACTCAGCAGTGTCGGGGTCAGCCTTCCGTCAGCGGGTCTATGCGCTGGGTGCCGATGACTTCCGCTGGAATTACCCGCCGGGAAAGACCAGTTCGCCGTTGCTGGCGGAGATCCTGGCCGAATTCCTGTCCGGAGTGCGTGTCGAAGGGGGTCCGGGCCACTTCTGTCCGGCCGCCGGAGCGGGCCGATGACGAACGGGATGTCTCGGAGGGTCCCCGCCCCGGCCCGGTTGCATTGATCGGGGCGGCTGAACCACAGCCGGTCACTCCCAGTGCTCCTACCGGGCTCGAGCGCGACTTTTTCCGGCTGGTCTCCAGCAATCTGGGGGTACTGGCGCTGAGCCTGGTGGCTTCGATCGTGATCAACCGCGGATTGTCGCTGGAGCAGCGGGGCGACTACGCGCTGGTATCCACGGTGGCGGCGCTGGTGGTCCTGGCCACAGGACTCGGGCTCAGCAACGCCCTGACGTACGTCACGGTGTCGGCCAGCGAGCCGACCCGGGTGGCGGCACTCATCACATCGGTCGGACTGGCACTCGGCGCCCTCGCGAGCGTGACGCTGATCGTCCGGCTGTTGTTCTTTCCGCATCTCGATCAGGTCTACCGGGACTACTACTGGTATATCCCGGTGCTGGCCGGGATGGAAATCCTGTACAGCTTCAACCGCAGCTACGTCCTGGCCCGTGGCGACTACAAGAGCTACGCCCAGGTCAATGTGGTTCTCAGGGTCGTCTACGTGGTGATCCTGCTGCTGGTCAGCTGGCTTCGGCACCTGGACATGGCCCAGGTGCTGTTAAGCCAGCTGGCTGGGCAGGGGCTATTGACCGTGGTGCTCTACGCCCGGGTGCCATTTGCATCCGCCAACTGGTCGGGTCTCGACCTTCGGCGCCTGCTGGGCGTGGGCATCCGGGGATTTTCGGCCAGTTTCCTGGGCACCACGATCAAGCGGAGCGACGTCTTCTTCGTGCAATCCTTTCTCGGGCCGCAGGTACTGGGACTCTACTCGGTGGCCAGCCTGCTCTACGGCCTGGGCGACAATATTGTGGGCGCGGCCGGCCTGCTGATCGCCAACCGGGCGGCGGCCGGAGCCGCCGATCTCCGGCGGGTGGTGCGCACCGCCAGTGTGCGGCTGACCCTGCTGATTGCAGCGGGGCTGGTGGTCTTTGCCCTGATCGGGAAGCCGCTGCTGGTGCTTCTCTATACCGGCCGGTTTGCCGGTGTGTATCCGATCCTGCTCATGCTGGGGCCCGCACTCCTGGTGTCCACCTTCTTTTCGCCGTACGCCAACGCGCAGGCCGGAAAAGGCTACAGCATCAATTACGTGCTGATTCACGTGCTGGCACTGGTGCTGGGAATCCTGTCCCTCCGCTTTCTGACTCCGTGGCTCGGGGTTGCCGGCGCGGCGCTGGCCAACCTGGTCATCAATCTGACCCTGGGATACGGGCTGTACCGCCAGTTCCAGGCCGAGTCGGTGCATTGACCGATGCTCGAATTCCTGGTGGCAGCGGCGGTGATGCTGGTGGTGTGGCGGCGGGCAGGAGCAAGCCGGTTTCCGACCGCCACGGTGATCTTTCTCGTCGGCTACCTGATCTACATTTATGCCGGTGCGCTGGTAATGCAGGCCGATCCACTTATCGATCATGACCGGCACTTCGACACCTTCCTTGCGCTGGTGCGGATTGGATTCGTTGCGGCTCTGGCAGCATTCTTTCTGGCTCGGGCGATCGTGCCGGACGTTCGGATCGAGGAACTTACGATCGAACCGCCCCCGCCGGTCGAACGCTGGGCCCTGCTGGCGTTATTCGGCTGGGCGGCGGCAATCAGTCTGCTCTACCTGACGGCGCTGCCAGAGAACCCGTTGCTGGTGATGCTGCTCCGTACCGAAGATCTGACCAAGGCGCGTGAAGCCGCCACCACCACCCTGCCGCACTTCGGTGTCTACGCCAATTTCCTTTACTACCTCTTCCCGCTCGCGTGGAGCGCGCTCTACCTTGCCGGTCACCGGCGCACGGCTCTGACTGGATTTATCGTCAACTTCTTCCTGCTGGTCAGCACCGGGCAGAAGGCGCCGATGGTGTACATCCTGATGATGTGGATGCTGGCAGGCGCCCTGGTGGCCGGACGAGCGCCCTACCGGCGATGGTTGGTGGTGGGTGGGGTGACAATCGCCGGGCTGCTGATGCTGATCATCATGCAGAACCAGCTTGCCGTGCAGGCGCTGGATAGCAGTGCAATTTCGATTGCTATCGAAGCCCTTCGGCGACGGGTGCTCTACGGGGGTACTCAAGCATTGCTGGACTATGTCCGGTTCTTTCCCGATCAGTTCTCCCACTATTACTTTGCCCGGCCGGATATTCCAGCAGATCAGCTGGTTTTCGCTTTCGGTCACCCCGTCAGCGACGTTATCGGGAGCGCCAATACCGTGTCGTTGGGAAATCTCTGGGCGGCGTTCGGGAACGTCTGGGTGGTGGGCGGCATGATGCTCCTGATCTGCTTGGGGCTGTTCATCGGTGACCTGCTGCTGCTGGGCGCCGTCCGCACTCCACTCTCCGCCGCGATCTACCTGCTGTACTGCCGGACTGCGCTGGTCCTGGTAATATCGGACTGGTGGACCGGCCTGTCCGGGTTTGTGATTATTTCCGGCGCGACAGCGGGCGCATTCTTCCTGTTCGAGGCGCTGGCTCGAGGTGTGGCGGAGGGTAGGCTTGCCGTCCGGGGCCGCCCAATTGCCATCGCCGCAAGCATTCTGACCTTCCTCTACTTTGCCCAGGGCCAGGTCCGGGGATGGTTCCACTGATGCCGGTGACGAGCCTCGGCCGGCGGATCCTCATGATCACGCTCTCCTCCACCGATCATGACAACCGGGTGCGGAACACTGGAAAGAGCCTGGCCGACGCCGGCTACAGCGTTCGTACGGTGTCGCTGGGAAGCGCGCACCGGCTGGGGCCGGACGACCTTATTCTTCCGCGCTCCGCGGGCCGATTGCTGGGCATTCCCGGCTTGGCGACTGGGTTGGTGACCCTTCGACTCATCCGTAGTCTGTGGCGGCTCCGGGACGTAGTGGACGCCTACCACTGCCACGACTTGCCGGCTCTCGTCTTCGGGGTGCTGGCCTGCCGGACGTTCAACCGGGCCGCGAGCCTGGTGTATGACGCCCACGAATTTGAAACGGAGCAGCGCCCGCCACCGCACGGTCTCAGGCACCGATTGTTCTGCTGGCTCGAACGGAACTGCCTGCCGTGGGTCGACGAGATGATCACCGTGAGTCCGCTGATCGCGACCGCCTATGCGGAACGGTATGGGATTGCGGTGCCGACGATCGTGCTCAATTGCCCGCCGTTCAGGCCCCGGCGTGCCACTGACCTGCTGCGATCGGCTCATGGCATAGCGCCAGGCGCTCGGATTTTCTTGTACCAGGGCGGCATGTCGCCCGGGCGCGGAATCCCCGAAAGTATTGCGGCGTTCGCCGAAGCCGATCCAACCCACGCGGTCCTGGTCTTCATGGGGTACGGCCTGCTGGCGGAGACCGTCGAGCGTGCGGCGACCCTCTACCCGGCAGTAATCTGGCAGCCGGCGGTCAGCCCCGAGGTGCTGCCCGACTATACCGCATCTGCCGACGTCGGTATCGTGCTGATCGAGGACACCTGCCTCAGTCACCGGTATTCACTGCCGAACAAGCTGTTCGAATGCATCATGGCCCGGATTCCGGTGGTCGGCTCCCCATTGCCGGAGATCAGTCGGGTGATTCGCGAATCCGGGGTGGGAGTCATCGCGACCGAAATCAATGCGGCCGGAATTGCGGCGGCGGTGCGCGAGGTAGTGAGACTCGATCCAGTGCCTCTGGCCGACGCACTCGATCGGGCGGCGGAGGTGTATTGTTGGGAGCAGCAGGCCAGGGTCCTGGCCTCCCTTTACGAGAGACTCACATGTGCGGCATAGCGGGAATCGTACGATTTGACGGCCAGCCGGTGGACCCTGAAGTTCTGGGCCGGATGGTCGAGCGGGCGGCCCACCGCGGCCCCGATGACTCCGGTCAGTGGATCGATGCATCGGTGGGTCTGGGGCACCGGCGGCTGTCGATCGTCGACCTGAGTTCAGCCGGTCATCAGCCGATGCATTACCTCGACCGGTACGTCCTGACCTACAACGGCGAGATTTACAACTACGTCGAACTGGCGGCCGAGCTGGCCACGGTCGGCTACCAGTTCCGATCCCGGACCGACGGCGAAGTCTTGCTGGCCGCCTACGATCACTGGGGCCAATCCTGCGTCGAGCATTTCAACGGGATGTGGGGCTTTGCACTGCTGGATCGTCGGAAACAGGTGCTGTTCTGCAGCCGGGACCGATTCGGGGTCAAGCCGTTCCACTATGTCCAGACGGCAGGGATGTTCGCCTTCGGCTCCGAAATTCGGCAACTGCTGCCGCTGGTTTCGGGCACGGTAGCCAACGACCGGATCGTGAGTGACTACCTCTGGCTCGGTCTTGAAGCGCACGACGACGAGACTTTCTTTGCCGGCGTTCAGCGGCTCCGCGGCGGACACAACCTGACAGTCGATCTGGCGAACG
>JBDTTF010000061.1:0-13647 GCA_039930765.1 Gemmatimonadota bacterium | reverse complement strand
ACATCAGCCCGGGCGTCATTGCGAGGAGCGCGCGCAGCGGGCGACGAAGCAACCTGACGAGGGCCATCCTGAAGCTGGGACCGTAAGGCTGGAACCCGACCTGCGTGGCTAGCCACATGTCGAGGTTGCTTCGTCAGGGCTCAAGCGCCTCCTCGCAATGACATAACGCATTTCTCAGGACCAGCCCGGTCCTGCGAGGTGCCGCCCGCTATGCGTCGCGCTGAGCGACATCGTGCCGAGCCGCTGGTTAATCCGCGGACAGACCTGAAGCGGGCCCCGGCCACCCGCGCCACCACCGCGCTATTCTCAATCGGCGAGTCACCCTCCCCACATCGTGGCGACCGAGCGGCCCTCAGGCGCCGCCCTTCGGCGAGTCCTCAGTACGCCTAAACCTGCTCGCCAAAACGAAGGCCGGAACTCCTGATCGATGGGTCCCTGCCGCTTGGCCGCGACGAGGGGGGCCGGGAGGGGCCAGAACGTCAGTGGAGCGCAGATGCGCCACCCTGGCAGTTGTGCCCAACCCCATCGAGCCACAACTTCATGCCGTTCCCATCTCCCATCTCCCATCTTCTATCTCCCGTCGCCAATCCATGCCTATCCCCGCCGCCATCCTCGCCCGTGACGATGTCTTCTTCAAGGCACCGGTGCACCTCACCCTGCCTGAGGCCCAGGCCCGATTCCTGGCCATTGCCCACCGCAATCCGGCTGTCCTCGGCGGACTGCTCTGCGGGGTTCCGATGTGGCGGGACTGGTATATCGAGGACAAGAACCGGATTTTCAGCCAGGAATGGGGACTGGCTCGAGAGGCGACCGTGATCAATCCCGATTGCATCCTGGTGGCCGGTCGTGGCGATGGAGTCACCTGGGGACCGTTTCTTACGGCAGGACTGGTCCCGATGGCCCACTCGCATCCCTATCACGAGAAGATTGCCACCAGCCGAGCCTTGCCGGTGGGCGGAGTTACCTGGGCGCAGATCGCTGGAGGACCCGTGCCGCAGTTGTTGAATGCACGGCTGCTGGTCTTTCCATCGGCGGGAGACTTTGCCTTCTGCGCGGCGGCCAACATGGCGGTGCACACGGTATTCACACCCTATGCCGTCGTCGGTCCGGCCGGCGCCTTCCGCATCGTCAACCCCAATGAGCCGGGTGTTACGGCCCAGACGCCGAGACTGGGTTTTCAGCTGGCCGGGGTGCAGTGGATCAATGACGGGCACTATCGTGGCACCCTGACCGCGTTGCGGCATACCCAGCAATTCTGGTACAAGAAGGGAATCACGATATTCGGCGGCGGTGGTGCGGGGATCAATTTGTAATTGGAGGAGACGACTGAGGGCGACCGGCGAGAGGCGAGAGGCGATGGGACAGAACGCTCGCCTGCGGATCGGATTCCAACACCGAGGCAAAGAAATCCTCCGATGGCGCGTGCCACCGGAGGATTGTTGATTTTCGTTGGTCCTGTCCGCCTGCCCGGCAAGCTCCTTCGCTTCGCTCAGGACGACAGGGCGCCGCAGGGTCCGGTCGATGAAGACCCTGGGGTGCGGAGAGTGTCGGTCAGACCGAGCCGTCACACATCCGGTCGGCGCCCCGGAGCTTGACCGCGCCGCTCTGCAGGCCGGTCGACAGCTTCACGCTCGTGTTCCCGCCGGCGCTGATGGCTCCCCCCCTGACGGAGGACGCTTCCTTGGCGGACAGCTTCTTGGGGAGAGTCTTCATCTTCTTCGAGCTCGGCTTTTTGGCGGCCATGGGTGGATCCTCCGACAGGGTGGACAAGGGTGACTGGCAGCTCACTAATGCAGGCGACAGGCCAGCGACGCTGCCCACACTAACATTCTGTCCTGATTGGCCTTGGCACAAGACGGTCCGGGAGCGTTCCAGGAGTGGTATCAAAACGGTGCCGGGGATTGTTGCGGGAGGGGACTCACCTGGCTTCGATTCGGAACCGCGGCACGTCAGGCGAGACCCCTCGCCTCGGGTTTCGACATCGGTACAGAGTGCATTGGGACTTGGTGCGCCTGGTCCGGACCCTCATCAGGTTGCTTCGTCGCTCGCTGCGCTCGCTCCTCGCAATGACGGGTGGTCTGATATCAGGTGCCGGCCCCAACTGGGGCCGGCCTTGGCATTCCGCTGCGCTGTCATTGCGAGGCGGCCGCCCAATGGCGGCGGCCGAAGCAACCTGACGAGGGGCCAGTGTTGGTGCAGTGGGCTTGAAGTCACCTCCCCCAGCGTCAGGCGAGAGGCGAGACCCCTCGCCTCGGGATCGGGTTTCGACATCGGTACAGAGTGCATTGGGACTTGGTGCGCCTGGTCCGGACCCTCATCAGGTTGCTTCGTCGCTCGCTGCGCTCGCTCCTCGCAATGACGGGTGGTCTGATATCAGGTGCCGGCCCCAACTGGGGCCGGCCTTGGCATTCCGCTGCGCTGTCATTGCGAGGCGGCCGCCCAATGGCGGCGGCCGAAGCAACCTGACGAGGGGCCAGTGTTGGTGCAGTGGGCTTGAAGTCACCTCCCCCAGCGTCAGGCGAGAGGCGAGACCCCTCGCCTCGGGATCGGGTTTCAACTCGATGTGGATTAGCGGGTCCAATTCCGCACTGCGCTCTGTTCCGGGTCCACTGCCCTCACCCCCGTCCCCTCTCCCTTACAGGGAGAGGGGGGCGCACGACTGAATCGGTTGCGCCGCGGGGCCTTCATGAATGAAGGCCCTGCGGCGCGGGGCCATCATCGAGGCATGCGACCCCCTCTTCCCGTAGGGCGGCGCGGGATCAGCTACCAGTTCAATTGGCCAGGTCCCTCGCTCGCTGCGCTCGCTCGGGATGAGGTGCATTGGCATTTTCTGCCCCCCTGCCCCCCTGCCCCCCTATTTCGCCACCACCAACTCCCCCGTCAACCGGATCTCCGTCGCCGCGCCCACGCCCGCCACCACTTCGCCGCCCGCCATCGAATGCACCACCGACACGACCTCGGCCTTGACCGGATACCGCGACCCGCGGATCAGGGCGTAGCTGGCCGCAAAGGTGAGAACCCCATCACCACCCGCTCCTGGCTCGAGTCTGGTGATCTTGAGTTCGAAGATCGAGCCGGCCGGAATCACCACCCGGCCGTTGTAGCGCCGCACATCGGTCGTCACGGTCGCCAGCGCCATCTGGCCGGCCTTGTGGCTGTGGGAGGTGATGGCCTGGTTGAGCGTCGCGTCGATTCGAGTGCCGGCTGGCAGGATCCGGGCGGTACGAGACACGCTGGTTCGGTCACCGAACAGCTGACTATCATTGCCCCCCTCCGCGCTGACCTTGCCGCAGGCCGAGAGCACCAGCAGGCCCAGCGTGCTTATGCGGTGCTGCAGACTCATCGCACTCCATTCATTCGGGGGACCCTATCACCAGGGCGACAGTTCGCCCCGGCTACCCCATACGGTGAGATAGCCATCGCCTGAAGGCCCCATCCGGTATCCGGCTGCCCTGACCGTGAGCCGGTCCGCATGATCGGGCACCGGCGTGAACTCGGCGACCGTGCCGGTAAACCAGGTGACCGCCGCCCGGGTCCGCTCGCGGTCCACCACCGCGATCTCGGCCCGGATCGATCCCTTCCAGTCGTGCGGATTGCTCACGCGCTCGAACCCGGTGGCCAGCTCCCGTTGGGAAAATCCGGTCAGCCGCTTGGGGTCGTACCGCATGCCCATCATGCTGCACCTCATTGATCTGGATTGACGTGACACCCTCGGTGGGTCCAGATACCTGTCGGGGGTCTGAATCGGCGCCGAGGTGGCGCCGAACAGTCCAGCATCTATGACGTCACGAAACCTGGGCAACTGGTCAGGTCGTCGATCGCAACGGTCTGGTGGGGGTTGGAGACACAATGTGGCCGCAATGTCCAGTGGCAACCATCCGTCGTACGGATGAAAAAAGGATGAGCCGGAGAACTAGTCCCGTTCCATAGAGTGAAAAACCGTCATCCGCCCTTGTGGGATCGGCTCCCGGCGCCCATTGTGCCGAGCAAGAGGCGGGCGTCCGGCAGCTCGGGATGAGGTATTAATCCTCGCCGCGCGTCTCTCGTCCCTCGTCCCTCGTCTCTTGTCTCTTGTCTCTCGTCTCCCGACCCCATGCCCCTCCGCACCCTTCTCATCTGGTTTGCCCTGCTGCTGATCGCCGTCGTCAATGGCGGCATCCGGGAAATCCTGCTGGTCCCGCGAATCGGCATCGAGGCGGGACATGCGCTGAGCTCGATCACGCTCTCGGCGGGCATCGTGCTGGTCACCTGGCTGACCCTGTCCTGGGTCGGGCCGGCCTCCGCCCGACAGGCGTGGCTGATCGGCCTTGCCTGGCTGGTGATGACACTGGTCTTCGAGTTCGGATTCGGCCACTACCTAAGGGGCCAGCCTTGGCGAGTGCTATTGGAGGATTACAACCTGCTCAATGGCCGGATCTGGCTGCTGGTGCTGCTGACCACGGCGGTGGCGCCGTGGGCGGTGTGGATGAGACGAGACTAGAGACTGGAGACTAGAGACTGGAGACGAGAGACGAGGGTCAAGGGTCGAGGGTCGAGGGTCGAGGTAAACACCTCATCCCGAGCCGTGCTCCCGAGCAACGCGAGGGAGCAGGCGAGGGACCTGCTGCAAGGTGATCGGAACGGGAGTGGATACCTCATCCCGAGTGAGCGAAGTCAGCGAGGAAGGGGGACGGGGGTGAGGTCAGTCGCTGGTCAGCCGCGTCCATACTCCCAGTGCAATGATGTAGGGCGCTTTAGCTCCCAGGGCCGAGCCTCGGCTTCAGCCGAGGACAGGGGTAAGGCCCGAGCGCCAGGCGAGCTGCCAGATCCGAGGCGTAGATCCCTCGCTCGCTACGCTCGCTCGGGATGAGGCGCCTTTGTACGTTCGGCCTGCCCCCCTGCCCCCCTGCCCCCCTGCCCCCCCTGCCCCCCCTTAATGCTCCCCACTCGACCGGCCCCGCACCGCGTCGAGCACCTGCCGGACCCGCAGCCCCAGGATGGAAGCCGTGAACGGCTTCTGCAGGTAGTTGAGTCCCGGCTCGAGGATGCCGTGATTGACGATGGCGGCATCGGAATAGCCTGACATGAACAGGGTCCGCATGGCGGGCCGGGTCTCGATCAGGCGGCGGGCCAGCTCGCGGCCATTGATTCCCGGCATGACCACGTCGGTCAGCAGCAGGTCGATGGCGCCGCCGCGCTGGTGCGCCAGGCGTTCGGCGGATTCAGCGTTGTCCGATTCGATGACATCGTAGCCCAGTTTGCCCAGGATCACGCCGATGAGTCGGCGGAGCTGGACATCATCCTCGGCCAGCAGGATGGTTTCGGTGCCGTGCAGCCGGTCCGGCATTTCGGCCGGGGGCAGCATCGGCTCCGCCTCGCTGTCCACCACCGGAAAATAAAGCTTGAAGGTGGTTCCGAGGCCTGGTTCGCTGTAGACCCAGATGAATCCGCCGGACTGCTTCACGATGCCGTAGACGGTCGACAGTCCGAGCCCGGTACCCTTGCCCAGTTCCTTGGTGGTGAAGAACGGCTCGAAGATCCGGGCCTGGATCAGGGGGTCCATTCCCACTCCGGTATCGCTCACCGCCAGCATGACGTAGTGGCCGGGCATCATCGGCGGATGACCGCTGGCGTGTCCTTCAGTCAGGTGCAGCCCGGCGGTTTCGATGGTCAGCTGGCCGCCGCCCGGCATCGCGTCCCGCGCATTCACCGCCAGGTTCACGATGACCTGCTCCAGCTGGCCGGCATCCGCCCGGATATTGCCCGGGCTGTTGGCCAGCTTGAGATGAAGGCTGACGTCATCGCCCAGCAGCGGGTGCAGCATCTTGTCGAGGTTTCTGGCCACCTGGCTGATGTCGAGAATCATCGGCTGCAGCACCTGCTGGCGGCTGAATGCCAGCAACTGCCTGGTCAGCCCGGCGGCCCGCATTCCGGCGGTGCGGATCTCGGTCAGGTCCGTGACTTGCTCGGCATTGCCGGCGCACGTGTCCAGGAGGATTTCGGTGTAGCCCAGGATGGCCGTCAGCACGTTGTTGAAGTCATGCGCCACTCCGCCGGCCAGCCGGCCCACCGCCTCCATCTTCTGCGAGTGCAGGAACTGTGTTTCGGCCTGCCTGAGATCGGAGATGTCCTCGGCAATCCCGACGATCCGGAGGATCTTGCCGGCTTCATCGTTGATCGGAGTGACCCGGGCCCGGATCCAGCGCACCGAATGATCCGGACGGAGGATCCGGTAGACGACCTGGCGGAATTGTGCCAGGCGGCTTGGGCTGCCCGCGTCGTCCAGCACCAGTTCACGATCGTCCGGGTGAATGTCCTCGGTCCAGGCATGCGGCGTGGCATACGCATGCTCCCGGCTGTGCCCGAACACCTCTGCGTACGCCGGGTTGACGTACAAGGCCCGGCCGGTCTCCGGTTCCATCACGAAGAACACCTCGCGGACGTTCTCCGCCAGCTCGCGGAACCGGCTCTCGCTGGCGCGAATGGCTTCCTCGGACTTGCGCCGGTCGCTGATGTCCCGGACGGTGGTCAGGGTCCGGCCATCGCCAAGTACGGCGGGGTTGGCTTCAACCAGGATGATGCTGCCGTCCTTGCGGAGCATCCGGCGCTCGAACGGCTGGAGCACGCCGGCCGCGTACCCATCGATCCGGTCACGGGCTTCCTGGCGCTCACCCGCCAGGTGGGTATCGGCGGTACCCATCGTCAGCAATTCCGCGCGGCTGTAGCCAGTCAGCGCGCACGCCTGTGGGTTGACATCGAGATAGCGGCCGGTCCGGTCCATCACGAAGACGCCGTCGGCCACATTCTCCAGGATGGTGCGGTTGTGCGCCTCGCTGGCCGCCAGCGCCCCCTCAGCCCGGCGTCGTTCGATGGCGTACCGAATGACCCGGGCCAGCAGCCTGCCATCGACCCGCCCCTTGACCAGGAAATCCTGGGCACCCATGCCAATGGCATCGAGCGCGACCCGCTCATCCTCAAGGCCGGTCAGCACCACGATTGGCT
This sequence comes from Gemmatimonadota bacterium, assembly GCA_039930765.1. GTDB lineage: Bacteria > Gemmatimonadota > Gemmatimonadetes > Gemmatimonadales > GWC2-71-9 > DATEHG01. The sequence continues at coordinate 6,666 of JBDTTF010000061.1, read as the reverse complement.
TGGCACCGACGGCCGCTGCGCGAGTCCGGGTAAAGGTCTCGAGCCCGTGACTGTCAGGCAGGTCGAGATCCAGCAGCACGGCATCGACACCGGCACGGCTCAGTCGGTCGAGGGCCGGCTCCAGAGAACTGACCCGCTCGATCTCAAAATCGTTGGCCCCGACCTCGTGCAGCAGGTGGAAGATCAGGCGGGCATCGCCGGGATTGTCCTCAACCAGCAGCACCTTGATGGGATCGGTGGCGGGTGTGGTCACAAGCGGCTCGCGATCTCGGGCCGCACCGCTGGTTCGGTCCACGTGGATGGCAGTGATATCGGTACACCGTCCCTCAAGGCTGGCAGCGTAAACAGGAAGGTCGTGCCCACGCCCAGCTCGGACTCGACCCAGATCCGGCCGCCATGGCGTTCCACAATCTTCCTGGCCACGGCCAACCCGATCCCGGTGCCGGCATACTGTTCCCGGCTGTGCAGCCGCTGAAAAATCACGAAAATCCGGTCGAAGTTCTCCGGGCTGATCCCGATGCCGTTGTCGGTCACCCGGAACAGCCACTCGGCTCCCCGGCGCTCGGCGGATATGCCGACCTCCGGAGTACCGGTTCGGCGAAACTTGAGTGCGTTGGTCACCAGGTTGAGAAACAGGTGTTCCAGCTGGCTCGGATCGCCGGGCAGGGTGGGCAGAGCACCGTGCGACACCACACCGCCCGACTCCTCGATGGCGAGTGTCAGGTGGCCCAGCGCCTTGACCAGGACCGCGTCGGTGTCAGTAGGCACCAGCGGCACGTCCTGGCCGCCGATCCGGGACACCGCCAGCAGGTCCTTGATCAGCTGCTGCATCCGGAGCGCGCCGTCGTGGGCAAAGCCGATGAATTCGTCGCCATCCTCGTCGAGCTTGCCGCGGTAGCGCTTGGCCAGCAGGTCGACGTAGTTCCCGACGGTCCGCAGTGGTTCCTGCAGGTCATGCGAGGCCACATAGGCAAATCGCTCCAGCTCCTCGTTGGAACGACGCAATTCGTTCTCGGCCTTCTTGCGCTCGGTGATGTCGATGACGGACGCCAGGATGAACGATCCGTCGGCGGCATGAAGCGGACTGATCCCGATCTCGACCGGAACCCCGACCCCATCCTTGCGGATTCCGAGCAGGTCGCGAACCGGGCGGGAGGGACGAGTCCGGGATGCAGTGACCATGTCACCAACTGGCCCGGCCACCGGCAACTGCTCCGGCACCAGGATCTGGAACGGCTTGCCGAGCAGTTCGTCCCGCGAATAGTTGAACAGCCGCTCGATTTCACGGTTGACCAGCCGGATGGTGCCACTCGGATCGATCATCACCATGCCGCTGGGCGCCGATTCCACCACCGTCCTGAACCGGGCCTCCGCCCGCCGCCGCTCGGCCAATTCCCGGCGGGTCAGGATGCCGGCGACCCCCACGGCGGCAAAGGCCAGCAGCGCCCCGACCGATGCGGCCAGCAGCACCGTTTCGGTCCGGGCGTGGATCGCGGCCAGCCGGGAGGCCAGCAACCCGTTCTCGTCGGTTTCCATGCTCGCGATCGTACCGCCGATCCGGCTCATCAGCGTCCGGCCCCGGTCCAGCTCGGCGAGATGACCAGCCGCCACCGAACCGCTCGACAGCCGGACATTGACCATCTCCTCGAAGTGGGCCAGTTGGATCCGGATCATGGTATCCAGCGAATCGAGCCGGTGCTGCATGGCCGGGTTGTCGACCGTCAGCCGGCGGACCTCCTGGGCCGAGGCCGCCACCAGCGGCCGGTTGCTGCGATACAGGGTCAGGAAGGCGGTGTCCCCGGTGATCACGAAACCCAGGGCCCCACTCTCCACGTCGCTGACCGTTCCCGCGGTCCTGGCAAGCCCGCCCTGAACCTCGAGGGTATGAGCCACCCAGCCGGCGCTTCGGGCGGTTTCCCGCGAAATCCCCAGTGTGGCAAGCGCCAGCCCCACCAGGATGGTGAGTGCCGCTGCGAATCCCAGCTGCAGCTTCCATTCGAGCGAGAGTGACAGGCTCTGCTGGAGCGCCTTCCATGCGGCTACTGGCATCGGCCACGGGACGTAAGGGTATGGTCCGCCGAGAGCACTCACTGGTCGAAGAGCGACGACCGAAGCCGCCGGCACCATGGGTGGCGCACAGCGGTGATTCGTCCGATTTTATTTTTGCGCGACTGAACTGCTGGTTCGTATCACGGTCGTCGCTGGTGCTGATCGAGTCGTGACACCTTGGCTGGCGGATCCACCGGGTCGCAGTGGTGAAGCGCGTTGCGGGGGCATTCCGCGAGGGATGGCCCTTCCATATGAGATGTACCCGGTACGCTGCCCCGATACCATGGGCCAAAGAGGCTGTCAATCCGGTCTAGCTCTTTGGATTCAGTCTCGACCCATCGAGACGGGGACTTCCCGTGACACCTCTGGCCCTTCCGCCATCCCGGGCGCCCAGCGGCTCCAACCTTTCCAGACCCCTAACTATCTTATGGATCAGCCGTCACTCGCTGCCCACCCGATCCTGGACCTGTCATGCCTCAGCCCGCCATGCCGCTGGTCAAGGGCACGCTCGACATCATCATCCTCCGCACCCTGAGCTGGGGGCCGACGCATGGCTATGCCATTTCCCGTTGGATCCGGCAGACCACGGCTGATGAACTCCAGATAGAGGAAGGGGCGCTGTATCCGGCCCTCCGCCGGCTGGAGGAGCGGAGCTGGATCGAGTCGGCCTGGAAAACCACCGAAAGCGGTCGGGAAGCCAGGGTCTACCACCTCACCACCGCCGGCCGGAGCCAGCTCAAGCTCGAGCTCAAGGGCTGGGCCCGCTACGTCGCCGCCATGACCCAGGTCCTCGAGACCCGCCCGGCCACCGCCCTCACATGAGACCCGACGAGGAACTCCCGCTCAGCCGCAAGCTGCCGGTCGATGTCGACGTGCGCCGCGAGCTGGCCTATCACATCGAGGAGCGGACCCGCGAGCTGATCGCCATCGGCCGCACACCCGACGCCGCAGCCGTCGAGGCCCGCGCCGTCTTTGGCGATCTCGACTCGATCCAGGCCGAATGCCGTGTCATTACCCGGCGCGATCGCTGGGCCCGCCGCCGGGCCGAGACGTTCGAGAGCTATCGCCAGGACCTGGTTCTCGCCTTTCGCCTCCTGCGGAAATCGCCCGCCTTTGCGCTTGCCGCCATCCTGACCCTGGCCCTCGGCATCGGCGCCAACGCCGCGATCTTCAGTGCGGTCAACGGGATCCTGCTCAAGCCGCTGCCCTACGACCACCCCGGCCAGCTGGTGGATATTTCCGAGGCCAACGAGCACGGCTGGAGCAATGTGCCGTGGGCCAACATGATGGACTGGCGGGCCCAGTCCCGGTCGTTCGACGGGATGGCCGCCTATGGCTACGGCGACGTGACAGTGCTGACCAGCCAGGGTCCGGCCAATACCAGGGTCGCGGTGGTGTCGGAAGACTTCTTCAAGGTGATGCGGACCACGGCGGCCCATGGCCGTCTCCCGCTGCCTGAAGAGCACCGCGAGGGGGTGGCCGGAGTGGCGGTCGTCAGCGACGCCTTCTGGCGCAGTCATCTCAATGCCACCACCGATCTCACCGCCCAGCACCTCAAGACCGATCGCGACTACCAGGTGGTCGGCGTGCTGCCGCCTGGCTTCCAGTTTCCGCGCGACGTCGATGTCTGGATGCCGCTCGAGCCTGCCGGCAATGCGACCAGCCGTACCGCGCACAACTGGGCCACCGTCGCCCGGCTCAAACCGCACGTCTCGCTGGTCCAGGCCGATCGGGAACTGGATACCCTGACGGCGCGCATGGCGGAGCTGTACAAGCCGGACTTCGATGCGGTCGGCGCCAACCTGACCCCGTTGCAGGATCTCCTCACCACCTCGGCCCGCCGCCCCCTCTACCTGCTGCTCGGCGCCTCGGCCCTGCTGCTGCTGGCGGCCTGCACCAACCTGGCCAGCTCGATCCTGGCTCGCGGCATGGCCAGGCAGCAGGAGATCGCGGTCCGGATCGCGATCGGCGCCGGCCGGATCCGGATCATCCGGCAGCTGCTCACCGAGAGCATGCTGCTGGCGGTCCTGGGCTGCGTTTCCGGACTGGTGGCAGCCGAACTGCTGCTCAAGCTGTTCGTGCATCTGGCACCTGGGGCGCTGCGGTTGTCGGATGTCCATGTCGACGGCTGGGTACTTGTGTTCACTGGGCTGGTCGGCGCCAGTACCACGGTACTGATCGGGCTCTTCCCGGCGCTCCGGACCAGCGGCGCCCAGCCGGGGCTGGCGCTCCGCGAAGGGGGCCGGGCCGGCACCGGCAGGGGGGAACGAAAAATCTGGGGTGCCCTGGTAGTGGCCGAAGTGGCGCTGGCCGCGACCCTGCTCTGCGCCAGTGGCCTCACGATCCGGAGCCTCGGGGCGGTCTTGCAGATCGATCCCGGCTTTCGACCCGATAGTGTGCTGACCGTGACGCTGAGTCTGCCGACGGTGGTGTACGACGACGATCACAAGCGGGAGCAGGTCTGGAGCCGGATCCTCGATGGAGTTCGCGCCGTGCCCGGGGTCGAGATTGCCGCGCTCAACAACTCCCTGCCGCTGAGTGGTGTGGATGCCGACGGCGCCTTTGGAATCGAAGGGGTGGCGCCGAACGCAGCCGGATACGGCCCCGGCAACGCCGGATACCGGATGATCAGCGAGCAGTACTTCGCCGCCATGGCAATTCCGCTGCTGAGCGGCCGCGACTTTGCCGCCCGTGATGTCGATGGCGCCGAGGCGACGGTGATGATCAACCAGTCGCTGGCCAGGCGGTGGTTCAAGGATCAGGACCCGGTCGGCCATCGGATCCGATTGCAGTCAGGGATGGACAACCAGGGCGACAACTGGCTCACCATCATCGGCATTGTGGGCGACGTGCACCACAACAGCCTCACCCGCCCGCCCTTTCCGGAGCTCTACGTCCCGTTCCGCCAGCGCCCCACCCGGGGCTATGCGGCGATGCTGGTCATCAAGACTCGCGGCGAGCCGACCTCGCTGACGCCCGCCGTGACGGCGGTGCTGCAGCAGACAGTACCGGAAGCGGTGCCGGTCTTCCGGACCATGAACGATCGCCTGGCCGGGACCCAGACCGATCGCCGGTTCGTGGCGATCATCCTGTCCGCCTTTGCGTTGATCGCGCTGCTGCTGGCCGGCGTCGGGATCTACGGCGTCGTGTCCTACACCGCGGCCCAGCGTACCCGCGAAATGGGCATCCGGATGGCGCTGGGCGCCGATCCCTCCTCGGTCCGCGGACTCGTCCTGCGTGGCGCGATGGGACAGGTAGTCACCGGCCTTGGCATTGGCCTGGTCGCCGCCCTGGCCAGCACCCGGATTCTCCAGTCGCTGCTGTACCAGACCAGCGCCACCGATCCGGTCGCCTTTGTGGCGACCGCCGCCCTCCTGCTCGGAGTGGCCTGGCTGGCCAGTTATCTCCCGGCCTGGCGGATGGCCCGGCTCGATCCGGCACTCACCATCCGGTCCGAGTGAGTCGCTGATCATGGCCGCTTCACTGGTCGACCGGCTGTCTGCCCTTCCGGGCTACACCGTCGAGCGTGAGCTCGGTGGTGGCGGGATGAGCCGGGTATTCCTGGCCGAGGAAACGGCGCTCAATCGCCGAGTGGCGATCAAGGTGCTGGAGCCGCAGGAGGCCCGGGTCGATGTCGACCGGTTCCGCCGTGAGATCATGCTGGCGGCTCGGCTCAGTCACCCGCATATCGTTCCGCTGCTGGCCGCCGGCGAGATCGATGGGCTGCTCTACTACGTGATGCCGTTTGTCGAGGGGGACTCGCTTCGGAGCCGGATCCGTACGGGCGGCCCAGTGCCAATCGGCGAAGCGATACGCATCCTGCGTAACGTGGCGGCGGCGCTGGCCTATGCCCACCAGCACTCGATCATCCATCGCGACATCAAGCCCGACAATATCGTGGTGCCGGGTGGCATCGCGGTGGTGCTCGACTTCGGCGTGTCCAAGGCGCTGGCGGCGTCGACCGCAGGCTGGAACGACGGGCTGACTGGCGCGGGTCTGGCCATCGGTACGCCGAGGTACATGGCGCCGGAGCAGGTCATGGCGGATCCGGATCTCGATGCCCGGGCCGATCTCTATTCGTGGGGTATCCTCGCCTACGAAATCCTCACTGGGGCGACGCCGTTCGGCGGCAGCGATCCGGTGCTGATTGCCCGGGCCCATATCGCCGAGTCACCGGCGCCGGTCGGCGGGCAGCGGTCCGGGATTCCGCCGGCCGTGGCCAGCCTGGTAATGCGCTGTCTCGAGAAGGACCGGGCCCGCCGCCCGGCCACTGCCAATGAGCTGCTCGATCTACTCGACGCCATCGGCACTCCCACCGGGGCGCACGGCATCTCGCTCGGTGCCGCCGCGACCCGCGGCTGGTCGGGCGCGGCGGCGGCGCTGATTCCGACGGCGCTCTATCTCATCGCCTCGGCCTGCACCGTCGGCGGGCTCCACTACCTCGGCGCGCAGGGCCAGATCGGGCCGAGGTTCGGGGTGCTGTCGCTGGTGGGGGCGTTGCTGGGGCTGCCGATTGTCGTCGGGCTGGGACTGGTGTCGGGACTTAGACAGCAGGAGACGGGAGACAGGAGATAGGAGCTGGGCAATAGGAGAATCGGCTCGCAAAATTAGATTCGG
>JBDTTF010000060.1:0-5866 GCA_039930765.1 Gemmatimonadota bacterium | reverse complement strand
TTCCAGGGGGATTCGGTGACCGACTGTGGCAGGGACCGGGCGGTGACGGAGGCCAACGCGCCCAGGGCCCTGGGCACCGGCTATCCACTGCTCGGTGCGGCGGCGGTCCTCGAAAATCATCCTGATCGTGGCTTCCAGTTCTACAATCGCGGCGTCAGCGGCAACAAGGTCCCCGACCTGCAGCAGCGCTGGGGCGCCGACACCATCGCGCTCCGGCCTGATATCCTGAGCGTCCTGATCGGGGTCAATGATTTCTGGCACAAGCTGCTGAATGGCTACACCGGCACCACCCAGAACTACGCGGACCAGTATTCAGCGCTGCTCGACCAGACTCGGCGGGCGCTGCCCAAGGTGCGGCTCATCGTGCTCGAGCCGTTCGTGCTGCGATGTGGCGCCGTTGATGCGCGGTGGTTTCCAGAGTTTACCGCCCGCCAGGCGGCAGCCGCGGAGGTCGCCGCGCGGGCTCGGGCCACCTTTGTCCCGCTCCAGTCCGTATTCGACAGGCACACCCGATCCGCCCCGCCGGAGTATTGGGCGGCCGACGGCGTGCATCCGACGGCGGCCGGCCATGCCGTGATTGCCCGCGAGTGGCGGCGGGCGGCAAAACTATAGGGACCCCCGCGAATCAGAGCCCATAGACCAGCGAGACCCGCACCTGCCTGGGCTCGACCGGATGAAAATGAACGTCGTCAACGCCGCCAGCCGGCTCGCCCTGGAGCCGTGAGGTATAGTAATACTGGATGTCGTCGTCGCTGGAGTTGAGGAGGTTCAGCACTTCAACCCTGAGCCGCAGCCCCGCCTTTACCAGATAGCCCATCTCTCCGCTCACCAGGTTGGTCGCGTGGGCCCGGACACCGTTGTCCTCGATCAGCGGATACGAGCCGAAGTGGCGCAACCGGACCGCGCCGAACAGCCCCCGCGCTTTCGGGCTCCACGTGAGCCCCGCCGCCACCACATTCTCCAGCGCACCGGGAATGTGACCCTGGCCAGCGTCGACGCCATGGAATCGGGCCCGGGCAAACGAGATGTCGGCATCCAAGGCAAGCTGGGACGTAGCCCGGTAGAAATTGGCAAAGGTGATCCCGCCCCGCCGGCTCGCGGCTGATGGCTCCGTGGTGCCACCGTCGCCGGTGAACAGCAGCTCACTATCGAGGTTGAGCCCCCACACCGACATGGTGGTGCGGAGCCCCGCCACGGGACTCAGCCGCAGGCCGAATTCGGCACCTCGCGAGCGCACCAGCGGATTGACCCGGTCGACCGCGGCGCCGGTGCCCGGATCGACCGTAATCGTCGTGCCCCGGGCATCGTTGCTGTGAAAGCCGAACCCGCCAGACAGGTAGAACTCGGCCTTCGGTGAGGCGGTGAACACCAGCGAAGCCTTCGGACTCACGATCGCGGCACTCCGATGGCCCGAGTTGACCGGCAGGTCGCTGCTCACATTAAAGGTGTATGCATCCGCCCGGCCGCCCAGCACCGATCGGAACCAGGGCCGCCACCGCGATTCAAGCTCGGCGTAGACTCCTGAACCCCACTCGCGGACGTCATCCTGCCGGACCGTCCCAATCCGCTGTTGCCGCTCGGTGTGGTACAGCCCCAGTCCGTTGATGATATCCGCCCTGGTCTGGGCCCCGATCTTGAGAAGGTGGCCGACACCCAACGCCTGCATCGCCTGCTTGTGAGTGGCATTGCCGCCGAGTATGACACGGTGCTCGCGCTGATTGAACTGGTCACCGTGGACCGGGTCATCGAGGAAATAGGTGAAATCCGAGTAGAGACTGAGATCGGAGTAGATCCCGAACAGGGTCACGTCCTGGGTTGAACTGGCGCCATCGTGGTGCCAGGCGCCCGACAGACTGTACCGCTGAGTGTTACCGCCATCAGTGGAATCGATCTGTCCCAGCCCGGTGATCGAGCCTTCCTCGACGGCCCGCAGCGGAATCTGGTCGTTGGAATTCCAGCGGTTGTGATACCCCATGCCCAGGATCGAAAACCGGGATGCGCCACTCTCCCACGAGTAGTGGACCACGCCGCTGAATTTCCGGATATCCTCGGCCCGGTCCCAGGGGCCGTTGTAGCCCTTGGCCTCTCCAGCCACCAGCAGATCACCGCGGCCCACCCGGATCGATCCGCCAGCCGCCAGGCGCGCCAGTCCGTTCTCTCCGATCGTGCCACTGGCAAAGGGCCGGGCCAGCCGGTGCACCAGGTGAAACTCTGCGGCCCCCGCACTCCCGAAGTCCCCGACATCGGCGTGGTAGACACCGAGTTTGTAGTCGAGGAACTCGACCAGCTCGGGAATCAGGAAGTTGAGATCGGTATAGCCCTGCCCGTGGGCGTGGGACGCCATGTTGACCGGCATGCCCTCGACCCGGGTCTGAAAGTCGGTGCCGTGATCGAGGTTGAAGCCGCGGACGAAATACTGGTTGGCCTTGCCCTCGCCGGAATGCTGGGTGACGATCATCCCCGGCACCGTCTCCAGCAGCTCACCCTCACGGGAAATCGGGCGGGACTGCAGATCAACCGCGCCGACCCGCCCTTCGGAAGCGGTGCCTGCAGTACCGATCAGGTCATCGGAACGGCCGACCACCGTGATGGTCTCGAGAGACACCACCTTGCTGGTGTCGGCAGCGGGATGACGGGTAGTATCGGCCTGAGCCGACAACCGTGATGTGAGGCAGGCTAGCCAAAGCACGGCGAGGCCTGGAAGAACGCGGGCAGGGGTACTCATGAACCGGGCTCCAGGTGTTACGGGTAGAGGATCAGTTGTGGCCAGCGGCGCTCAAGGTTGGACGAGCTGCTCCGGATACGAGGGGAAATCGGGAATGGATCTAAAGTGTTGATGGCGCGCGTACGATGAGGCCGACGAGAACGGCCCACAGTATACTTGGACCACGCTGAAAACGTCGCGGGCGGAGCGGAGCTTCACCTGCAAGGCCGGAGCCGGAACGATGCCGTACCGCAAAGGGCTGTCACACAGCCACCCGCATGATCATGAACATCCGCCGGCGGATCCGGCGCCGCATGACCATCCCCACGAACACACGCACGCCCACGAGCACGAGCATGTCCATGAGCATTCCCACCGTCATGGAGACCTGGTTCACAGTCACCCGCACAGCCATCGGCACCGGCACCCGCACCTTCACGTCCATAGCCACCCGCATACACACGACCACAGCTTAGTTGAGGGAGAGTCCGTGCCTGGCCAGGCGCGGCACTCCCATGCGCACGACGACCCGAGCCATGGTCATCCTCACCCCGAGCTCGATGCCGCACACCACAACGAGGAGCCGCACGACCACAGTCATTGAACCACCCGTCGGCACCTTCCTGCCGGACTGCGGAATTTCCCTCTCCAACCACCAACTGCACGCCCAATAGATCCGATACCATCGCTCCGGCGTAACGGGAGTAATCGGGGCCAGCCGCCCCGGGACTGTTTGCTGTCGTCCTCATTACCCAGGAGACTCACCCATGCATTGGAAGCTGACCCGCGGCACGACTGCGCTGTCGGCGCTGCTCGTGACTGCGGCCATTGTTGGCGCTGTCCGCTACGCCCACAGTTCCGACCACCAGGACACCCCGCTGGTGGAGCTCAATCCCCGGATGGACCTGACCGACTTCTACGCCTTTCAGAGTCCGACCAATCCGAACCGCATTGTCCTGATCATGAACACCAGCGGGTTCCTCGATCCGGCCCAGACGCCGAGCGCCGCCTTTGACCCGGAGCTGCTGTACCAGTTCAAGGTCGACAACACCGGTGACGCGCTCGAGGACAAGGTCATCCAGGTCTCGTTCAAGGGCTCGACCGTCGCCGACCAGAAGGTCGAAGTCCGGATCCCGGGACAGGTGCCAGTCGTCGGCGCGATGCACAACCGGATCGCCGATATCGATCCTGCCTTGACCGGCCCAATCGGCCAGAATCTCGGCTCGAACACCGGCGTGCAGGTGTATGCCGGCGCCGCGGACGATCCGTTCTTCCTCGACCTCGAAGCGGCCTTCTGCATTCTGCCGGACCGCCGTCCCTCGACCGGCGCGCTGTCGCACGACTGCGCCATTACCCTGCCGGCCAATTCGTTCCGCCCGGCCGGCGAGGCGCACAACTACATCGCCGGCTACAACGTCCTCTCGATCGCGATCGAGATGCCCAAGTCGATGCTCGAGGGCGCGGCCCCCGGCAAGCTGGGCATGTGGGCCACGATCAGCCGCTGATGCCGACCATGCCTTCCAACACTCGAGGAACCACACCCATGACCAAGACCCTTCGGCTGGTGGCCCCCGCGCTGCTCGGCCTGAGCCTGCTGACCGCCGGTTGCAATAACGACAACAGCCCGACCTTCACCGGCCCCGATCCCAACCGGAGCTATGACCAGGTGCAGCGGCTGGGCAACCCGCTGATCAGCGAAGTGCTGCTCGAAAAGCGCAATCATCCGCTGCACGGCTCAATCGGACCCGACCAGGACGTCGCGCTGATCCTGCAGCCGGTGGCCGATTTCATCACCGGTACCGCCGGACGTGCTCCGGCCTATGCCACCCTGCTCGGCAGCGTGCTGATCCCCGACATGCTGATCGTGCAGAGCGACAAGACCGCCGCCGGCGACGCCAAGGGCTGGCTGACCTGGCTGCCCCAGCTCGGCGCCGGCTACGGTGGCCGCAAGCTGGATGACGATGTCGTCGACCTGGCCCTGCTGGCGGTGTTCGGCGATCCGTTCGGCGCCGACCCGGCCGGCGCGGTGGGGAAGGCTGGCCTCACCACCGACAACGTGGGCAGTGACTCCGACTTCCGGGCCACCTTCCCGTACCTCGCAGTCGCCAACTGAACCCGCGGGCATCCGGCGCGGCACACCTGCCACGCCGGATGCCCGGTCTTACCCTGAATCGTGGAGCTCCACATGCGTCGCTGGCTACTGGCACTCGTGCTCTTCATCGCGCTGGCGACCGCCAGCCTGACGGTCTACCACAACCTGTCAGCCAGCGATCGCCGCAGCACCGCGGCAATCGAGCGGACCAGGGATCTGGCCATACTCGATCAGCGGATCGAGTTCTACGCCGCGCGCGTGGTCAAGGAGCCGCACGGCGCCCTCGACATCGGCCGGCTCTCGGCCCTCTACCTGCAGCGCGGCCGACAGACCGGCAGCTATGAAGATCTCAGCCGGGCGGAAACCGCCGCGCGCACCTCCTACGGCAATCGCAAGGCGCGGAACAGCGGCGCGGCCATGGTCCTGGCGCAGAGCCTCCTGGCCCAGCACCAGTATCTCGAGTCGTACGCGGTCACCTGCAGCGTGGCCGCCCTCGATTCGACCGAGATCGAGCCCCGGGCCCTCAAGGCCGAACTGGAACTCGAGCTGGGTCGATATTCCGATGCCGCGGCCAGCTTCAAGTCGCTCGAAGCCCAGAAGCGGCAGCTGCCGGTGGCCACACGGTATGCCCGCTGGCTTGAAATCGGCGGGCACGACATCGAAGCAAGGGAGATGCTGTTCGCGGCCGAGTCACTGGCGTCGAAGCAGTTCAGGATGCCGTCAGAGCAGAGGGCGTGGTTTCACCTGCGGGTAGCGGACTTTGCGCTCCGGCATGGCCGGCTGGCCGAGGCTGCATCGGCCCTCAGTCGGGGATACGACGTGGCGCCCGATGACTATCGGCTGCATGCGCTCGAGGCCCGCCTTGACGCCGCCCGTGATGACTGGCCCGGCGTGCTCAGGGCCGGCAATCAGAGCATCGCGCAGGTCCTCGACCCCGCCACCCTCGGCCTGATGGCCGATGCGGCGGCCATCCAGGGCGATTCGGCCGGCAGCGCCCAGTACGCCCGCACCATGCTGGTGGCGGTCGCGGCTCAGCCGGGCCCGTACCACCGCGCGGCAGCACTGTATCT
>JBDTTF010000059.1:0-2023 GCA_039930765.1 Gemmatimonadota bacterium | reverse complement strand
CAGTGGTTGCGCCGTGAAGGTCACGGTGCTGACCGGTGGCGCGTCGGCCGAGCGGGATGTGGCGATCGCGTCCGCGGCACAGGTGGTGGCGGCGCTGCGGAGTGTCGGGTATGCCGTGTCCGTCGTCGATACGGTGTCGGGGCTGGTGGCCGCCAGGGATGAGGCCGCCTGGCTGTCCCCGCGGGTGGGGCTGGCGCCGCCGGATGCCGCCGACCTGATGGAGCGGGAGCGGCAGTTCCTGCTCACCGGGTTCGGCCGCCTGGCTGCGGTACGGAACGCCGAGGTGCTGTACCTGTCGCTGCATGGCGGACGGGGGGAGGACGGCACCCTCCAGGCGCTGCTGGAGGTCATGGGGGTGCCCTACACCGGCAGCGGCCCGCTCGGCAGCGCCATGGCCATGGACAAGGATGTCTCCAAGCACCTGTTCCGGCAGGCCGGCGTCCCGACCGCCGACTGGATCATGGCGCCAGTCACCCTCGAGCAAGCGGGCGCCCGCCTGGGCTGGCCGCTGATCGTCAAGCCATCCAAGCAGGGCTCAACCGTAGGACTGAGTCTGGTCAAGGATCCGGCCGATTTTGCCGCCGCCATTGAGCTGGCCAGCCGGCATGACGACGAGGTGATGGTCGAGGCGTTCGTGCCTGGGCGGGAACTGACGGTCGGCATTCTGGACGGCGTGGCGCTGCCGGTCGGGGAAATCATCCCGCAGCACGAGATCTTCGACTACGAGTGCAAGTACACCCCGGGGATGTCGACTGAAACCTTTCCTGCCGATCTGCCATCAAGCATTGCCATGCAGGCACAACGGCTGGCCCTCGTGGCGCATCAGGCCCTCAAGCTGGGTGGCTATTCCCGGGTCGATTTCCGGCTGACCGCCGCCGGAGAACTCTCCTGCCTGGAGGCCAATACCCTGCCCGGAATGACCTCGACCAGCCTCATGCCCCAGGCGGCGAGCGCGGCGGGCATCAGCTTTGCAGCACTATGTGACCGAATCTGCCGCGCCGCGCGCCCTGCCGGTCGGGAACAACGGACAACTCAATAGTGTTTAACAGGTTGTAGACGTATGCAGAGCTCACTCTCCCTCCCGCGCATGACCCCCTGGGTTGGCCGCCTGATCGCGGCGAACGCAGTAGTGATGCTATTACTTGCCACAGTGCTCACCTCGGGCGATGTGGTACGGGTGCTGGCATTCGATCCCTCGGCAGTGCTGGTCCGGCCCTGGACCATCCTGACCTATATGTTCGTCCATGGCGGCGTCCTGCACCTCGCCGCCAACATGCTGGCGCTGTACGTCTTTGGCACCCCGGTCGAAAACCGCATGGGCGGCCGGTCCTTCCTGCTGTACTATCTGGGCTGCGGCGTTGGGGCGGCTGCCGCCTCGTTCCTGATGGCGGCGTTGCACTTTGACAGTGCCCCAGTGATCGGTGCCTCCGGTGCGGTGCTCGGCATTGCCGTCGCCTTCGCGATGCTCTGGCCCGATGCAGAGATCCTGGTCTTTCCGATTCCGGTCCCGATCCGGGCGAGGGTGCTCGTGTTCCTCTATGCGTTCGGGCAGCTGGCGCTGGCGGCATTCGGGGCCCAGGACGGCGTAGCTCATCCGGCCCACGTGGGCGGCCTGCTGTTCGGCTGGCTGTTCTTCAAGTTCCGGGACCGGTCGCCACGGCTGCCGCAGCCCCGGGCTCGGCGCCTCGAAGCGGCGGCGGTGGCCCAGTCGGTAGCCCATGACGCCTCGCCCGCGGTCAACCAGCGCCCGGTGCGCTCGATCCCAGGCCGGGTCGGCAATGATCCCCAGACCGCCGAAGTGGACCGGATCCTCGACAAGATCAGTGCCCGGGGAATCAGCAGCCTGACCACCGAAGAGCGCCAGTTCCTGTCCCAGGCCTCGGAGCGCAAGCGGGACCTCAACTAGGTCACCGACTGGTCACCGAAGTGCCGAGGCCCCGCCGGATTGCTCCGGTGGGGCTTTTTTGCCACGGACGAGCACGGGGGCTCCCTTGTTCACTCAGTTGCCAAGGCTCTATCTGAG
>JBDTTF010000058.1:0-1832 GCA_039930765.1 Gemmatimonadota bacterium | reverse complement strand
CCCCTGCGGCTGCCGCGCCATGTCCAGCTGGGTCCTGGCCGCCGCCACCCAGACACTGTCGGGCTTGTCCCCCTTGAGCAGCCGGGTCAGCGCATCGTCTCCCAGTTGGCCCAACTGCCCCAGGGTCCGGGCTGCCAGCACCCCATCCCCCACCATCGGAGACCGGGTCGCCGCCGATTCGATGGCCGGCGCAAACAGCTGCCACTGCTGAAACGCGACTCGCAGTGAATCGGCCGCCAACCCCGCCGAGGTGTGGTCGGCGGCCACTCGGACCGCGACATCGTGCCAGACCCGCCGAGCCGGCGGATCGGGTCGAGCGGCATCGACCATCCGGACCAGCGGAGTGAGCTGGGTGGTGTGCTGCAGCCGGACCCGCTGGCCGAAGCTCACCGGCTGCACCAGTTCCAGCAGGCTCCCGACCACCGGTACATCGGCCGGCGCGGCAATCCGCCGAGCCATGCTGTACAGTGCGCTGGCCTGGGTCAGCCCCACCTGTTCGAGCGCCACACCGGTGATGGCCATCCGGCGGTAGAAATCATCGACATCCGTCACGTTTCTCGGCGACCACAACCGCTCGGCCACGGCGGTGAGCCGGGGCCAGATCCGTGAGTCCAGCGTTTCCGGCCCCACATGCTCGCTCCACATGCAGGCCTCGCCGCCCAGCACCAGGTTCCGCTGCTCGGCAGTCAACCCGGAATCGGACGGTAGCGGATCGGTCCGGTAGTGATCCTCTGCCAGGTCGATATGATCGAGGTAGTAGCCGGCCGACAGCAGCGCGGGATGGCCCTGGTGCACCGCATCGATCAGAAAACCTGGACCGCGCCAGGACTGCACCACGGTGCCCCTGGGCAGATCGGGATGCAGCGTCTCGTCCCAGCCGACCATCTGTTTGCCATGCTTGCGGAGAATCACCGCCAGCCGGCTGTTGAAGTAGGCCTGCAGCGAACGATTGTCGGGTAAATGGTTGCGTCGCCGGAAGGCGCGGATGTGGCTGCTGCTGTTCCACTGCCAGTCCTCGACCTCGTCGCCCCCGATGTGCCAATAGCTGTCCGGAAACAGCGGCGCCATTTCAGCGATGAAGCCATCGAGAAACCGGTAGACCGCTTCGCTGGTCGGATCGAATACGGCGGAGTGGACCCCGAATTTCCGCTGGATGCTGTACTTCCCGCGCAGGCTGGCGTACTGCGGATACCCGACGAACCATGCGGTGGCATGCCCCGGCATGTCGAACTCCGGCAGGACACGGATCCCGCGGTCACGGGCGTATGCCACCACGTCACGAATCTGGGCCTGGGTGTAGAACTGGCCATCGGAGCCCAGCCGGGTCAGCCGAGGATACCGGCGGCTCTCGACCCGGAACCCCTGGTCATCCGACAGGTGCCAGTGAAAGACGTTCAGCTTGACCAGGGCCATGCCGTCGAGGTTTCGCTTGATGACATTGACCGGCTCGAAGTGCCGCCCGACATCGAGCAGCAGTCCCCGCCACCGGAAGCGCGGCGCGTCCTCGATGTGGACCGCCGGCAGCGACCAGCCATGCTCACCCGATTCGTAGAGCTGCAGCAGCGTCTCGAGTCCACGGAGCGAGCCAACGGTTGTGGCGGAGTGGAGCGCGACACCGCGCCTGCTCACATCCAGCGTGTAGGACTCATCCTCCTCCAGCGCCGGCACCGCCGTGCCGGTGCGGCGGGCATCGATCAGCAGGGTGGCGGAGCCGGTGTCACGTCCGACCAGGTGGGACAGCGGCACGCCGGTCCGGCGCACCAGCCGGTCGAGGAATCGACCGGCGGCGGCGTTCAATCGCGGATCCGACCGGACCAGCGCAATCCGGAAGG
>JBDTTF010000057.1:0-4533 GCA_039930765.1 Gemmatimonadota bacterium | reverse complement strand
CGCCACCCCGTCAGGGCGGAGCAGAGCCGCCAACTCCTATTTTTTCAGCAGCCTGTTAGGGCTTAGGGCTTGATGCGCAGCGTCCCTCTCGGTAGTAGCGGTCCGCCGGTCAGCATCATCGGCTACGGCGGCATGCATCTCTCCATCGACGGCCGCCCGGCTGAGGCGGACTCCATCCGCACCATCCAGGCCTCGCTCGACGTCGGAGTCACCCTGGTCGACACCGCCGACGTCTACTGCCTCGATCAGTCGGAAATCGGCCACAACGAACGGTTGATTGCCAAGGCGCTGGCCACGTGGCCCGGTGCCCGGGAGCGGGTTCTGGTCGCGACCAAAGGCGGGATGACCAGGCCGGAAGGGCGCTGGGACCAGGACGCCCGTCCCGAACAACTGCAGCGCGCCTGCGAGCGCTCCCTCAAGGCGCTGGGCGTTGACTGCATCGACCTGTACCAGCTCCACGCCCCCGATCACCAGGTGCCCTTTGCGGACATCGTCGGCGCGCTGGCCGAGATGCGGCGGGCCGGCTGGATCAGGCGAGTCGGCCTGTCCAATGTCTCGGTGGAGCAGATCCAGGAAGCGGAGAAGATCGTCCCAATTACCAGCGTGCAGAACCGGCTCAACCCCTTTTTCCGTGAAGCGGTCACCGAAGGGGTGGTGAAGCACTGCGGCTCGAAGGGCATCGCGTTCCTGGCCTACAGTCCGACCGGCGGTGGCCGGCTCACCAGGAAGATTCCCGACCATCCGGCGGCCCGGGCGGTGGCGCTCCGGCGTGGCATCTCGCCTCATCAGGCGGTGCTGCTCTGGGTCCTGGCCCAGGGCCCCACCGTCATCGCGATTCCGAGTTCACGCACGGTGGCCCACGCCGTCGATGGCGCCCGGGCGGGCTCGCTGTCACTGGAACCGTCCGATCTGGCGGAAATCGATCGGGCCGAGTGGAGCAGGGCCTGACCCGGTAGCCGGAAACCCAGCCGCCCCGCCCTCCGTCTGGCCGCTGATCCGAGCGGCGCCGGATTCCGTGGCTGACGCCGTGTCACTGGTACACTTGCAATCGTTGCGGACCCATCGAGGCAGCCCCCTGAACAGTCGACTCGCGCCGGTGGCCCCGATCCTTCCCCGCCACCCGGCCACGTCGGCGCCTCACCGTTGACTCAACTTTCGCCGGAATACGCCGCGGTGCTCGATGCCGTCCGTGGGATCGGATGGCCGGCCCGGCGTCGTGCCGGAACCACGATGGCCGGCCCCCACCAGTCGGCGGCCAGAGGCGGGGCCGCAGAGCTGGTGGAATACCGGCCCTATCGCCAGGGTGATGAAACCAGCCGGATCGACTGGAGGCTGATGGCCCGCACCAACCGGGTCTACACCCGGATCTCATTCGATCACACCATTCTTCCCACCATGCTGGTCGTCGATGCCAGCGCCTCCATGGCGTTTCCGGTCGCGACCCACGCCAAATGGCGGTTGGCCCGGCAGCTGGCGGTCGGACTCGCGGGCCTTGCTCGCGACCGCGGAGACCCGGTCGGCCTGCTGGTCGCCGACGATCATCGCGTTGTCCTCCTCCGTCCGCGGACTCGGCGCACGATCATCGGCCTGATGACAGAAGCGCTGGATCGGGAGCCCGCGGGCCAGCGGGCCCTGGCGCCCATGCTGCCGCCGGTCACCGGAGCCGCCTCACGGATCGTGGTGCTGAGTGATTGTCTGGGTGACAGCGACGCGATGCGCGAGGTCCTCCGGACCTTCGTGCTGTCCGGCGGCGAGCTGTATGTCGTCCACATCGTTGCGGGCGAAGAACTCGATCCCGATCCGGCCAGGCAGCTGCTGGTCGATCCAGAGGCGCCTGCGGTCCGGCGGCCGCTGACCACCCGGACCCGGTCCGCATATCTCCAGCGGTTCGGCGCCTGGCGTGAGGCGCTGGCCCGCGACTGGAGGGAGCTGGGGGCCAGCTACTCGATGGTGGTGCCGGCGGCGGAGCCGGTGCGCCAGATGATCCGGCGCATCGTCAGGCCGGCCGTACCGCCGAGCCGCTGATGCTGCTGCTGGCGCCACTCTATTTCTATCTCGCCACCGCGGTATCCGCGCTGGTCGTCGGGCTGCACTGCATCGTGGCGCGGCAACCGGCGTCATCTCCGCTGCCAACTGTCCGGTTCGTGCCCAGGGGCAGCGTTCGGATCACCAGGCTGGCGCGGCCGGAAGATCTGTTGCTCCTCCTGGTGCGAGTGGCGGCCATTCTCCTCACCGGCTTGGCCTTCGCGCGCCCCATCGTGGCCCCCGCCCGTCGCCCCCTGATCCGGATTGTCCTGCTCGACCAGTCCGCAGCCGTCCGTGATCTGGCCGACTCCAGGGATTCGGCCCGGGCACACCTGCGAGACGGCGATCGGTTGATCCCGTTCGATACCGCCGCCCGGATCATCCAGCAGTCGGTCATCGACTCGATTGCCAGCGTGCAGTCACGTGGCCTGCCGGCCCGGTTGTCCCCGGCGCTGATCCAGGCGCTGCGGGCCGGCTCGGCGTTGCGACTGCGCGCCGATTCACTCGAGCTGGTGATCATTTCGCCGCTGGCGGCTTCGGCCGTCGACGGGGCCACCGAGTCGATTCGAGCGCTGTGGCCCGGCCGAATCCGCCTGGTCACGGTAGCGGCTGCAGCCGATTCGGGTGGACAGTTCACCGTGGCGGTGGAAGCCGCCGAGGATGATGGGGTGCTGCTGGCAGTCTCGCTGGCTGGCCTGCGCGGAACCGGCGGGGCCGTGCGGGTCATTCGTCGACCCATGACCCCCGCCGACAGCAGTTGGGCCGTGTCGGGTCGGCATGCCCTGGTTCGCTGGGGTGAGCGGCCCCAAGGAAATTGGCTGGCCCGCGCGGTTCCCGATTCCGCCGGTGCCGTGATCGCCGGGGGCCAGGCGCTGGTGTACCCGATGAGTCGGAAATGGCAGGCCGCTCCAGCACCAGGAGACCGCGTCGTAGCCCGCTGGGTCGATGGGGAACCCGCCGCCCTCGAGCACAATGCCGGCGCCGGTTGCATCCGTGATGTCGCGATTCCTGTTCCTCAGGCCGGCGATATTGCACTCCGGCTTCCGTTCCGCCACCTCGTCACCGCACTGGTGTCACCGTGCCAGATCCACGGCTCGGCCCGGCCTCTCGGTTCCGAGCTGCGCTCGCGGCTGCAAGGCAGCGGGCCGCTGGCCGTCGGTCATGCCTTTGCCCCACCGGAGCAGCAGGCCACCCCATTGGTGAAGTGGCTGCTGATCGCGGTCTTCGGATTGCTCCTGCTTGAACTGCGACTCCGGGGTGGTGGCGGGGCGGATGCCACCGATCAGTGGTCGGAAGCTGGCGGCTTCTCCCGATGACGGTGCGCCAGCGCTTGACCCGGGCTCGATACCAGCTGCTGGCTCTGATTGGGCTGTCCGCCATCGCGTGGGCGCTGGCGGTCTTGCTGGCGTGGCTGGCGCTCGGCCTGGTCCTCGTCCGGCTCCATCTGCTGCCGGTCTGGTTCCCGCTGACGCTGATCGCGATCGCTGGCGCCGCTGCTGCGCTGGTGTGGGTCCTCTGGCGCGGTCGGTACGCCCGCTCCGAAGAGCGCTTCGCGCTCTGGGTCGAGGAGCAGCATGGCGGGCTTGACCATGCCCTGGTCACCGTGGCGGAGTCCTCGCTCGCGCCGGTTGAGCAGTTTCCCGATCTCTACCGGCGGGCCGCTGAGGTGGATATCGCGGTACCGCTGCGAGTGGCCGCGCGCCGGTTGATCGGTCGTCCGGCGTTGGCGGCCGGATTGGGCGTTCTGCTGGTCTACTGGCTGGGCCCGATCGATCGGTTGAGCCTCGGCCCCGGCGATCGGCGCACTGGACCTGGCGGCATCGCGTTGGCGGACCTGCTGCACGATCTCTCGGTGCGAATCGAACCGCCGGCCTACAGCCGGCTCGAGCCATCGACGCTCTCGCTGCCTGCCACTGTTTCCGCGCTGGTCGGTAGTCACCTGACCTTCCGGGGCTCGGGCGCCGGTGGCCAGGTCACGGCCCGCCTCGGTGCCGACTCGCTTTCGGCTGTGCCGGATCAGGCTGGCTGGTCGCTTCCCGTAGTCATGCCACGCGAGCCGGTGGTGGTTGCCTTTGCGGCGCCGGACCGGAGCCGGCTGATTGCCCTCGTCCCGCTGCCGGACTCCGCGCCGGCCGTGCGCCTCCGGCTGCCCGCCAGCGATACGACCTACCAGGCGGTTCCACGAGGGCAGCTGACGATCGAGGCCGGCCTGAGCGATGACATCGGACTGGCCACTGGCCAGGTGGAGTACCTGATTTCGACCGGCAGCGAGGAAGACTTCCAGACCCGGTCAATTGACGGCGGCCTCTGGCGGATGGATGGAGCGCGCTCAGCCACGGTTCGCGAGACGATCGCATTCGATACCCTGAAGCTGCTCCCGGGGAGCGTGTTGCATATCAGGGTCGTGGCATTTGATCGCAACGATCTGTCCGGCCCGGGAAGGGGTGTGTCCGAGACCCGCACCCTGCGAATCGCCGAGCCGGTCGACTCCAGCGAGGCCGTGGCGGT
>JBDTTF010000056.1:0-2806 GCA_039930765.1 Gemmatimonadota bacterium | reverse complement strand
CCCTCTCTTGTCTCCTCACTTCAAAATAGACTCTGGCGGCACGCGTAATTCGGCTTATATTCGGCAATAGAAACCGAATAGAAACCGAAAATGGTGGCGTCATGTCAGAACATCATCGCAGCACCGACGCGACAGTTAGTCAGTCTGAGCCAGTTCCAGCCCGCCGCTGGGGTGAGAGCCGGCTCGCGCCCACCACCTTCATTCGGGTCTGCCCCGAGTGCGCCGGTCCGGTGATCCGGAACTCCGGCTGCCAGCACTGCGCCCAGTGCGGGTGGGGCAAATGCGGCTGAAAAGCCCCGGGGGGCCGGGGGGCAGGGGGGCCGTTGGTTCGGCACCCAGGTCGCCGCGTGTCCCGCCGCGCGAGCGGCAGCTGCACCTGCTGCCTTCCCGCCCCCCTGCCCCGCTGCCCACGCTGGATCAGCGGCTGCGCGGCACCTCGTTCCATGAGATCCCGGTCAAGGCCATCCTGAATTCCCCGGCCACCACCGGGATGGGATTCTGGTCGCTCAATCCTTATATCGGCTGCGAGTTCGGCTGCACCTACTGCTATGCGCGGGATACCCATCGGTGGACGGTCGAGAGACTGGAAGGGGGGGCGGGGGAGCAGCGGGGCAGAGGTATCGATCAACCGGCCCCCCTGCCCCCCGGCCCCCCCGACTTCGAGCGCCGCATCCTGGTCAAAACCTCGGCGGCGGCGGTGCTGCAGCGCACCCTCTTCCCGGCCAAGCTGGCGGGCGCCACACTGGTGATCGGCACGGCCACCGATCCGTATCAGCCGGCCGAGCGCCGCTTTGGACTGACCCGGAGTGTGCTGGAGGCGCTGCGGGGCTGGCGGGGGCTCAAGCTGGCCATCATTACCAAGTCGCCGCTGATCCTGCGGGACCTGTCGCTGCTGCAGCAGCTGGCCGAGCGGCATGACCTGAGTGTGAACATCTCGCTGGCCTCGCTCGATTCGCCGCTGCTCCGGCGGATCGAGATGCGCTCTCCGGCGCCGCATGCCCGGCTCCGGGCGCTTAAGGGGCTGACGGCGGGCGGGATTCACGCCGGGATCCTGATCGCCCCGATCCTGCCGGGCATCACCGATGGCAAGCCGGCACTCGAGGCACTGATGGCGGCGGGCAAGGAGGCGGGTGCGTGCTACGTGGTCGGGTCGGCGCTCCGACTCGGTTCCGCCGCACGGGCCCGTTTTCTTCCCCACCTGGCCGAGGAGTTTCCCGAGCTGGCGGAGCGGTACCAGCGGCACTTTGCCCGGCAGGAACGGCCGGACCGGAGTTATACCGACGCACTGACCCGGCGGCTCGAGCTGCTGCAGCGGACCTACGGCTTTCCCGTCGGTGAGGGAATGCGCCGGCGCCGGCAGCTGGAAGGACCGGCGCTGCCGAGAGACGGCAAGCCGACTGAGATGCAGGAAACGTTGCTCTAACGGAGAGGGGAAGAGCAGAAACGGAGAGGGGACGTTCCCGGCACGACTGCGCACGGCGCATCGAGCGGCGATCGTCAACCAGCATCGGAGCGTCCCCTCTCCTCTCTCCCCTCTCCGCTTTTCTACTACCACCATTCACGCGCGGAGTCCCGATGTCCATCGCTCAGTCCCTGCTGCCCGAGTTCGATCATGAAACGGCGTCGACTCGCAAGTATCTCGCGGTAACGCCTGCCGCCGCGGCGGGGTGGAAGCCGCATGCCAAGTCGATGGGGCTGGGCGCGCTGGCGATGCACATCGTGGAAGTCCCGGACTGGGCGGTGGTCACCCTCACGCAGCCTGAGTTCGACGTGGCGCCACCGGGCGGCCCCGGGTATCAGCCAACCCCATTCACCACCACGGAGGACCTGCTCGAGCGGTTCGACGCGATGGTGCCCAAGGTGCGGCAGGCCCTCGAGCACACCGCCGACGCGGCCTTCACGGAACCGTGGACCTTCAAGGCGGGTGGCGCGGTGATCTTCACCATGCCGAGGATCGCGGTGTACCGGAGCTTCATCATGAATCACCTGATCCATCACCGGGGGCAGTACTCGGTCTATCTCCGGATGAACGGGGTGGCGCTGCCGGAGATGTATGGACCGACGGCGGATTCAGTCTAGAGACAAGAGTCGAGAGTCGAGAGCTTGCTCCCGGCGGCTTGAACTCTCGTCTCTCGTCTCTTGTCTCTCGTCTTGTTAACGACCAACGACTAACGGCTACATGCCCAAAGACCTGACCATCAACTACCTCGAGCTCCCCGTCACCGACGTGGCGGTGGCCAAGCGGTTCTACGGCCAGGTCTTCGGCTGGACCTTCGAGGACTATGGCCCCGACTACGCCAGCTTCCGCGATGGTCGGATGGATGGCGGCTTCCGGAAGGAAACGGCCGTGATCACCGGCGGGCCGCTGGTGGTGATCTACGCCAGGGCGCTGGAGGCGGTGGAGCAGGCCATCGGTGCGGCCGGCGGGAAGATCGCCCGCCCCATCTTCAGCTTTCCCGGTGGCCGGCGGTTCCACTTTCACGATCCCAGCGGCAATGAGCTGGCGGTGTGGAGTGAGTGAGTCGAGAGACAAGTACCAGTTCGATAATTGATGGATTGAAGATGGTCGGATTGATGGGCGTATTGGGCTCTGGCGCTCGTATCTGCCCCCAAATCATTCAATCATCAATCCGACAATCGCCCTACTAACGGCCAATGGCTAACGGCCAACGGCTAACGGCTCTGCTTAAGGCTTACGGCTTATGGCTTACGGCTATTACGGTCTCCGCCCTCCCCGCTGCCCGGATCCATTTCACGGGGTGAAACAGAGAAGAGACAAGAGACAAGAGACGAGAGACGAGAGTCG
>JBDTTF010000055.1:0-11930 GCA_039930765.1 Gemmatimonadota bacterium | reverse complement strand
ATCGTCCGTCAGGGGCTGGCCATCATTCCGCAGGGAGGAATTCCGGCATGACACGGTTCCCCATCGCCATGGCAGTAGCTGCGCTCCTTGGCTTCCCGGTCTCCGGCCATGCCCAGGCGGTCGATTCGCTCAGGCTGGACCGCCTCATCGAGGAAGCGCTCCACGCCGATCCGCGGCAGCGGCTGCTCGCGCTCCATACCAGCGAGAGCGCACTCAAGGACCGCAACCTCAAGAGCGGCTACCTGCCGTCGCTGAGCGCCACCGGCCAGGCCCAGCATCAGTCTGACGCCTTCACCTTTCCGTTCACCCTGCCGGGCGGGCTCAAGGCCCCCGAGGCACGGAAGACCAGCTACGACGCCAGCCTCCACATCGAGCAGGCCATCTATGATGCCTCGATCGGCCTCAAGCGGGCAGTCGAACAGGCCGGGGTGGCTGCCTCGCAGGCAGAAGTTGTCGCGTCCCTGTACGGGATCCGGCAGCAGGTCGAAGCGGCGTTCTTCACGGTGGCCATGGCCGAACAGCGGGACATCGAACTGCAGACCACGATCGCCGGGCTGTCGGCCCGCCTGTCCGAGGCCGCATCGCGGTTCCGGGCCGGCACCGCTCTCCCCGGAGACACGGCCATGATCGCCGCCACGATCCTGCTCCGGCGGCAGGACATCCTGCAGGTCAACGCCGACCGCCGCGCCGCGCTGGCCCGGCTGGCCGTGCTGCTCGGCCGTCCGGTCAACGACAGCGCTGCGGTGGCGCTGCCGGATCTTGCCGCCGCCGCACGGGCCGCGGCCGCAACGGCTGACACCACGACGGCCCGGCCCGAGTTCGCCCGTTTCGCGGCGCTGCGGGAGCAGCTGTCCCGCCAGGCGGCCGCCGAAGGCGCGGTGCTCCGTCCCCGGCTCTCGCTGTTCGGCCGACTGGGGTACGGGCTGCCAGGTCTCGACCCACTGAATACCAGTTTCAAGGGCTATTGGGTGATCGGTGCCCAGGTCAGCTGGGCGCCGTTTGACTGGGGCAACACTGGCCGTCGTCGTGAAGCGTTCGAGCTCGAACGCGAGATGGTCGCGGTCAACCAGGCGGCCTTTGCACGAGATCTCCGGGCCAGCATGCAGCAGGACCTGGCCACCCTCGAGCGGCTGACCGCTACCCTGGCGCTGGACGAGCAGATCGTGGCCCTGCGCGAGAAGACCGAGCATGAAGCACAGGTCCGGCTCGCCGAAGGCGCCGTCACGGCATCCGAATACGTCGATCGCAACACCGAATTGCTGTCCGCTCGGCTCGATCGAGCCCAGCACCGGGTGGAGCTGGCCCGGTCACAGTCCGACCTGATCACCCTGCTTGGCGCGGAGGCCCGCTGATGTCCTTCACTCGATGCCGTCTCACCCAAATCGGAACCGTCGTGACCGCGCTGACCGTGCTGGCCGGCTGTCGTCACGAAATCCAACCGGATGCCTACGGCAACATCGAGGCAGAAGCGGTGGTGGTAGGCGCCCAGACCAGCGGGCAGCTGCTGCAGTTCGTGCCGGAAGAAGGCGTCCGGTTGCTGGCCGGAGACCAGGTGGCGGTCGTCGACACCGGGCCGCTGGTCCTGCAGCGTCAGCAGATCACCGCGCAAAAGGCCACCGGCAATTCGAAGCAGGCGGAAGTCGGCCAGCAGATCGACGTACTTGAGGTCCAGCGCCAGGTGGCCGAGCGCAGCTACGACCGGATCAAGCGGCTGTACGCCGAGCAGGGTGCCACAGCGCAGCAGCTGGACAACGCGGAGCGGGAGTACAAGACGCTGGTCGCCCAGATCGAGGCCACCCGGGTGCAGCGGCAGACCGCCGGCCATGACGTCGTGTCGACCGACGCTCGGCTGGCGCAGGTCGAGGACCAGATCCACCGGAGCCGGGTGATCAATCCGCGTACCGGCACCGTGCTGGCCACCTACGTCCGCACCGGTGAGATGGTCCAGACCGGTCAGGCGCTCTACCGGATCGCGGGACTCGACACCCTGGACCTGCGGGCCTACGTCACCGAGCCGCAGCTGAGCTCGGTCAAAGTCGGCGCCGCCGCGCAGATCACCATCGACGCCCCGGGCGGCAAGCGTCAGCAGCTCGACGGGGTCGTGTCATGGGTGGCATCGGAGGCGCAATTCACCCCGACTCCGATCCAGACTCGTGAGGAGCGCGCCAACCTGGTCTACGCGGTAAAGATCCGGGTGCCGAACCCCGGTGGCGTTCTCAAGATCGGGATGCCGGCGGACGTGCAGTTCGGTGCCCCGGCGGCCGCCAAGTGACGCAGGCGGGGCCTGTCGCCAACGCGGTGGTCGCGGACCGGTTGGGGAAGCGGTTCGGGGCCACGAACGCGCTCACTGACGTCAGCTTTACGGTGGCCAGCGGAGAACTGTTCGGCTTCATCGGTCCCGATGGCGCCGGCAAGACCACGCTGTTCCGGATTCTCACGACCCTGATGCTCCCCAGTCAGGGCCGAGCGGAGGTGCTCGGGCTTGAGGTCACCAGCAAGTTGTGGGAACTGCGGCGCAGGGTCGGGTACATGGCGGGGCGGTTCTCGCTCTATCCTGATCTCAGCGTCAAGGAAAATCTGCGGTTCTTTGCCTCGGTGTTCGGCACCACTGTCGAACGCGAGATGCCGATCATCGAACCGATTTACCGCCAGATCGCGCCATTCGGCGATCGCCGCGCCTCGGCATTGTCGGGTGGGATGAAGCAGAAGCTGGCCCTCTGCTGCGCCCTGGTGCACCGGCCCGAGATCCTGTTCCTCGATGAGCCGACGACAGGTGTTGATGCGGTATCCCGTCGCGAATTCTGGGACCTGCTGGACACTCTCAAGCGCTCGGGCCTCACGATCGTGGTCTCGACGCCGTACATGGATGAAGCGGCCCGCTGCGACCGAATCGCATTGATCCAGCGGGGGCGGATCCTGGCCATCGACACGCCCGACGCCGTGACCCGGTCATTCGGCCGCACCATGTTCGGGGTGCGGGCCGCCGACCGTCACCGGCTGCTCACCGCGGTGCGTGACTATCCCGAGACCCATTCGGCCTACCCGTTCGGCGAGACGCTGCACTACACCGATCGCCGGACCGATCGCCCGGCCAGCGCCATCATTGCGGAGCTGGGCGCCTTTCTGGCGTCCCAAGGCATGGCGGACGCTCGGGTGACCGAAGTGCCCGCCACCATCGAGGATGTGTTCATCGACCGGATGGGGGCGCCGGAAGCGCCCGAGCCGGATACCGCAGGAGTGGCTCGATGAGTGGTGAGCTGGCCATCGAAGCCAGGGAGCTGTCCCGGAGCTTCGGCGACTTCACGGCCGTGGACCGGATCACCTTTTCAGTCGGAGTCGGCGAGGTCTTCGGATTTCTCGGTGCCAACGGCGCGGGAAAGACCACCGCGATCCGGATGCTGACCGGACTGCTGGCACCCAGCAGCGGCGACGCCCGGGTGGCTGGGTTCGACGTCTCTCGCGAGAGCGAACAGGTCAAGCAGCACATCGGCTACATGAGCCAGCGGTTCTCGCTGTACGACGACCTGACCGCCAGCGAGAACATCCGGCTGTACGGCGGGATCTACGGACTATCCCGCGCGGAAACCCGGACCCGCACCGAACGGATCCTGGCCCGGCTCGGCCTGGAGCAGGCCAGCAAGGTCCAGGTCCGCTCGCTGCCACTGGGCTGGAAGCAGAAGCTGGCCTTCTCGGTGGCGCTGCTGCATCAGCCGAAGGTGGTCTTTCTCGACGAGCCGACCGGTGGCGTCGATCCAGTCACCCGCCGGCAGTTCTGGGAGCTGATCTACGAGGCGGCACGGGGCGGGACCTCGGTGCTGGTCACCACCCACTACATGGATGAGGCGGAGTACTGCGACCGGCTGTCGATCATGGTGGCCGGCCGGATCGGCGCGATCGGCACTCCGGGCGAGTTGAAAGTCCAATTCGGCGTCGACTCGATCGACCAGGTCTTTGTCCGGCTGGCCCGCCCCGCCGAGGGAGCCGCCGCATGAACGAACTGCTCGGCCTGCTGCGGAAGGAATGCCTGCACATCCTGCGGGACCGGCGCACGCTGGTGGTGCTGGTCATGCTGCCGATCGTGCAGGTCATCCTGTTCGGTTTCGCGATCCGGACCGACGTCCAGGACATCAAGCTGGTGTTTGTCGAACCCTCTCCCGATGCGGTGACCCAGGCCATCCGGAACCGGTTTGCCGGCAATTCGGTGTTCGAGGTTGTGGGCACCGCCCGCGACGTGCCTGAGGTCGACCGGATGATGGCCGCCGGCTCCGCACAGGTGGCGGTGATTTTCGAGTCGGGGCTGGCGGGAAGACTGGCGGGTGGACTGCCCGGACGGATTCAGATCGTGGCCGACGCGGCCGAGCCCAACAGCGGCACCTCTCGTCAGAGCTACGCCTCGGCGGTCATCGAGGGCTACGCCCGCGAGACTGTGGTTCGCTCCGGCATCCGGATCGTGCCGCAGGTTCGAGTCCGGTTCAACCCGACCGCCGAGAGCGCCAATCTGTTCGTCCCGGGACTGATGGCGATGGTCCTCACCATCACCGCGGCGCTGATGACCGCGCTGTCGCTGACCCGGGAAAAGGAGACCGGCACGATGGAAACGCTGCTGGTCTCGCCGCTCCGGCCGTGGCAGATCATCATCGGCAAGGTGGCGCCCTACCTGGTCATCGGGTTGATCGGCCTGCTGGCCGTCGTGATCGAGGCCAGGCTGATCTTTCATGTGCCGCTGGTCGGGAGCTTCATGCTGCTGGTGGCCGAAGGGCTGCTGTTCATTCTCGTGTCATTGTCACTCGGCATTCTCATCTCGGCCCGGACCGCCTCACAGCGGGTGGCAATGATGGCGGCCCTCGTCGGCACGATGCTGCCCACCCTGATGCTGTCCGGTTTCATCTTTCCGCTCGAGAGCATGCCGACGGTGCTCCAGTGGGTGTCGCTGGTGGTACCGGCCCGGTGGTTCGTCGCCATTGCGCGCGGGATCATGCTGAAGGGCACCGGGCTGACCTACCTGTGGCCGGAGACGCTGATCCTGCTCGGCATGGCCATCGTGCTGCTGACCCTGAGCGCCCGCTCCTTCCGGGTGAGGCTGGAGTAGTCATGGCTTTCGGAATTGGAGTTGGGCTGCGGCGGATCCTGGTGCTGGCCCAGGCCGAGGTGCTGCACGTGCTGCGGGACCGGGCCACCCTGGCCCAGGTCATCGTCATGCCGCTGCTCCAGCTGATGGTACTGGCGAATGCCGCGACCTTCACCATCAGGGACTCGCCGGTCTACATCGTGGACCAGGACCGGTCCAGTGTCTCGCGCGGGCTGGTCACCCGGCTCGGCGCCTCGGGGTTCTTCCGGATCATCGGTGAATCATCCAATCAGCAGTCGGCCGAGTCGGAGCTGCTGTATGGCCGGGCGACCATGATCGTGACCATTCCGCCCGATTTTGAATCCGACCTGGTCAGGAGCGGCAGCGCCCCGATTCAGCTGCAGATGAACGGCGAGAAGGGCTCCGCCGCCGGGCTGGTGCAGGGATACGCCTCCCGGATCCTGAGCGATTACGCCGATGAACTCACCACCAGCCTGCGGCCGGTACGGGCCGGAGGCGCCGCCGATCAACCGGTGGCGGGACGACCGCATTTCGAGATCTCGACCCGGGCGTGGTACAACCAGTCGCTCGACTACCGCCAGTACATGGTGCCGGGCATTCTGGTAGCGCTGGTGACCATGATCGCCACCCTGCTCAGCGCCCAGAACATCGCACGCGAGAAGGAGATCGGGACACTGGAGCAGCTCAACGTCACTCCGATCACCAAGGGCCAGTTCATCACTGCCAAGCTGCTGCCCTACTGGTGCCTCGGGCTGCTCGACCTGGGGCTTGGACTGGTGGTGGGCAAGCTGGTCTTCCATCTGCCGGTGGTGGGCAGCGTGTTCCTGCTGGTGGCGGCGGCCGGGGTGTATCTGCTGGTGGCGCTGGGAATCGGATTGTGGGTTTCGACCATCGTCGAAACTCAGCAGCAGGCAATGTTCGTGACCTTCTTCATCCTGATGGTGTACCTGCTGATGAGCGGGCTGTTTACCCCGATCGAGAGCATGCCGCGCTGGGTCCAGGTCGCGTCATTGGTCAACCCGGTAAGGCACTTCGTGACCATCTCACGCGGAATCCTGATCAAAGGCGCCGGTCTGAGGGAAATCGCGGAACCGATGATCATCCTGGCGGGATCCGCGCTGCTGGTGCTGAGTCTGGCGGTGCGGCAGTACTCCAAGCGAACAGCGTAAGGCCTCCGGCCTGGCGCTGTCCGCTAGTCGTTAGCCATTGGCCATTGGCCGTTAGTGACAGCCCAGCCAGATCAATCTGTGCGCAGCGGGGAGGGGTTGGGGGAGGGGCCAGCTCCCGCGCGGAATTGGTGACCAGAGTGCCGGTTGGTCCTCGGCTAAAGCCGAGGTCAGCGACGACGGCCGGAAGAAGGCAACTCGGCAACGACTCCAGGAGACACAAGACAGGAGACAGGAGATGCCCCGGGGCTTGAGACGGGTTCTCGAGTTGGTGGGATCGCCCGAATGAATTCGTGCCTCGGCTTCACCCTCCGTGGCTGCGCCACGGCCTCGGCCAGAGCATCCCCATCCACGGCGGCACCCGGGCCGAATCCGGGCAAAGAAATCCATTAGCAAGCACCCACTTGCATGCCAATCATCCGACAATTAGACTGTCGGCCCTTATGGAAATCCGTGATCGACTGCTCGAGGCTGCGGCCCGCGTTTACTCCGAAACCGGGTTTCGGGGCGCCACCACGCGGCGTATAGCCTCGGAGGCCGGGGTCAACGAGATCACCCTGTTTCGGCACTTCGGCTCCAAGTCCCGGCTGATCCACGAAGCGATCAGCACCACCGATCAGATGGAGACGGTCAACGCCCTGCCCGACGAACCGGTTGATCCCCGGACCGAACTGCTGGCGTGGGCCCGGATCCATATTGCGCAGCTCCGCGGGCGGGCCTCGCTGATCCGGACCTGCATGGGCGAGATCGAGGAGCACCCCGAACTCCTGGGCGAGGGCGGCAGCCCATCGATCGATGCCGCGATTCGGGTCCGGGAATACCTCCAGCGCCTGATCGATCGAGGGCTGGCTGATCGGCACTTCGATCCGACCAGCGCCGAATCGATGCTGATGGGAGCGTTGTTCGCGGACGCAATGGGCCGGGATATCATGCCCGGCCTGTTCGGTCCGGACGCCGACAAGGCAGTGGAGGATTACGTCGACCTGCTGGTGCGGGCCATTGGAGCCCGGAGCATGACTCGGAGCACGGCATGACACGAGCATTCCGCTGGGCCACAATCGTCGCACTCTGCCTGACTGTCCAGCCTGGAATCCTTTTCGGACAGGATTCGGCTGCTGGCACACCGCTCTCTCTCGAAGCGGCAGTCCAGAAGGCCATCCCCGCCAGCGAAGCCATCGGCCTGGCGGTGGCTGAGCGGCTGCGGGCCAGCGGGCAGATCCACCGCGCCTATGCCGAGTTTCTGCCGCAGCTGACCTTGTCGGCGCAGTACACCCGGCAGATCAAGTCGCAGTACGGTTCCAGCTCCGACAGTTCGTCGGCCGGTGCCGCCTGCACCCGGTTCACCCCGCAGCCTGGTACCGAAGCCGAGCGACTCGATTCGCTGGAAGCGGCGGTAGGATGCCTGACCAATCAGAATCCGTTCGCGGCATTCAGCGAGCTGCCCTTTGCCCGGCCCAACCAGTACAACTTCGGCATTTCCTTTTCGCAGACGCTGTTCAATGGCAGCGTGCGCGGCCGGGTGAGAGCCGCCAAGGCCGGGCGCACCCTGGCTGAGCTCGGCATCACCAGTGCCCAATCGCAATTGGTGCTGGATGTGACCACCGCCTACTACGACGCGCTGCTGGCCGAGCAGCTCGTGTCCATTGCACAGCTGGCGCTGGATCAGTCCGACACCACCCTGGCTCAAACCAGCCTTGGTGAGAGGGTCGGCTCGGCGGCGGAGTTTGACGTGCTGCGGGCCCGGGTATCACGCGACAACAACCGGGTGGCCCTGATTCAGCAGCGGGCCAGCCGGGATGTGGCGTTCGACCGGATCAAGCAGCTGGTACTGCTGCCGCTGGATCAGCCGGTGAACCTGACCACTCCGCTGGCCAGCGGCGATTCGACTGCCTTTTCAATGCCGGACACGTCGATGCTGAAGTCGAGCGACAGCAGCGTGACCCAGCGCAACGCCGTCCAGGAAGCGCAGGCCACCGCCACCGTCCAGGAAATCGTCTACAAGATTGCCGCGGCCGAGTGGTGGCCTTCGCTGAACCTGACCTCGCGGTACAGCCAGCTGGCCTATCCCAGCGGCGCCATTCCCCACGGCAGCGACTTCAGGACCGACTGGAATGTCGGCGTGCTGCTCAACTTCCCGGTCTGGACCAGCGGCCGCTTCAAAGGCGACGCCCAGATTGCCCGGGCCGACTACGAACAGTCGGTCCAGCGGCTGTCGCAGGCCCGGAAAGCCGCAGTACTCGACAACCGGCAGGTCATCGCACGGCTGCAGGCGGCGCACGCAGCCTGGACCGCCAGCTTCGGCACGGTGGAGCAGGCGGAGCGGGCCTATCACATTGCCGAGATCCGGTACCACGAAGGGCTGTCGACCCAGACCGAGCTCAACGATTCCCGGCTGGCGCTGGCCCAGGCCCAGGTCAATCGGGCCACTGCCGCCCGTGATTTCCGGGTGGCGTTGACCCGTCTCCAGCTGCTGCCCGATCTGCCACTGGGCGGTTCGACCGCGCCGACCGCCGGGCCAGTGATCACCGCTCCGCCCACGCCCGCTACCCCAGCCCGAACCGGCCCATGAACACCCGCCTCTTCAGCCAGCGCCTTGTCGCCGCGCTGCTCTGCCTCTCTCCGCTGGCGCTGGCCTGCAACAAGCCGGCGCCAGCCGCCTCTGCCGCCGATCAGGCCATCCAGATCGGCAAGGAGAACGTCACCATCGCGGAGAACGGGGTGCTGATCAGCGGGCCAACCATCTCCGGCGCCCTGACCGCGCAGAAACAGGCCACGGTCCGCTCCGAGATCAACGGCACCGTCATGGAGGTCTCGGCCGAGCAGGGTCAGCCGGTCGGCAGCGGTGCGCGGTTGGCCCGGCTCGACGACAGCGGCATCCGCGATTCGTACGAGTCCGCCAAGTCGATGAAGCGGGCTGCCGATGTCGCGGCTGACCTGGCGGCCCGCAACTTCGAACGCAGCAAGTCACTCAAGGACGCCGGTGCCATCTCGGCCCGGGACCTGGAGCAGGCCAGCTACACCCAGTCGAATGCGCTGGGTCAGCAGGCCGACGCCGAGGCGCGGCTGGCGAGTGCCGACCGGCAGTTGAGGCGGACCGAGATGCGGGCGCCGTTTGCCGGCGTGGTCAGTGAGCGCAAGGTCAACGTGGGCGACGACGTCACTCCGGGCACCGCGCTGTTCACCGTGGTCGACCTCGGCAGCCTCAGGCTCGAGGCGTCGGTGCCATCCGACCAGCTTGGCATGGTGAAGGTCGGGGCCCCGGTGCAGTTCAGCGTCGACGGGTTCAAGGGCCGGGTGTTCAACGGCAAGATCGAGCGGGTCAATCCGACCGTCGATCCCTCGACCCGTCAGATCCGGATCACCGTCAGCGTGCCCAACGATGCCGGCAAGCTGGCCGCGGGGCTGTTTGCCCAGGGCCGGGTGTCGGCCCAGTCGGAGGCCGGCGTGTCGGTGCCGTTCAGCGCCATCGACGAGCGGGGCATCGAGCCGGTGGCGTACCGGCTGCGGGCAGGCAAGGTCGGCAAGGTCAGCATCAAGCTGGGCGTGCGGGATGAGCTGGCGGAACGGGTCCAGGTCACCAGCGGCCTGATGGCCGGCGACACCGTCCTGCTGGGCTCGGCGCAGGGTATCAGCGAGGGAACCACCGTCCGAATCGTCGGCGAGTAACGGGGCAACCGGGGCAGGCCATGTTCATTTCCGATTTTGCCATCAAGAAGCCGATCGTCACCGTCACCGTCATGGTGGCGCTGGTGGCGTTCGGCATTGCCGCGCTGCTCAACCTGCAGACCGACGAGTTCCCCGACGTCCAGCAGCCGATGATCGCAGTGACCATTCCCTACCCCGGCGCCTCACCAGAGACGGTGGAACGGGAAGTCGTCGAGCCGGTGGAAGAGGCACTGTCAGGGATCAACGGGGTGGACTGGTCCAAGACCACCTCCAATTCGATCGACGGCCTGGCTCAGCTGCTGGTGGTGTTCGACTACGAGAAGCCGCTCCAGGAGGCCTCGCAGGACATCCGGGACGCCATCAGCACCAAGCGGTCCGACCTGCCGGTGGAAATGAAGGAGCCGGTGCTGAGCCGGCTCGATCCTGGCCAACAGCCGGTGATGACGCTAACGCTGACGTCCTCAACGTTGACACCCGCGATCCTCACCCGGATTGCCGATCCGGGCATCGTGCGCCAGCTGCGCGCGGTTCCCGGTGTGGCCAGCATCCGGCTGGCGGGCAGCGTGGTCCGGGAGCTGACCGTACAGCTCCGTCCCGCCGATCTGCAGGCCGCCGGAGTCGCGGTGCAGACGGTGGTGGGGGCGCTCGAGAGCCAGAACCTGGCCGCGCCGATCGGCAGCCTCAAAGGGGCGCTGGACGAGAAGTCGATCCGGCTCAAGGGCAGGCTCGACCGGGCCGAGGACTTTGCCCAGCTGGTGATTGCCACTCGCGGCGACCGGGTCATCCGGCTGGGCCAGGTGGCCGATGTATTTGACGGCGCCGAGGAGCCGACCACCGCCGCGGTGTTCAACGGCAAGGATGCCGTCGGGATCGAGATCCAGAAGACCAAGGGGTTCAGCACCACCACCGTCGTGACTGACCTGAAGCGCGAGCTGGCCATCCTGGAAAAGACCCTGCCGCCCGGGGCCAAGTTGGAGATCGTGCAGGACGCCGGCAAGCGGGTGTCCAACGCCGTCAATAACGTCGAGCACACCCTCATTATCGGCGCCATGCTGACGGTACTGGTGGTGTTCCTGTTCCTCAACTCGTGGCGTTCGACCGTGATCACCGGCCTGGCGCTGCCGGTCAGCGTGCTGGCCTCGTTCATTGCGGTCTGGGCCTTCGGCTTCACGCTCAACACCATGAGCCTGCTGGGACTGTCGCTGGCCATCGGGATCCTGATCGACGATGCCATCGTGGTCCGCGAGAATATCGTGCGGCACGTCGGGATGGGGAAAGACCATTTCCTGGCTGCCCGCGAGGGCACCGACGAGATCGGCCTGGCCGTAGCGGCGACGACGTTCTCGATCGTGGCGGTGTTCGTGCCGGTCGGATTCATGTATGGGGTGGCGGGTCAGTGGTTCAAGCCGTTCGCGCTGACCATTGCCTGCGCGGTACTGGTGTCGCTGTTCGTCAGCTTTTCGCTCGACCCGATGCTGTCGGCCTACTGGACCGATCCGCACCAGCAGGAGCACGAGAAGAGCTGGATTACCAAGCTGCTGGACCGGTTCAACAACGGCTTCCACCGGCTGGCGGACCGCTACCGCAAGGTCATCGGCTGGGCGCTCGACCATCGGCTTGCCATGGCGCTGCTGGCCATCGGGGCATTCGCCGGCGCCATCGTGCTGCAGAGCACCTTTGGCGGCGCCGGCTTCGTGCCGATCAGCGATCGGAGCGAAGTCAACATCATCGTCGAGGCGCCGCCGGGATCGAACCTCAAGTACACCTCGATCAAGGCAGAGGAAGTGGCAAGGATCTGCCGGAGCCATCCCGAGGTGGCCTACACCTACACCTCGGTCGGCACCCCGCTGCCGATGCGGACGCCCGGTGTCGACCAGGCCCAGATCTACGTCCGCCTGGTTCCCAAAGGGGACCGACACATTAGCCAGGACGCCTTTGGCCGAGTGCTGCGGGCGGAGATGGCCCAGATTGGCGGGGCCAAGATCTCGGTGTTCACCAGCGGGTTCGGC